>NZ_JBHWUO010000043.1:0-65416 GCF_042736975.1 Streptomyces sp. NPDC059989
GCCCCCACCCGGGGCTCCGCCCCCGACCCCGATACGTGCGCTCCGCGCCCGTGCCCTCAAACGCCGGGCGGGCTGAAATCAGCCCCGCCGGCGTTTGAGGCGCGGGGGTCCGGGGGCGGAGCCCCCGCGGGGTCCGGGGCGGAGCCCCGGGAGCGGCGACCGGGCGGCTAGCCCGCGTTGGTGTCCACGACCACGGTCCGCTCGGCCGCGGTCTTGCCGCGCAGGGCCTTGCCGAGGGCGCCGGCGATGTCCTGCGGGGTGACCGCGGTCTTGGCGCCGGTGCCGCGGGTGATGGTGATCCCGTCGAAGGTGTTCCCGTAGGTCTCCTTCAGGGCCTCCAGGTCGAATTTCTCGACGAGGTGCCCGTCCACCGCCTGCATGCTGAGGATCTTCGGCAGGGACTTGCTGCCGAAGGCGATGGACTTGCTGCCGACCTTGACGACGGCGTTGGCGGACATCGCGGGCTCGGCGAACTCCTTCATCGCCCGGGTCAGTTCGGCCTCGTCGATGACCGGTGCCTTGGTGGTGACCGGCAGCTCGATCACGGCCGCCTTGCCGGTGGCGACCATGTCGCGGAAGGCCTTGGTGACCTGGTCGGCGGAGGCGTCGGCGTCGAGGGTGGTGCCGGGGGTGCCCGGGACGGCCACGGCCTTGCCCGTGTCGAACTTGATCGTGCCCTCGGTGGCCGTACCGGCGGTGCCGGCCAGCTCCTGGAGCGCGACCTGGAGCTTCTCCTCGTCGACGGGCATCACGGCGTCGGCCGTGCGCTCGTTGCCCAGGAGGGAGCCGATGACGGTGATCGGGTTGTAGTCGCTGCCGGCCGCGTTGCGGACGGTGGTCTGGGTGTCCAGGGTCAGGCCGGCCTTCTCGGGCTTCAGCTCGACCTGCTTGCCGCCGACGCTGAGCTGGAGCGGGGCGGTGGCGCGGGTGCCGAAGGCCGTCTGGAGCTTGGTGACGGCCTCGTCGCGGCTGCCGCTGATGTCGACGTCGAGCACGGTGGTGCCCTTGGGGACGTCGGAGTGGTTCAGGAGCAGCCCGGCGCCGTAGGCCACGCCGACGAGGGCCACCAGGGCGCCGCCGAGGAGGACCAGCTTGGAGCGGCCCTTCTTGGCGGGCTTGGCGGTGGCCTTCTGCTGCGCGGGGACCGGGCGGGGGGACGGGGGCCCCGGCTGGGGCCGGGAGGCCCCGGACACGGGGGGCCGCACCGAGGCCGGTCCGGGGCCGGGCATCTCGGGTCCGGGCCAGCGCGGCGCCTCGTCGGGGTGGGCGCCGACGGGGCCGGTCCCGTAGCCGGGGCCGCCCGTGGGGCCGGCGGGGCCCGTGGGGCCCACGGGGGTGCCGCCGGGCGGGGTGCCGTAGACGGGGAACGCCTCGGTGACGGGGCCGGCGTCGTCCTGGCCGCCGGAGCCGTACGCCGGGAAGCCCTGGGTCGAGCCGACACCGGGGCCGCCGGGGACACCGGGGTGCGGGGCCGCGGGGGCGCCGGGCTGGGCGTAGCCCTGGCCGTAGTCGGAGGCCGGCGGGGCGGGGGTGCGCACGGGCGGGGCGAAGCCCGCGCCGGGTCCGGCCGGAGGCCGGGGGGCGCCCATCCGGGTGCCGGGGGCCGGAGCCGGAGGCCCGGCAGGGCCCGCTCCCGGTCCGGGAACCGGAGCCGCGCCCATGCCCATGCCCGGCGCCGGAGAAGGCGCGGGCGGCGGTGTGGGCGCGGGCGCCGGGGCGGCCGTCTTGCGCGGGGCGAACCAGTTGCTGGCGGGCTCCTCGGCCCCGGCCTGGCCGCCCTGCTCGCGGGCCGGCTCCGGCTCGGCCTGGATCCGCGTCGGCAGGGGCTTCGGCCGCTGCGCGAGCGGCGGCTCGGACGCCCGCCCCGGGCCGTAGGCCGACTCGGGCGTCGGCGCGGGCCCTTGCTGCGCCGTCGGGCCCGCCTCGGGCTCGGCACTCGGCGAGCCCGAGTTGCTGCCCACGGCCTTGCGGACGACCACCGGCGGGATGGGCCGCGAACCCGGGATGTTGATCCGGATCCGGGTCGTCAGGGTGGTCTCGGTCTTGGGCCCGTCGGAATCGGGCGTGGACGGCTTCGAGGTCACAGCGTTCTCCTCCGGGGTGTTCGCCGCAGCGTCCGTGGACGGGTACTGGCCGGTTCCATACGGCGGTGTACCCGAGGGGTAGGCGGCTCCACCGCGCCCCTGGGGCCCGGAGGACGAACTGTCAGTTTCACGACTCAAGGCAGGTTCTCCCGGTTGGCTCCGCCGCCCGTCATACCGTGCGCGGGCAGCTCGGCGGCCCGTCCACCATACTGGCCGCCGCCCGTGCGCAACTGACCCCCGGGAATCAGGGGTTCCTCATCACCCCCGCCGGGCGGCGTGCGAGCGCCCCCCGAGCCCCCCGCGCGCCCCCCTGGGCCGGTCCCCCGACGGGGTCCGACACCACGTCACTTGGCGGGCCGGGCGGCCGAAACCGGTCGATCCAACGGCCCACGCATCGTGGCGCACATCACAGCGAAGACCGTTCCCCCCAAAAGGTATGCGTACATACCGATTCCGGACGAACTGAGCAGGAAGTCCCCCTCGGGGCGCGGAAGGCTGAGCACCACGTACGAGAGGAACCACCCGGCCGCGGCGCCGCCCACCCCGAGCCCGACCCCGAGGGCGATCCGCCCTCCGAGGAACAGCCCGAGGACGGCGAGCAGCCCGAGCACGAGGCCGCCGGGGAACCACAGGTCCACCACCAGCCAGCCGGCGGCGCCGGTCAGCGCGCCCGCGACCAGCAGTCCGAGACAGGCGGCGATCCGCCCGGGCGTCAGCGCCTCGCTCATGCCGCCACCCCCGCGAAGAGGTCGTGCTCGCGCTCGCCCGCCGGTACGCCCGGGTGGCCCGCGACGAGTTCGTAGTACTCCCGGGAGAACAGCGGCTGCGCCAGGTCGTTGGAGAGGGCGAAGAAGGGCCCGTCCACGGCGATCTGGGTGGCGTGGGCGCGCATGGCGGCCGCCTTCGCCGCCACGAGCTCCTCCGGGGCGTCGATCTCGGCGGTGATCCGCTCGTCGGCGACGACCCCGGGCACGTCCTGCGGCGAGGCCAGCCCCGGGAAGGGCGCGTCGGCCCCTGCCGCGCGCAGCTTGGCGAAGCCCTCCTCGACCACCGAGAGGGGCACGCGGTTCCAGTAGACCTTCCCGATCGCGTGTGGCTCGCCGAGGTCGCGCCGGTACGCGGATTCCGCGGCCAGTTCGGCGGCGCGCATGGCGACGCGGTGGGCCTGGATGTGGTCGGGGTGGCCGTAGCCGCCGTCCGGGTCGTAGGTGACGAGCACCTGCGGGCGCACCTCGCGGATCACCTCCACGAGGTACGCGGCGGCCTCGTCCACGTCGGCGGACCAGAAGGCCTCCGGGCGGTGGTTCTGCGGGGCGCCCATCATCCCGGAGTCCCGGAAGCGGCCGGGGCCGCCGAGGAACCGGTGGTCGGTGACGCCCAGTTCGGCCATCGCGGCGGCGAGTTCGCCGACGCGGTGGGGGCCGAGCGCGTCGTCGCGGCCGGCCGCCAGGTGGGCGAGCCCGGGCGGGATGACCTCCCCCTCCTCACCGAGGGTGCAGGTCACCAGGGTGACGTGGGCGCCCTCGGCCGCGTACTTGGCCATGGTGACGCCGTTGTTGATCGACTCGTCGTCCGGGTGCGCGTGCACGAGGAGCAGACGACGGGCGGGAAGACCGTTCATGGGGCCAGCCTAGGGGGTGCCTGGGCGGTCAGGCCGGATCAGGGAGCGGCGGCCGGTGCGTGCGATGGCAAGGCCGAGGAGGGAGTCGACGCGTGGGGGCACCTCCCAGCGGTAGCTGGGGGAGTCGGCGACCGACGAGAACGCGGCCAGCGTGCGTGCCGGCCGCCGCGAGCCCGGCCTGACCGCCCAGGCACCCCCTCCGGAGGCTGGGTCAGAACTTGAGTCCACTGATCATGCTGGCCACGTTGGACGTCAGCTGGCTCAGGGTCGGGGCGATGGTGGAACTCGCCAGGTAGAAACCGAGGAGCACACAGACCACCGCGTGTCCCGCCTTCAGGCCCGACCTGCGGACCAGCAGGAATACGATGATCGCCAGCAGCACCACGGCCGAGATCGAGAGTGCCACGGCGTTTCACCTCCACGTCGAGCGGACATCGGTACGCGTATCAGTGCTCGGCGAGAGTCATACCCACCGTGCGCTACGGATCATAACTTTCCGTGCCAGCGCATCGATCGAAATCCGGCAGCACGAGGGGCGCACGCCGCGCACGGACAGGGTCACGGGGAGGGCCGGCCGGAGGTCTGTACGCCCCTCCGGCCGGCTGTCGGCACCCGCACGGCCGCACGTCACCCAGGCTGCATGCCCCAGATCTCGGGGCAGAAACGGTCAAGTTGCCCCCGTGTAAACGGCATTGAGCCGCATTGAGCGGCATATCCACGGGTGGCGAAAAATAATCGGTCCGTCATTCCTTGGTCAGCGGGGTCGGCGGCGGGCCCGGCGGCGGCTCCGAGGGCGGGACCACCTGCTTCTCCGCCGCGAAGTGGCAGGACGAGGGGTGGGCCGCCGGACCCGACGGGAAGACCGCCGGGACCGCCAGCAACGGCACCTCCACCACGCACCGCTCCTGCGCCTTCCAGCAGCGCGTGCGGAAGGGGCAGCCCGACGGCGGGTTGGCCGGGGAGGGCACGTCGCCGGAGAGGATGATCCGCTCGCGGTGGGCGCGGGCCTCCGGGTCGGGCACCGGCACGGCCGAAAGCAGCGCCTGCGTGTACGGGTGGGTGGGGTGGTCGTAGATCTGGGTGTCCGAGCCGATCTCGACGATCCGGCCCAGGTACATGACCCCGACCCGGTCGGAGATGTGCCGCACGATCGACAGGTCGTGCGCGATGAACACGTACGACAGGTCGAAGTCGTTCTGGAGCCGCTCCAGCAGGTTGATCACCTGGGCCTGGACGGAGACGTCCAGCGCGGAGACCGGCTCGTCGGCGACGATGATCTCGGGCCGCAGGGCCAGGCCGCGGGCGATGCCGATGCGCTGGCGCTGGCCGCCGGAGAACTGGTGCGGATAGCGGTTGATGTATTCGGGGTTGAGGCCGACGACGTCCAGCAGCTCCTGGACCTTGCGCCGCCGGTCGCCCTTCGGGGCGACCTCGGGGTGGATCTCGTACGGCTCCCCGATGATGTCGCCGACCGTCATGCGCGGGTTCAGCGAGGTGTACGGGTCCTGGAACACCATCTGGATGTTGCGGCGCACCGCCTTCAGGGCGCGCCCGGACAGCTTGGTGATGTCCTCGCCCTTGTACGAGATCGCGCCCGCCGTCGGCCGTTCCAGGTTGACCAGCATCTTGGCCACGGTGGACTTCCCGCAGCCGGACTCGCCGACGATGCCGAGCGTTTCGCCGGCGCGCAGGTCGAAGGAGACCCCGTCGACGGCCTTGACCGCGCCGACCTGCTTGCGGAAGACGATGCCCTGGGTCAGCGGGTAGTGCTTGACGAGGTCCTTCACTTCGAGAAGGGACTCAGCCATGGAGGCACTCCTTCCAGAAGTGGCAGGCGCTGGTCCGGGGCACCGGCGACTCGGTCACCTCGTAGAGCGGCGGGACGTCCGTACGGCAGACGGCCTGCCCAATCGGGCAGCGCGGATTGAAGGCGCAGCCGGGCGGGATGGCGAGGAGGTTCGGCGGCAGGCCCTTGATGGCGTACAGCTCCTGGCCCTTCTGGTCGAGCCGCGGGATGGAGTCCAGCAGACCGCGCGTGTACGGGTGCGCGGGCGCCTTGTAGATCTCGTGGACGGGGGCCGCCTCGACGATCCGGCCCGCATACATGACGGCGATCTTGTCGGCCACGTCCGCGACGACGCCCAGGTCGTGGGTGATCAGGATGAGGCCCATGTTGAGCTCCCGCTGGAGCTCGGCCAGCAGGTCCATCACCTGGGCCTGGACGGTGACGTCCAGGGCCGTGGTGGGCTCGTCGGCGATGATCAGCGAGGGCTCCAGGGCCAGCGCCATCGCGATCATGATGCGCTGGCGCATGCCGCCCGAGAACTGGTGCGGGTAGTCCCCCACCCGCTGCTTGGCCGCCGGGATCTTCACCCGGTCCATCAGCTCGACGGCCTTGGCCTTGGCCTCCTTGCGGGAGGTCCCGCGGTGGACCTCGTACATCTCGCCGAGCTGCGCGCCCACGCTCAGCACGGGGTTCAGGGAGGAGAGCGCGTCCTGGAAGATCATGGCCATGTCGGCCCCGCGGATCTTGCGGCGCTCGTCCTCCTTCATCTTCAGCAGGTCCCGGCCCTTGAAGAGGATCTCGCCGCCCGCGATCCGGCCGGGCGGCATGTCGAGGATGCCCATGACCGCCTGCGCGGTCACCGACTTGCCGGAGCCGGACTCGCCGAGCACGGCGAGGGTCTCGCCCTCGTCCACCGAGTAGTCGACGCCGTTGACCGCCTTCGCGACTCCGTCGCGCGTCTTGAATTCCACGTGCAGGTCGCGGACTTCGAGCAGCATGTGCGGGGCTCCTCAGCGCAGCTTGGGGTCGAGGGCGTCGCGCACCGCGTCGCCGAGCATGATGAAGGCGAGCACGGTCAGGCTCAGCGCGCCGGCCGGATAGAGCAGCATGTGCGGGGCGTTGCGGATCTGCGAGGCCGCGTTGGAGATGTCGATGCCCCAGGAGACCGTGGGCGGGCGCAGGCCGACGCCGAGGAAGGACAGGGTGGCCTCCAGGGCGATGTAGGTGCCGAGCGCGATGGTGGCGACGACGATGACGGGGGCGACGGCGTTCGGCGCCACGTGCCGCATCAGCATCCGGCCGTTGCCCGCGCCGAGCGCCCGGGCGGCCTGGACGTAGTCGTTCTGTTTGGCGGTGATCACCGAGCCGCGGGCGATGCGGGCGAGCTGGGGCCAGCCAAGCAGCACGATGAAGCCGACGACGGGCCAGACGGTGGTGCTGGTGACCACGGACAGGAAGACCAGGCCGCCGAGGATGACCGGGATGCCGAAGAAGATGTCGGCGACCCGGGACAGCAGCGCGTCGCCCCAGCCGCCGAAGAAGCCGGCGAGCCCGCCGAGCGCGGAGCCGAGCAGGGCGGCGCCGAGGGTGGCGCAGACTCCGACGGTGATGGAGGCGCGGGCGCCGTAGACGGTACGGGTGTACACGTCGCAGCCCTGGGTGTCGTAGCCGAAGGGGTGGCCGGGGGCGGAGCCCTGCTGGGATTTGGACAGCTCGCAGTGCAGGGGGTCGCCGCTGGCGATGAGCTGGGGCCAGATGGCGATGATCACGAGGAAGAGGATCATCAGCGAGGAGACGATGAAGACGGGGTTGCGCCGCAGCTGGTGCCAGGCGTCGGACCACAGCGAGCGGGCCCGTCCGCCGGAGGCGGCTGATGGATACAGCTCGGAGGGGCCGGGGCCGCCCGGCGCGCCGTGGACCTTCTCGATGCCCTCGACGCTCTCGGCCTCTTCCAGGGCAAGATCCATGGCTCCGCCCTGACCGGTGGGGGACATCGCCTCGCGCGGGCGGGGGCCGACGGGGTCGTAGCCGCCGGGGCCCTCGGAACGCTCGGGACGCTCGGGGTCGGGCTCAGGCATAACGGATCCTCGGGTCCAGGACCGCGTAGAGCAGGTCGACGAGCAGGTTCGCCAGCAGGAAGACGATGACGAGGATGGTCACGAAGCCGACGACCGTGGGCGAGTTGTTGCGCAGGATGCCCTGGTAGAGCTGGTAGCCGACGCCGTGGATGTTGAAGATCCGCTCGGTGACGATCGCGCCGCCCATGAGGGCGCCGATGTCGGTGCCGATGAAGGTGACCACCGGGATCAGGGAGTTGCGCAGCAGGTGGCGGGTGATGACCCGGCGGCGCGGAAGGCCCTTGGCGACGGCGGTGCGGACGTAGTCGGCCTTGACGTTCTCGGCGATGGAGGTCCGCGTGAGCCGGGTGACGTAGGCGAGGGAGACCAGCGCGAGCACGATGCCGGGCAGGATCAGCTCGTTGAAGGGGGCGTCCGGGGAGACCGTGGGACGCACCCAGCCCCATTTGACGCCGAAGACGAACTGCAGCAGGTAGCCCGTCACGAACGTGGGCACCGAGATGACCACGAGCGTGAGCACCAGTACGGAGGTGTCGATGGCCTTGCCGCGGCGCAGGCCGCTGATCACGCCCAGGGTGATGCCGACGAGGATCTCGATGAGGATCGCGACGACGGTCAGGCGCAGGGTGACGGGGAAGGCCGAGGCCATCAGCTCGGTGACCGGCTGGCCGTTGAAGGCGGTCCCGAAGTCGCCCTGGAAGATCTGGCCCATGTAGTGGAGGTACTGCTCCCACAGGGGGCGGTCGAGGTAGAGGTCCTTGCGGATGCGCGCGGCGGTGGCGGGGTCGGGGGCCTTGTCTCCGAAGAGGGCCGCGACCGGGTCGCCGAGCGCGTACACCATGAAGAAGATCAGGAACGTGCTGCCGATGAACACCGGGATCATCTGGAGCAGCCGCCGGATCACATAACGTCCCATGGACTGCTCCAGGATCGATCCGTCGGAGGGGTCAGCTGACCTTGATCTCGTTGTAGACCGGGACGCTGAACTGGTTCAGCGCGACGTCGGAGATCCGCTCGGAGTGCCCGGCGCTGCCGTTCTGGTACCAGAGCGGGATGGAGGGCATCTGCTCGGCGAGGATCTTCTCGGCGTCCTGGAACTTCGCGATGGCCTTGGCGGCGTCACTCTCCTGGTTGGCCTCGTCGACGAGCTTGTCGAAGTCCGGGTTGCTGAACTTGCCGTAGTTGGAGGAGGCGCCCGTGTAGTACAGCGGCTGCAGGAAGTTCTGGATCAGCGGGTAGTCGGCCTGCCAGCCGGAGCGGAAGGGGCCGGTCAGCTTGAAGGCGCTCTGCTGGTTGCGGAAGTCCGCGAAGGTGCCGATGGGGTTGACCGTGCAGACCGGCCCCTCCTTCAGCGCGTTGTTGATGCTGTTGCAGACGGCGTCCATCCAGTCGCGGTGCGAGCCGGTGTCCACGTTGGACGTCAGGGTGACCTTGCCGCCGGGCAGCCCGCCGGCCTCCTGGATGAGCTTCTTGGCCGCCTCGGGATCGAACGTGCAGGCGTCGCCGCAGAGCGTGGCGTTGAAGCCGCCCTTCTCGCCGAGGGCGGGCGAGGTCCAGTCCTTGGCCGGGGTGCGGGTGTCCCGGAAGATCTGCTTGGTGATCTCGTCGCGGTTGATCGCCATCGAGATGCCGCGGCGGACCTTCTCCGTGCCCTCCTTGCTCCACTGGGGGTCGTACAGCGGGAAGGTGAGGGTCTGGATGATGAGGGCCGGCTGGTTGATGTACCGGTCGCCGAGGTCGTTCTGCACGTTCTTCAGCTGCTGCGCCGGCACGTCGTCGACGAGGTCGAGGTTGCCGGAGATCAGGTCGGTGTAGGCGGTGTTGTTGTCCGTGTAGACCTTGAGGTCCACGCCGCCGTTCTGCGCCTTGTCCTCACCGGGGTACGCGTCCCACTTGCGCAGCTTCATGCCGGTGCCCTTGGTGTACGAGTCCACCGTGTACGGGCCGTTGCCGATCGGCTTGGCGAGCCAGCCGGAGTGGTCGGTGAAGAAGGCCTTGGGCAGGGGGGAGAAGGCCTGGTAGCCGAGGGTCTCGGGCCAGGTGGAGAACTTCGACTTCAGGGCGACCGTGAAGGTTTTGGGGTCCTTGACGACCAGGCCGGACATCGTCTTCGACTTGGGCTCGCCGGAGGCCGGGTGCACGTCCGCGTAGCCGACGATGTCCGAGAAGAACGGGGAGTTGTTCTGCTTGTTGCGCACGTCCGCCGCGTAGTTCCATGCGTCCACGAAGGACTGGGCGGTGACCGGCTCGTCGTTGCTGAACTTCCAGCCGTCCTTCAGCGTGATCGTGAAGTTCTGGCTGTCGGTCGTCTCGATCTTCTCCGCGAGGAAGTTGTTCGCCTCGCCGGTCTTGGGGTCGTACCGCTTCAGGCCCCGGAAGAGCATGTCGAGGACCTTGCCGCCCTGCACCTCGTTGGTGTTGGCGGGCTCCAGCGGGTTCTGCGGGTCACCCCACGAGGAGCTGACGATCCCCGCGTCGCCACCGCCTCCGCCGCTGTCGCTTCCGCCGCCGCAGGCCGTCGCCGCGAGGGCGACGACCATTGCACATGCGGCCCACTTGGCGTGGGTGGCTCCGCGCATGGAGTGCCTCCTAGGGATCCCAAGACTCGCTTGGGGTCACTGTCACCCCAAGTGAGGGATCACACACTCCCGGTTGGCCCAATTGCGCCCGCGCGTCACGAGCCTTTCACCCCTCCGAGTGCAAAGGCAGCTCCCAGGTGTCCACCGCGTAGTGCAGGCGCATGCCGTGCGCCTCGTAGAGCGCGAGTGCGCCGGTTTCGTTGGCGGTGTCCACGCCCAGGCCGACGGTGTCGCGGCCGCGGGCCGCGTAGGCGGCGAAGCCGTGGCGCAGCAGGAAGCCTCCGATGCCGCGGCCGCGCAGGTCCTGCCGTACGCCGATGTGGCTCATCCAGCCCATGCTCGTACGGTCGTCCCGGGTGAGCAGCACGGCCACGTCGCCCTCGCCGGGCAGGGAGGCGATCCATACGAGGGACCAGTCGAGCTTGCGGGCGTCGAGGTGGTCGAGCCAGGGCTCGTACGCGCGCTCCACGTGGCCGAAGTGGGCCGCGAAGGTCTCCTCGACCAGGGCGTGGGCCCGGCGGCGGTCGGCCTCGTCGGTGCCGCAGTGGCGCAGGGTGAGTCCGGCGGGAGGGGCCGGGGGGAGGTCGGTGGCCGGGGCGAGGGCGCGGGTCATGACCTGGTAGCGGCGGACGGTGCGGTAGCCGCGCGCGGTGAGCAGGGAGAGGTCGAGGGTGGGTTTGATGTTGAGCTGGAGCCGCAGTCGGCCCTGCGCGGCCCCGGCGGCCAGTTCGCGGGCCCGGGCCTCCATGAGCTCCAGCAGCCGGACGGCGGCCTGCGGGTGGTCGGGCAGGACGTAGTGGTCGCCGTCGACGCGGCCCGGCCCGGAGTCCGTCCAGACGAGGGCGTAGGCCACGAGCCGGCCGTCCTGGAAGGCGAGCCAGGAGTCGGTGGCCAGGTCGACTTCGGGGTGGTTGAGGTCCGCTTCGACGGTGCCGAGGTCGGTTTCGGGACGGCCGATCTCGATCACGTCGACGGCGTTGAGCAGGGCGCAGATGTCGGACGCGTCCCCGGGCCCGGCGGGTCGGACGGTCAGCGGGTACGTTTCTCGCATCCGCTCACTGTCACGGGGCTCGGCCTGTCCGCGCAACTCCCTTTCGGGCAGCGCCTCTCCGTCCGATCTTGAGCCTCGCCGGCGATTGAGGCGCGGGGGCTCGGGGGCGGAGCCCCCGCGACGGCGCCGCACCCGCGGCCCCCGCTCCCCCGCAGGGGAAACGCCAGGGCGCCCGGGCCGGATGGTGATCCGGTCCGGGCGCCCTGGTGACGTACGGCGGGGGTCAGACGGCCAGAACGGCCCTCTCCTCCGCGAAGTGGCACGCCGACTCGTGCGCGGCCGGGGTGTTCACACCCTGGAAGCGCGTCGGGATCGCCAGCAGCGGCTCCTCCGTGGCGCACTTGTCCTGCGCCTTCCAGCAGCGGGTGCGGAAGCGGCAGCCCGACGGCGGGTTGGCCGGGGACGGCACGTCACCGGTGAGGATGATCCGGTCGCGGCCCTCGCGGGCGTCCGGGTCCGGCACCGGCACGGCGGAGAGCAGCGCCTGGGTGTACGGGTGGGTGGGGTGGTCGTAGATCTCGGCGTCGGAGCCGATCTCGGCCATCTTGCCCAGGTACATGACGCCCACGCGGTCCGAGATGTGCCGGACGATCGAGAGGTCGTGCGCGATGAAGAGGTAGGACAGGTTGAACTCGTCCTGGAGCTTCCCCATCAGGTTGATGACCTGCGCCTGCACCGACACGTCGAGCGCGGAGACCGGCTCGTCGCAGATGATGATCTCCGGGTTGAGCGCGAGGCCGCGGGCGATGCCGATGCGCTGGCGCTGGCCGCCGGAGAACTGGTGCGGGTAGCGGTTGATGTACTCCGGGTTGAGGCCCACGACGTCCAGGAGCTCCTGGACCTTGCGGCGCCGGTCGCCCTTGGGAGCCACCTCGGGGTGGATCTCGTACGGCTCGCCGATGATGTCGCCGACCGTCATGCGCGGGTTCAGCGAGGTGTACGGGTCCTGGAACACCATCTGGATGTTGCGGCGGACGGCCTTGAGGGCCTTGCCGGTCAGCTTGGTGATGTCCTGGCCCTTGTAGAAGACCTCGCCGGCCGTGGCCGTCTCCAGGCTCATCAGCAGCTTGGCGACGGTGGACTTGCCACAGCCGGACTCGCCGACGATGCCGAGGGTCTCGCCCTGGTACAGGTCGAAGGAGACCCCGTCGACGGCCTTGACCGCGCCGACCTGCTTCTTGAACAGGATTCCCTGGGTCAGCGGGAAGTGCTTGACCAGGTTGCGCACCTGGAGGATCGGCTCGCCCTTGGGCTTGGTGAGCTCAGCCATGGATCTGCTCCTTCCAGAAGTGGCACGCGCTGCCGCGGCCGGGCAGCTCGGTGCCGTCCTGCTCGGTCACCTGGTGCAGGACGGGAACGTCCGTGCGGCAGATGTCCTGTGCCATGGGGCAGCGCGGGTTGAAGGCGCAGCCCGAGGGGATGTTGAGCAGGTTGGGCGGCAGGCCCTTGATCGCGTAGAGCTCCTGGCCCTTCTGGTCCAGGCGCGGGATCGAGTCGAGCAGGCCGCGGGTGTACGGGTGCGCGGGGCGCTTGTAGATCTCGTGGACCGGGGCGTTCTCGACGATCCGGCCGCCGTACATGACGGCGATCTTGTCCGCGACGTCGGCGACGACGCCGAGGTCGTGGGTGATCAGGATCAGGCCCATGTTCATCTCGCGCTGGAGCTCCGCGAGCAGGTCCATGACCTGGGCCTGGACCGTCACGTCGAGAGCCGTGGTGGGCTCGTCGGCGATGATCAGGTCGGGCTCCAGGGCCATCGCCATGGCGATCATGATGCGCTGGCGCATACCGCCGGAGAACTGGTGCGGGTAGTCGCCCACGCGCGCCTTGGCGGCGGGGATCTTCACCCGGTCCATGAGCTCGACGGCCTTGGCCGTGGCGTCCTTCTTGGAGAGCCCGCGGTGCACGCGGAACATCTCGCCGAGCTGGGCGCCGACGGTGTGCACCGGGTTCAGCGAGGACAGCGCGTCCTGGAAGATCATGGCGATCTTCTGGCCGCGGACCTTGCGGAACTCCTCGGCGGGGAGCTTGAGCAGGTCGGTGCCCTGGAACAGGATCTCGCCGGACGGGATCTTGCCCGGGGGCATGTCGAGGATGCCCATGATGGCCTGCGCCGTCACGGACTTGCCCGAGCCGGACTCGCCGAGGACGGCGAGGGTCTCGCCGGCGTTCACGGAGTACGAGACACCGTTGACGGCCTTGGCGACACCGTCGCGGGTGTGGAACTCGACGTGCAGGTCGCGCACTTCGAGCAGGGGGGTCCCCTCCGGCGCCGAACGGGGCGCGGGGACGTTCGAGGTCTTGTCGATGATGGTCAACGTACGCCCTTCCTCAGCGCAGCTTCGGGTCGAGGGCGTCGCGCACCGCGTCGCCGACCATGATGAACGCGAGCACGGTGATGCTCAGCGCGGCGGCCGGGAAGAGGAGCACGTGAGGTGCCTGGAGCCAGCGGTCCTTGGCGTCGCTGACCATCAGGCCCCAGGAGATCTCCGGCGACTGGACGCCGATGCCGAGGAACGACAGGGCCGCCTCGGCGGAGATGTACACACCGAGGCTGATCGCGCCGACCACGATGACGGGGGCGACGGCGTTCGGCAGGATGTGCCGCAGGGTGATGCGCAGCGTGCCGGCGCCGAGGGCGCGGGCGGCCATCACGTAGTCGTTGTTCTTGTTCTGCAGCACCGAGGACCGCATGATGCGGAAGATCTGCGGCCAGCCGAGGGTGGCCAGCACGACCGCGACCGTCCAAGCGTTGCCCTTGCCGAGGCCCGACATGATCAGCATGCCGCCGAGGAGCAGCGGGATGGCGAAGAAGATCTCGGTGAAGCGGGACAGGATGCTGTCCACGAAGCCTCCGGCCCAGCCGGCCAGCAGGCCGAGCAGACCGCCGACGACCAGCACCAGGGTGGTGGTGACGACACCGACGATGACCGAGTTCTGGGCGGCCCAGATGGTGCGGGTGTAGACGTCGCAGCCCTGGATGTCGAAGCCGAACCAGTGGTCGCCGCTCGGCGGCTTCAGGGAGTCCTGCAGCGTGCAGGCGCCGGCCGTGAACGGGCTCCCGTCGGTGAACCATCCGGGGACGGCCGACAGGACCAGCAGGAACAGCACCACTGCGGCGCCGATCAGGAAGATGGGGTTGCGGCGCAGGTCCGAGACGGCGTCCGACCAGAGGCTGGCCTCGCGGTCCTTCTTGGGCTTCTTGCCCGCGCCCTTGGCGACCGTGCCGCTCGCGGAGGGAGCTCCGGCGGTCTGGGTGTCGGTCAACTCATCACCCACCGTAGTTGTGTCACGCATAGCGGATCCTCGGGTCGAGCACGGCGTAGAGCATGTCCACGATCAGGTTGGCGACGAGATACACGATGATCAGGAGCGAGACGACGCCCACGATCACGGTGCCTTCCTTGCGGTAGACCGATTCGGCCAGCAGGCCGCCGATCCCGTGGATGTTGAAGATCTTCTCCGTGATGACCGCGCCGCCCATCAGCGAGCCGAGGTCGGCGCCGAGGAAGGTGACGATCGGGATGAGCGCGTTGCGCAGCGCGTGGTTCACGACGACGCGGCGGCGCGGCAGGCCCTTGGCGGTCGCGGTGCGCACGTAGTCGGACCGCATCGTCTCCATGAGGCTGGTACGGGTCAGTCGTGCCACGTACGCCAGCGAGGTGGAGGCGAGCACCAGCGCCGGGATGAGGTACGCGATGAGCCCGTCGTTCTCGTTGAAGGAGACCGGGAACCAGTCGATGCCCCACTCGGTCTTCAACTTCACGCCGAGGGCCAGCTGGAGCACGAAGCCGCTGACGAAGACGGGGATGGAGATGACCAGCAGCGTCGAGAGGAGTACGAGCTGGTCGAGGAACTTGCCGCGGCGCAGCGCGGCCATGATGCCGGCCACCACGCCGACGACGGCCTCGATCAGGAAGGACATGAGGGCGAGGTTCACCGTGTACGGGAAGGCTTCGGTGATCTTGTCCCAGACGGAGCGTCCGGTCAGGGTCTCGCCGAAGTTCCCCTGGAACAGATTGGAGATGTAGTTCCAGTACTGCAGCAGGAAGGAGTCGTCGAGGTGGTACTTCTCGCGCAGCATCGCCGCGACGATCGGGTCTGCCTTCTTCTCGCCGGCCAGTGCCTGAATCGGGTCACCGGGGAGCTTGAAGGACAGCCAGTAGATGAGGAACGTGGCACCGATCAGAACAGGGATCGCCTGTATGAGTCGGCGGATGAGGTAGCGGCCCATCAGACCTCCAACAGAAGAGCAGGGGTAAGGGGCAGACAGGCGGAATGATGTCTTCCGCCTGTCCGCCCCCGGATTCCCTTGGTGAAGAGGGGTGTTAGTTGAGCTCGACCTTGGCCAGGTCCATGCGGCCCTGGGCGTCGACCTCGACGTTCTTCACGGTCTTGGAGTAGGCCGAAGAAGACATGTAGGTGAAGACCGGGATGTACGGCAGGTCCTTGACGAGGATGTCGTCGGCCTGCTGGTACAGCTTCTGGCCCGCAGCCGCGTCCGGGGCCTTGTCGGCCTCGGAGAGGAGCTTCTCGAAGTCCTCGTTCACGTAGTGCCCGTAGTTGGAGCCGTTCTCGATCGCGACCTTCGAGAAGATCGGACGGAGGTAGTTCTCCATGGCCGGGTAGTCCATGACCCAGCCCATACGGAAGGCGCCCTTGTACTTCGAGGCACCCAGGTCGTCCAGCATCTCGCCGAACTTGGTGAACGGCTTGGCGGTGACCTCGATGCCGAGGTTCGTCTTCAGCTGGTTCGCGACGGCCTCGATCCACTCCTTGTGGCCGCCGTCGGCGTTGTAGCCGAGCTCGATCTTGTTGCCGGGGACGCCGCCCGCCTGGGTGAAGAGTTCCTTCGCCTTGGTCGGGTTGTACGTGCCGGCCTCGCCGAGCGCACCCTTGCGGTAGCCCGGGATGATCGGGCTGACGAAGTCGTCGGCCGGCTTACGGGTGTTGTTGAAGATCGTCTTGGTGATCGCGTCCCGGTCGATGGCCATCGAGATGGCCTTGCGGATCTCGACCTTGCCGAACGCCTCGGGGTTCTGCGCGAGCGGCAGGCCGATGTAGCCGACGCCGGACTCGGGCTTGTAGATGTAGCGGTCGCCGAACTCCTGCGAGACGCTGGCCATCGCGGAGACGGGGAGCTTGTCCGTGATCTGGATGGTGTCGGCGCGAAGGTCGTTGTACGCCGTGTCCAGGTTGTCGTAGATCCGGAAGGTGACGCCCTCGAGCTTGGCGCGACCCTCGGCCGGGTACTTGTCGTACCGCTTGACCTTGATCTGCTTGTTGTGCTCCCAGGCGCCGTCCATCTGGAAGGGGCCGTTGCCGATCGGCTTCTCGCCGAAGGCCTTCGGGTCCGCCTCGAACGCCTTCGGCAGCGGGTAGAAGGCGTTGTAGCCGAGCATCGTCTTGAACTGCGAGAAGGCTTCCTTCAGCGTGACGGTGAAGGTCATCTCGTCGACGATCTTGAGGCCCTTGAGCTCCTTGGCCGTGGGCTTCTTGTCCTTGCCCGGGGCCAGCTCGTCGGCGCCCTCGATCTTCGAGAAGAACGGCATGCCCTCGGCCGCGTTCTCCTGGTTGGCGCCCCAGTTCCAGGCACGGACGAACGACTGCGCGTCGAGCTTCTCGCCGTTGTGGAAGGTGAAGCCGTCCTTGACCTTGATGGTCCAGGTCTTCGAGTCGGTCGTGGTGATCGACTCGGCGGCCGCCAGCTGGACGTCGTTGGTCTTGTTGTCGTACGAGACCAGCGCGGTGAAGACCGCGTTCAGGACCTCGGCGCCCTCGGACTCGGCGGTGTTCTGGCCCACCAGTCCGTGCTGGGGCTCACCGAGCTGCACGGTGATGTTGCCGCCGCCGCTCTTGGCGTCGTCCTTGCCGGTACCACAAGCCGTGGCCGCCATCGCCACGATGACGGCACCCACGACCCACTTGGCGCTCGTTGCTCCGCGCATGGGTAACTGCCTCCTCAGGAGTCACTGTCGATACGTGAAGGGCCCGGCGCCCGCTGACACCCCTGACAGCGAATTCCGGCCCCATCGTGTGTGCTCGTGAGTCGGCGCTCCCCACAGCGCGTGACCCATTGACCCGAGCTCAATGGAGCCATCCTCAGGGACGCCCAGACCGTAAACCACACTTAAGTGGTCTCGTTTTCACAACATCACCGCATGTCGAAAACCCGAAATCCGGACAAACGGATAGGAGACAGACACGTGCGAAACGGACGGTTAGCTCACCTTCCGGAGTGTCACGGTCGGTATGCGGACACCAGAACGCAATAATCCGCTTGACAAAAGCGAACAGCCCCTCCCGTCACGGACTCCGTGACGGGAGGGGCTGCTGCGTTCTGTGATGATCCGGCCAACCCGGCCGCCGCCCTAGCGGCGACTGGGAGGGAACCGGGTACTACTTGGCGGACTTGGCGCGCGACGCGGTGCGCGAGCGCTCCTTCTGGTCCAGGACGACCTTGCGGATGCGGACGGCCTCCGGGGTCACCTCGACGCACTCGTCGTCGCGGCAGAACTCCAGGGACTGCTCCAGGGAGAGCCTGCGCGGCGGCACCACGTTCTCGGTGTTGTCCGCGGAAGCCGCACGCATGTTGGTGAGCTTCTTCTCCTTGGTGATGTTCACGTCCATGTCGTCGGCGCGCGAGTTCTCGCCGACGATCATGCCCTCGTACACCTCGGTGCCGGGCTCGGTGAACAGGACGCCGCGCTCCTGCAGGTTGATCATCGCGAACGGCGTGACCGAACCGGAGCGGTCGGCGACCAGCGAACCGTTGTTACGGGTGACCAGCTGGCCGAACCACGGCTCGTGGCCCTCGTGGATCGAGTGGGCGATACCCGTACCGCGGGTGTTCGTCAGGAACTCCGTACGGAAGCCGATGAGGCCGCGGGACGGGACGACGAACTCCATGCGGACCCAGCCGGAGCCGTGGTTCGACATGTTGTCCATGCGGCCCTTGCGGACGCCCATGAGCTGCGTGACCGCGCCCATGTGCTCCTCGGGGACGTCGACCGTCATGCGCTCGACCGGCTCGTGCACCTTGCCGTCGATCTCCTGCGTGACCACCTGCGGCTTGCCGATGGTCAGCTCGAAGCCCTCGCGGCGCATCTGCTCGACCAGGATGGCGAGCGCGAGCTCACCACGGCCCTGGACCTCCCAGGCGTCCGGGCGCTCGGTGTCGAGCACGCGGAGCGAGACGTTACCGATCAGCTCGCGGTCGAGGCGGTCCTTGACCTGGCGCGCGGTGACCTTGCGGTCCTTGACGGCGGACTTGGCGTCCGCGCCCTTGCCCGTGCCGCCGCGGCCGACCATCGGGGAGGTGTTCGTACCGATGGTCATGGAGATCGCCGGCTCGTCCACCGAGATCAGCGGCAGGGCGATCGGGTTCTCCGGGTCGGCCAGGGTCTCGCCGATCATGATGTCGGGGAAACCGGCGACCGCGCAGATGTCACCCGGGCCCGCCACCTCGGCCGGCTTGCGGGTGAGCGCCTCGGTCATCATCAGCTCGGTGATGCGGACGTTCGACATCGTGCCGTCACGCTTGATCCAGGTGACGGTCTGGCCCTTGCGCAGCTCGCCCTGCTCGACGCGGACCAGGGCGATGCGGCCCAGGAAGTTGTCGGCGTCCAGGTTGGTGACGTGGGCCTGCAGCGGCGCCTCGTCGTCGTACACCGGGGCCGGCACGTGGGCCAGGATGGTGGAGAAGAACGGCTCCAGGCTGTCGCTGTCCGCGGGGACGGTGCCGTCCTCCGGCTTGGTCAGCGAGGCGACGCCGTCACGGCCACAGGCGTAGACGATCGGGAACTCGATCTGCTCCTCGGTGGCGTCCAGGTCCAGGAAGAGGTCGTACGTGTCGTTGACGACCTCGTCGATCCGGGAGTCCGGGCGGTCCGTCTTGTTGATGCAGAGGATGACCGGCATGTTCGCCTGCAGGGCCTTGCGCAGGACGAAGCGGGTCTGGGGCAGCGGACCCTCGGAGGCGTCCACCAGCAGAACGACGGCGTCCACCATCGACAGACCGCGCTCGACCTCACCACCGAAGTCGGCGTGGCCGGGGGTGTCGATGATGTTGATCGTGATGGGCGCCCCGCCGTCCTTGGGGTGGTACTTCACCGCCGTGTTCTTGGCGAGGATCGTGATGCCCTTCTCACGCTCCAGGTCGTTCGAGTCCATCATGCGGTCGTCGAGGTGCTGGTGGGCGGCGAAGGCACCGGCCTGCTTGAGCATGGCATCGACGATGGTCGTCTTGCCATGGTCGACGTGGGCGACGATGGCGACGTTACGGATGTCGTGGCGCGTGGGCACTTCGGCGCTTCTCCCGGGATAGTGGATGGCGTCGCGTACGGTCCGGCACGCTCGCCTCGGCCGGGCGAAAACCTGCCACGGCCTTACCCCATGGTACGTCGCGCAGCGGGAACCGCCTGCCGGGGGGTCTGTCAAGAGGCCGGACGAATGAGTGCGGGCCCGTGCGGGGTGGGGTGCACGGGCCCGATCCTGCGGGAGATTCATGTGGGCCAATGGGTACCCACGACCCTGCCCGCCGGAGCTCCGGCGGGCAAGGGACTTGAGTCACATCTGAGGTTTTGAATCCTCCCCGTCCGGAGGGAAGGGGATTCCTGACTCACGCCGCCTGACGCCCACGGCGGGACACCAGGTCTTCCACGATCAACGCCAGCCGGGTTGAAACCAGCCCGGGCTACACGTTGCGTAATCTAACACGAGCGGTGCGTAGCGACGCCACTACTTCTTCTTGTCCTTGGCGGTCGGCGGCTTCTTCCAGCCGATGTCCTGGTAGCGGGGGGCGCCGAGGCCGAAGGCGCCCGCGTTGGCCAGGGCCGGCTTGACCGCCACCAGCTCCGGGCGCTGGTAGAGCGGGACCGAGCCCGCGGCGGCCCAGATCCGGGCGTCCGCCTTGCGCATCAGCTCCCGGGACTGCTTCTCGTCCAGCTCGCCGACCGCCTGGTCGAAGAGCTGGTCGATGTGGTCGGTGCCGACCCGGGTGTAGTTCTGTTCGACGAGGAGCGAGCCGTCCGCGGCCGGCTCCGGCTTGGCGAAGATCGGCCGGGCGTCGGTGGCGGGGTAGGCGGTCGCCGGCCAGGAGTAGAGGGCCAGGTCGTACTGGCCCGAGGCGATGTGGTCCTTGAAGAAGCTCTCGTCGGCCACCTTGGTGATCTCGGTGCTGACGCCGACCTTGTGGAGCATCTGGGCGATCCGCTCGCCGACGCTGCGCAGGGCCTCCGAACCGGGGCCCGCCGGGAGGACGAAGCGCAGGCTGAGCGCCTTGCCGTCCTTGGCGAGCATGGAGCCCGAGGTGCGGACGGCCTGCTTGGCCGGGGGCGCGGAGGGCTTGGCGGGGTCGGCCCCGTCGCCGTCGCGGGCCGGGCTGCGCTTGCCGTCGTCCACGGAGCCCGCGGCGCCCACCGCGCCCGCGGCGGCGGCCTGGGCCAGCAGGGAGGCCTGCTGCCGGGCCGCGAAGGGGGCGGGGGCCAGCACCGGGGAGGGCAGGCCCTGGGCCGCCCTCACAGCGAAGGCGTCGGCGTCGACGATCTCGCCGTCGGGGCCGTTCACCGGGATCCCGGCCAGGACCCCGTCGCCGCTGTGCCCCTCGGGGCCCTCGGGGCGGCTGCCGTGCGTGCCGCCGTGGTCGCCGTTGCGCTCGTCGTCCTGGCCCACGATGTAGAGGCCGTCGTTGCCGGTGCCCGGGCCGGACGGGGTCTTCGCGTCGTCCTGCGCGCCCTCCGCGCTCTCCGGGCCGGCCTTGGCTCCCGGCGGCTCGGTCAGCTTGCCGCCGCGGCGCCAGCCCGCGTCCGCGAGGAGGGCCTGGGCCGCCTGGGTGTCCTGGCCGCCGAGGGCGTCGCTGTTGTCGGCGTACGCCTGCTGCCCGGCCAGCGCGAGGTGGCTGCCGACCGGCTTCGCGGGGAGGCCGAGCGGCTTCAGGACGATCTCGGCCAGCGCCTTGCGGTCCAGGGCCCGGGCCACCGCGCGGCGCACCCGCTCGTCGGACAGCGGGCCGGAGGCCCCGTTCATGGCGAGCTGGGTGTAGGCCGGCTCCAGGGACTTGCGCACGGTGAAGGTCCGCAGGGCGTCCTGCTCGGCGGCGTACCGTTTCACCGCGTCGGTGTGCTTCTGCCGGGTCTCTTTCTCGGCGGTGGCCTTGGCCTCGTCCGCCCCGAAGGCGACGGCCCAGGACAGCGTGGCCTGCGCCGGGGTCATCGCGGCGCCCGGACCGTGCGCCGGGGCCCCGCCCGAGCCCGATCCGCCCTTGCGTGCCGCGTCCCGGCGGGCCAGCGCGATCCGGTCGGCGCCCGCGCGGTCGATCTCCGCCAGATCGAGCTTCCCGGCCGCCAGCGCGGCCGGGCGCTCGGCCCGCGGCACCGCCGTCAGCACCATCGTGTCCAGCTTGGCCGGCTGGCCCCACCAGCGCGGATTGCGGGTCAGGGCGGCGGTTCCGCCCTTCTTGTCGATCGCTCCGAGGCCGAAGGGCCCGGCGGTGACCTTGAGGGCTCCGCGGGCCCCCTCGTTGAAGGCGTCCGGGGTGCCCATGACCTGCTTGGGGTAGAGCGGGGTGAAGAGCGAGCGCCAGTCCGCGTACGGCTTGGCGAAGGTGATCTTGACCTCCAGGTCGGTCTTGCCCCGCTCGATCTTCTCGATGCGCTCGTAACCGGCGTTGCGGGCCGTCCAGTACGCCGAGTCCTTGCCGTTCAGGGCCCGCCACTGGGCGACGAAGTCGGCCGCGCCGACCTCCCGGCCGTCGCTCCACACCGCCTGCTGGTTCAGCTTGTACAGGACGACCTGCTTGGGCTCCCGCTCGACGACCTCGGCCTTCTCCAGGTAGTCGGGATTGGCCACCGGCCGTCCCTTGGCGTCCAGCACGAACAGCTGTGGCAGCACGGCCCCGGCGATCCGGTTGGTGGTGCCGTCCGCGTCGGCCTGGAAGGTGTTCAAGGTCTCCGGCAGGCTGTCCACCGCCCAGCGCAGCACACCCCCGTCGGCGACCTGGTCGCGGGCCGTCGTCGCGATGTCCTGGCCGGCGGCTACCGGGCCGCCCTCGTCCTCACCCGCGCCGCAGCCCGTGAGGAGCGGCAGTGCGAGGACTCCCGAGGTCAGGAGCGCCAAGGACCTGCGCCTTCTCTGGGACATGGGTGGTACCTCCGGGGCGGGGCGTGGGGGAAGCATGATCACGTTCGGCGGTATATGGAGCTGATCACACCGGTTGCCGGAACCCACTGAAAACGACGCGCGGCCACACCCCCCGCAGCCGCCCCGCGCCACGCCGCCAACCCCACCCGTGCGGACCAATCCCACTTGCGCGCCGGAGGGCGTTCCCCCGGGAGAGGGATGAGAATGGGGGGCAGGGAGGGGCGCACGTTTCACGCCTGCGCGCCTGCAATCGCTGCACGTCCCTTCACACGGGGGACGGGAAGCGCGACACTCGCAGGCGCACATGAGCGTTGCCACCGCACCCGCGGAAGTGAGGGCAAATCATGTCCCTGCAAGACGATCTGAGCGCCGTACGGCGCAACCTGGACGAGCTGACGCGCAAGGTCGAGCAGCTGGAACAGCAGGCCAAGCGCCAGAAGCCGGGCCCGGCCACGGCGCCGGACCCGTCCCGGATGGTGACCATCCCGGACACCCCCTACGACAACGCGCTGTGGACGGACACCGACGACGAGGGCCTGGGCGCACGCGACCGCCGAGCTCCCTGACCCCGGCAGCCGCCCCCGCGCAGCCATCCGACGCCGCTGAACCCATCTGGCCCGGCCTCGGGCGATCCTTCGCCCCCGGCCGGGCCTCCTGGGCCACCCCTCATCACTCCACCCGGAGTCCCCTTTGGCCACAGGCACACAACCACCCCAGCAGCGGCCCGGCGGCGTCCACGACGCCTCCCGGGCCGCGATCGCTGCCCGGCACCTGCGGACCGACCGGTGGTGGCTGGCCCCCGCCGGCACCACGGCCGGGCTGCTCGCCTTCATCGTCTACTCGACCTGGCGGGCCTTCGCGAACGCCGACTACTACGCCGCCCCGTACGTCTCGCCCTTCTACTCCCCGTGCCTCGCGGAGAACTGCGTGGAGATGCGCGGCGGCCCCAACTGGGACCTCTTCGGCAGCTGGTGGGGCCTCTCCCCCGCCCTGCTGATCCTGATCTTCCCGCTCGGCTTCCGCCTCACCTGCTACTACTACCGCAAGGCCTACTACCGGGGCTTCTGGGCCTCGCCGCCCGCCTGCGCCGTCGCCGAGCCGCACACCGCGTACAGCGGCGAGACCCGCTTCCCGCTGGTCTTCCAGAACATGCACCGGTACTTCTTCTACGCGGCGGTCCCGGTCGCGGGCATCCTCACCTACGACACGGTGCTGACCTTCCGCGACGAGCACTACGAGTGGGGCCACATGGGCCTCGGGACGCTGCTGTTCCTCGTCAACATCGCGCTGATCTGGGCCTACACGCTGTCCTGCCACTCCTGCCGGCACATCATGGGCGGCCGGCTCAAGCACTTCTCGAAGCACCCGGTGCGCTACCGGCTGTGGGGCTGGGTCAGCCGGCTCAACACCCGCCACATGCAGCTGGCGTGGGCCTCCCTGATCAGCGTCGCCCTGTGCGACTTCTACGTGTACCTGATCGCCAGCGGCGCCTTCACCGACCCGAGGATCTTCTAAATGGCTCAAGTGGAACGGCAGCAGTGGGACGTGGTGGTGGTCGGCGCGGGCGGCGCCGGGCTGCGGGCCGCGATCGAGGCCCGCGAGCGCGGCGCACGTACGGCCGTGATCTGCAAGTCCCTCTTCGGCAAGGCCCACACGGTGATGGCGGAGGGCGGGATCGCCGCCTCCATGGGCAACGTCAACGAGGGCGACAACTGGCAGGTGCACTTCCGCGACACCATGCGCGGGGGCAAGTTCCTCAACCAGTGGCGGATGGCGGAGCTGCACGCGAAGGAGGCCCCGGACCGGGTCTGGGAGCTGGAGACCTGGGGCGCGCTCTTCGACCGCACGCCGGACGGGAGGATCTCGCAGCGCAACTTCGGCGGGCACGAGTATCCGCGCCTCGCGCACGTGGGCGACCGTACGGGCCTGGAGCTGATCCGCACCCTCCAGCAGAAGATCGTCCAGCTCCAGCAGGAGGACTTCAAGGAGTACGGGGACTACGAGGCCCGCCTCAAGGTCTTCCAGGAGTGCACGGTCACCCGGGTCTTGAAGGACGGGCAGAGGGTCTCGGGGACCTTCTGCTACGAGCGCGAGTCCGGCCGCTTCTTCGTCCTGGAGGCCCCGGCGGTGGTCCTGGCCACGGGCGGGATCGGCAAGTCCTTCAAGACCACCTCCAACTCCTGGGAGTACACCGGCGACGGCCACGCGCTGGCCCTGCTCGCGGGCGCGCCCCTGCTGAACATGGAGTTCGTGCAGTTCCACCCGACGGGGATGGTCTGGCCCCCTTCCGTGAAGGGCATCCTCGTCACGGAATCGGTCCGCGGTGACGGCGGCGTGCTGCGCAACTCCGAGGGCAAGCGCTTCATGTTCGACTACGTCCCCGACGTGTTCAAGGAGAAGTACGCCGAGTCGGAGGAGGAGGGCGACCGCTGGTACGAGGACCCGGACCACAACCGGCGCCCGCCCGAGCTGCTGCCGCGCGACGAAGTGGCCCGGGCCATCAACTCCGAGGTCAAGGCCGGCCGCGGGTCCCCGCACGGCGGGGTCTTCCTGGACGTGTCCACGCGCATGCCGGCGGAGCGGATCAAGCGTCGGCTGCCGTCCATGTACCACCAGTTCAAGGAGCTGGCGGACGTGGACATCACCGCCGAGCCGATGGAGGTCGGCCCGACCTGCCACTACGTGATGGGCGGGATCGCGGTCGACTCGGACACCGCGGCCACGGTCGGCGTCCCGGGGCTCTTCGCCGCGGGCGAGGTCGCGGGCGGGATGCACGGCTCGAACCGCCTCGGCGGGAACTCCCTCTCCGACCTGCTGGTCTTCGGGCGGCGGGCCGGCCTGCACGCGGCGGAGTACGCCTCCGGGGCCGGCGGGCGCCCGGCGGTCACCCAGTCCGAGATCGACGCGGCGGCGGCCGAAGCCCTGGCCCCCTTCCACGCCGAGGACGGCGCGGAGAACCCGTACACGCTCCACCAGGAGCTCCAGACGACCATGAACGACCTGGTCGGCATCATCCGCCGCGAGGGCGAGATGGCCGAGGCCCTGGAGAAGCTGGCGGGCCTGCGCGTACGGGCCGCACGCGCCGGGGTCGAGGGGCACCGGCAGTTCAACCCGGGCTGGCACCTGGCGCTGGACCTGCGGAACATGCTGCTGGTCAGCGAGTGCGTGGCCCGCGCGGCCCTGGAGCGCACCGAGAGCCGGGGCGGGCACACCCGCGAGGACTGCCCGGCGATGGAGCGCGACTGGCGCCCGGTGAACCTGCTGTGCCGCCCGGTCGACCCGCCCCCGGCGGACCCGGCGGCCGACCGGATCGCCCTGGTCCGCACCCGTACCGACCCCATCCGCCCGGACCTGCTCGCGCTGTTCGAGAAGGAAGAGCTGGTCAAGTACCTCGCCGAAGAGGAGCTCTTCTAGTGACTACCTACGACGCACGCTTCCGGATCTGGCGGGGCGACGCCGAGGGCGGGGAACTGCGGGACTTCACAGTCGAGGTGCACGACGGGGAGGTGGTCCTGGACATCGTCCACCGGCTCCAGGCCACCCAGGCCTCCGACCTCGCGGTCCGCTGGAACTGCAAGGCGGGCAAGTGCGGCTCGTGCAGCGCGGAGGTCAACGGGCGGCCGCGGCTGATGTGCATGACGCGCATGTCGACGTTCACGCGCGAGGAAACGATCACGGTGACCCCGCTGCGCGCCTTCCCGGTCGTCCGGGACCTGGTCACGGACGTGTCCTTCAACTACCAGAAGGCGCGGGAGGTCCCGGCCTTCGTCCCGCCGGAGGGGGTGGCCCCGGGCGCGTACCGGATGCAGCAGATGGACGTGGAGCGCTCGCAGGAGTTCCGCAAGTGCATCGAGTGCTTCCTGTGCCAGGACACCTGCCATGTGGTGCGCGACCACGAGGAGAACAAGACCGCCTTCGCGGGTCCGCGCTTCCTGATGCGGGTGGCGGAGCTGGACATGCACCCGCTGGACGCGGCGGCGGAGGCGGGCCTGGACCGCAAGCGCACGGCCCAGGAGGAGCACGGGCTGGGCTACTGCAACATCACCAAGTGCTGTACGGAGGTCTGCCCCGAGGGCATCAAGATCACCGACAACGCGCTGATCCCGCTGAAGGAGCGGGCGGTGGACCGCAAGTACGACCCGCTGGTGTGGCTCGGAAGTAGGATCCGGCGGCGTTCCGACACCCAGTAGTACGGACGCGGTTCACAATGCCCCCTGAGGGAATGCCGGTTGACGTGACGTCAGGGGGCTGCGCGTGCAGACGGGGGATGTGCTGGCCGACCGGTACCGCCTGGACCGGCGGCTCGGGCACGGCGGCATGGGCGAGGTCTGGCTCGGGCACGACCTGAAGCTGGACCGGTCCGTGGCGGTGAAGGGGCTGCTGGACACGGCGACCCACCACGAGGTGGTCGCCCGCTTCCGGCGCGAGGCCACCATCGGGGCCCGGCTCCAGCACCCGGGGATCACGGTGGTGCACGACGTGGGGCAGCACGACGGGCGGCTCTTCATCGTCATGGAGCTCCTGGCGGGCGAGGACCTGCGGTCACTGCTGGCCCGCGAGCGCGGCGGGCTGCCGGTCGACACCGCGCTCGGGCTGACGGCCCAGGCGGCGGAGGCCCTGGCCGCCGCACACGAGCAGAACGTGGTGCACCGGGACTTGAAACCGGCCAACCTCTTCCTGCTGCCCGGGGGACGGGTCAAGATCTGTGATTTCGGCATCGCGCGGTCCTCCGACGCGACGCTGGGCCTGACGCCCCCGGGCGAGCCGTTCGGCTCACCCGCATTCATGGCCCCGGAGCAGGTGCGGGGCGAAAGCGTGGACGCCCGGTCCGATCTGTACGCACTGGGGTGCGTGCTGTACGCCCTGCTGAGCGGGCAGCCGCCGTTCGGGACGGCCGGTCCGGCGTACGTACTGATGCACCGGCACCTCATGGAGGCACCGCGCCCGCTGGGCGTTTCGCCCGGGCTGAACCGGCTGGTGCTGGCACTGCTGGCGAAGGACCCGGCGGACCGGCCGGAGTCGGCGGAGCTGGTGGCCAAGGCACTGCGGGGGCTGGTGGGGGCGGGCCACGCGGCTCCCGGGGCCGGGGCCGCCGGGGCCGTCACGTCTGATGCGGCCGACACGGACACCGCAGCTCATGCGGGCGCCCGCTCCGTTGCGACTCCCGAAGTGCCTCAGTCCTACGAGGCGTTCCTACGGGAACTGGTGCTGGAGGCCGTGGAGACGGCGGGTGCCGTCCCGGACCATGGGGAATCGCGCACGGAGGCCTTGGCGGTCGCCGCGGACGCCGCGGCGCGCTTCGACGCCGGCCTCGCGCGCCGGCTGCTGGCCGATGCCGAGCTCTGCGCCTGGAAGGACGGCGAGGGCGCCGGGGCCCGGGTAGCCGAGCACCTGACCCTGCTGGCCCGGGAGACCTCCACGCACGCCCCGGCGCGCACGGAACGGGTGCTCACGGATGCCGTGCAAGCGCTGTTCACGGTGTCGCCCCGCCGGCACCGGGAGCAGCCGCTGCGCTGGGTCGTGCAGGAGCTGGCGTGGGTCGCTCCGGAGCGCGCTGCCCAACTGGCGCCGCGCCTCTTCGCCGGGCGGGAGCAGGCGGAGGGCGACCGCGTCTGGGCCCGCATCGTGCTCACCACCGCCCGCACCGACCTCGGGCTCGCCGAGCGGTACCTGGACCGGATCGCCGACGCCGGGCGGCGCGCGGTGACCGAGGCGGAGATCGCCGGGGTGATCGCGGCCGAGGACCCGGCTGCCGGGCTCCGCCGTGCCGAGCGCATCCATCACGCGGATGCGCACGCCTTGGCCCTGCTCCTCGTGGCGCAGGCCCACGAGGACGTCATCGATGCGGAGGAGTCGGAGCGGGCCTTCGTACGGGCGGAGCAGACACTGACGTGGACGCAGACGCAGAAGCGGGCTGCGGTCCTGCGGGAGACCGCGGCCGGGCTCGCCGAGCGCGGACAGCCGATGGAGGCCGAGCGGCTGCGCAAGCAGGCGGAGAACGTGCGCACGCTGGGTCTCGAACGTTCCGGGGACTCGGAGATCGACGCGGTCACGGCCGCACTGGCCGGGGCCGGCCGACGGATCACCCGCCGGGGCATGTGGCCCTTCCTGGACCTGGCGACGGCTCGGGAGCGGGCTGCCGCGGTCCGGGCCACCCGCGCGACGGGCTCCGAGCGGGCGTACGCGCTGGCCCGGATCGCCCGGCAGTGCGCGGAGGGCAGGCCCTGGCTCCCGGAGCTGAGGACGGATCCCGGGATCGCGCCGGATCACCCCTGGGTGACGGCCCCGGGGGCCGCGGCCCGCACGAACTCCCGGCGCCGGTGGAAGACGGAGGTGACACCGACGTCGCTCCGCCTGGCCGGGGACGGTGTCGCATGGGCGGCGGGGGACGAGGTGGGCTCCGTACGGGCCGACGACGGGGCGCACCGCTGGACGGCGGCCGGCGACGCGGGGGTGCCGGTGCCACCGCCGGCCGGGCCGACGTCCGTGGCCTGCGCGGCGGACGCCGAGAGGAGGGCCGTCTTCGTCGCCGTGGAGCGGCGGGAAGGGCCGGGCGTACGGCTGCTCGCCCGGGAGCCATTGGACGGCCGGGTGCGCTGGTGGCGGGACCTGCCCGGGGAGACGGCCACGGACGCGCCGGACCCCGCGCGGTTCACGGTGGCCGGGGGCCTGGTGCTCTACGCGGGCCGGCAGGCGGTGACAGCTCTCGACGCGGCCACCGGGGAGGAGGCCTGGCGGCGTCCGGGCCCGTACGGCGACGCACCGGCGATGACTCCGGGCCCGGACTGCCTCGTCCTGGCGGACCGGGAACGGCTGACGGGCCTGCATCTGCGGACCGGCGCCCTCCTGTGGCCGCGCGGCGGAGCGGACCACGCCGCTCCGAGGTTGCCCGTCGGCCCCGTCCACGTGCTGGACGGAAGCGTGCTGCGCGCGCTGCACCAGGGCACGGGGCTGCCCCTGTGGAGCGTCGAGCTGGGTGTCCCCGCCCCGGGCGTCCTCACCGTGGACGGGGTGGTGTACGCGGCCGGGGCGGATCCGCGGACGCGCGCCAACTCGGTGGTCGCCCTCCACGCGGAGTCGGGCCGGGAGCTGTGGCGACGACAGGTCACGGGGAAGGTCGACTCCCCTGACTGCGTGCTCGAACTGCTCGGCACCCGCGCGGGGCTGCTCTACGTGAAGTCCGCGGTGGGCGACTCCGGTGTGTTCGTTGCCCGTTCCGGGCCCCCGTTCCTGATTGCCCTGTACCTCGACACCGGAAGCTTGCGCTGGTACTGGTCCCGTCGCGGTATCAGCCGCTGCTCCGCCCTCCTCTACGGGAACCGTGTCGTACTGGCCCGGCCCGAGCTCGCCTCCATCACCGTGCCCTGAGCCCGGGCGCGGGCGCCGCCGGGTGCGCGGCTCCGGGTGCGCCGGGCAGAAACCACCCATAATCTCCCAAATGTGATTCCGCCGAGAAGCAGGCCGCGCCGCAGGACGCAGAGGCAGACCCCCGCCGAGATATCCGTACGGGCCGCGCTCGCGCTCGCCGCCGCGCTGCTGGCGCTCGGCGGTTGGGGCGTGGCCCAGGCGCCGCACGCGCGGGCCGAGGATCCCGTCACCCTTTCGCAGCAGGGGCAGATCACCGACCGGGTCGGGGCGCTCGGCGACCGGACCGGGGCCGTCACCGCCGCGCTCGACAAGCTGTACGCCGACCGGAAGATCCAGCTCTTCGTCGCGTACGTACGCGACTTCTCCGGGCGCTCCGCCCAGAGCTGGGCCGACGCCACCGCCGAGAAGAACGGCCTCGGCCAGAACGACGTCCTGCTGGCCGTGGCGACCGGGGCCCGGCAGTACGCCTATTCGGCCGCCCTCGACTCCGGTTTCACCGAGCAGCAGCTCGCGGCCGTCGCCCGGACCGCCGTCGAGCCGGCCCTGAAGCAGAACGACTGGGCGGGCGCCGCCATCGGCGCGGCCAACGGCTACAACGCGGTGCTCGGCGGACAGCCCGTACCCGTGCCCGCCATCACCCCCGGCCCGGCCGACCCTGGTGGCGGGGCGAGCGGCGAGAACGGGGCCGGTGACTTCGTGCTGCCGGTGGTCGCGGTCGGCGCGGCCGGGGCGCTCGGGGTGTACGCGTACAACCGCCGCAAGCGCAAGGACGCCCGCGGCGGCGGGCGCGGTACGACGACCGGCCCGGGCTGGCCCGAAGGGGCTCCGGACCGGCTCCCGCTGCCGGAGCTGGACGCCAGGGCCAAGGCCCTGCTGGTGGAGACCGACGACTCCGTCCGTACGAGCACCGAGGAACTCGGCTTCGCGTCCGCGCAGTTCGGCGAGGAGGCGGTGGTCCCGTTCACCGAGGCCGTGGAGCACGCGAAGGGCGAGCTGACGCAGGCCTTCCGGCTGCGCCAGCAGCTCGACGACGCCTACCCGGAGGACGACGCGACCCGGCGCCGGATGCTGGACGAGATCGTCGCCCGGTGCACGGAGGCGAACCGGCGGCTGGACGCGGAGTCGGCGGACTTCGACCGGCTGCGGGACCTGGAGAAGAACGCCCCGCAGGCCCTGGCGACCGTGGAGCAGCACTTCCGGGCGCTGACCGGGCGGACCACGACGGCCGAGGCGACCCTGACCGCGCTGGCGCAGCGGTACGCGGACTCCGCGTCCGCGCCGGTCGCCTCCAACCCCGAACAGGCCAAGGACCGGCTGCTGTTCGCCACCACCCACCTCGGCGAGGCCCGCGCGGCCGTGGACGGCGGCGACAACGGCAGGGCGGCCGTGCACGTACGGGCCGCCGAGGGCGCGGTGGACCAGGCCTCGACCCTGGTCGATGCGGTCGAGCGGCGGGCGCAGGAGCTGGCGGAGGCGGCCGGCAAGCTGCCGGGCGCCCTGAACGAGACGGAGACCGACCTCGCCGACGCGCGCGGTCTGCTGAGCGGCACGTCGGCGGAGGTGTCCACGGCCGATCTACGGGGCCGGATCGGCCGGGCGGAGGCGGTACTGGCCGACGTACGGCAGGAGGAGGCGGCCGGCCGCTACGACCCGATCGACGCCCTGCGGCGCGTGGAGGAGGCCGACGCGGCCCTCGACGAGGCCCTGGCGGGGGCGCGGGAGCGGGAGTCGGGCCGGCAGCGGGCGGCGGCCCTGCTCGACCAGGCCACCCTCTCGGCGCGCAGCGCGATCGGCGCGGCCACGGACTACATCACCACGAGCCGGGGCGCGGTCGGCAGCCAGGCCCGTACCCGGCTGGCGGAGGCGCAGCGGCACCTGGAGCGGTCGGTGTCGCTGACCGGATCCGACCCGGCGGGCGCGCTGGCGGAGGCGCAGCAGGCGGACGCGCTCGCGCGGCAGGCGCAGCAGCTGGCGGAACAGGACGTACGGGGTTACCAGGACCCGTACGGCGGCGGGCGCTCCGCCGGCGGCGGCCGGGGCGGGGCGGTGCTCGGCGGGATCATCCTCGGCGAGATCCTGCGCGGCGGAGGGGGCGGCTTCGGCGGGGGCTTCGGCGGAGGAGGCGGGGGCGGGGGCGGGGGCTTCGGCGGAGGAGGCGGGCCGGGATCCTTCGGCGGCGGCGGAACCCGCGGCCGGATGGGCGGCGGCGGCCGCTTCTGACCTTCAGCGCGTACCCAGATCCCTCACCAGGTCACCAGGTCACCAGGAGAGACCCACCATGAGCAAGCAGACCATCCTCGGCCGCGTCACCCAGCTCGCCAAGGCCAACATCAACGCCCTGCTCGACCAGGCGGAGGACCCGCAGAAGATGCTGGACCAGCTGATCCGTGACTACACGAACAACATCTCGGAGGCGGAGCAGGCGGTCGCGACGACGATCGGCAACCTGCGGATGCTGGAGGCGGACCACAAGGAGGACGTGGAGGCGGCCGCGGAGTGGGGCGGCAAGGCGTTGGCGGCGAGCAGGAAGGCCGACGAACTGCGGGCTGCGGGCTCGGCGGCGGACGCGGACAAGTTCGACAACCTGGCGAAGGTGGCGCTGGGCCGGCAGATGCAGTCGGAGAAGGAGGCGCAGACGGCCGAGCCGACCATCGCCGCCCAGACGGAGGTCGTCGACAAGCTGAAGTCGGGCCTGGGCTCGATGAAGACGAAGCTGACGGAACTCCAGGCGAAGCGGGACGAGCTGGTCGCGCGGGCGAAGACGGCGCAGGCGCAGAACACGATGCTGGACGCGGTGAAGAACATCGACGTCATGGACCCGACGAGCGACCTGAACCGCTTCGAGGAGAAGGTCCGCCGCGAGGAGGCGATGGCGCTGGGCAAGCAGGAGCTGGCCGCCTCTTCCCTGGACGCGCAGTTCGAGTCCCTGGAGGACCTGGGCAAGACCTCGGAAATCGAGGCCAGGCTCGCTGCCCTCAAGCGAGGCCGAGCCGCCTGACCCTCCGGGGGCCCGGGCTCCGCCCGAACCCGCGCCTCGATCGCCGGCGAGGCTGAAATTGCGCGGACGGCAGCAGCCAAATCCAGCCCCGCCGGCGATTGAGGCGCCGCCGGAGGCACATCCAGCCCCGCCGGCGATTGAGGCGCCGCCGGAGGCACATCCAGCCCCGCCGGCGTTTGAGGCGCGGGGTGCGGGGCGGAGCCCCTGGGGGCACCTCCCAGCGGTAGCTTGGGGACAGCGGCGCTCAGCCGTACATGTTCAGCAGCTGCTCCGCCGAAAGCTCCGAGACCGCCTCCGCCGTGGCCCCCGGCAAGGGAAGCTCGAACCAGACCGTCTTCCCCCGGTGGGTGCGCCTCGTGCCCCAGCCCGCCGACAGGAGTCCGACCAGCTGCAGCCCCCGCCCGCCCTCGTCCGTGTCCCGGGCGCGCCGGCGCCTCGGCTGGACCAGGTTCGCGTCCCACACCTCGCACACCAGCGTCCGGTCCAGGAGCAGGCGGAGCCTGATCTCGCCCTCCCCGTACCGCAGCGCGTTCGTCACCAGCTCGCTGACCAGCAGTTCCGTGGTGTCCAGCAGCCCCTCCAGGCCCCACGCCGGCAGCTTGGCCCGCGCCAGCTCCCGCGCCCGGCCCACCGAGCGGGCCTCGCGCGGCAGCTGCCAGTCGCCGACGGCGTCCACCGGCAGGCCCTGCACCCGCGCCATCAGCAGCGCGATGTCGTCCTCCCCGTGCCGCGTGTCCAGCGTGTTCAGCACGTGGTCGCACACGTCCTCCAGCGGCCGGACCGGGTCCGCGAGCGCCGCCCGGAGCCCGCGCAGGCCCTCCTCCAGCGGGTGGTCGCGGGACTCGACCAGCCCGTCGGTGTACAGGGCCAGCAGCGCCCCCTCCGGCAGTTCCACCTCGACCTCCTCGAACGGCTCCCCGCCCACCCCCAGCGGCATCCCGGGCGGCACCTCCAGCAGCAGCGCCGGCCGGTGCGCGCCGCCGTCGTCCGCGGGTTCCACCAGGACCGGCGGCATGTGGCCCGCGTTGGCGATCGTGCAGCGCCGCGTCACCGGGTCGTAGACGGCGTACACGCAGGTGGCGAGGTACACCTCCGAGCGGTCCGCGTCCCGCGAGTGCAGGGCCGCCCGCGAGGCCTGCTGGGATCCGCCGGGCGCGCCGAGGCCACGGGCGATCTCGTCCAGCGCGGTCAGCACCTCCGCCGGTTCGAGGTCCAGCAGCGCCAGGGTCCGTACGGCGGTCCGCAGTTCGCCCATCGCGACGGCGGCCCGCAGCCCCCGCCCCATCACGTCGCCGACGACCAGCGCCGTGCGGTGCCCGGGCAGCTCGATGACGTCGAACCAGTCCCCGCCGACCTCGGTGGCCGCGTTCCCCGGCAGGTACCGGCAGGCGATGTCCAGGCCGGCGGCCTCCGGGTCGCCGGGCGGCAGCAGGCTGCGCTGGAGGATCAGCGCCCGCTCGTGCTCGCGCCGGTACAGCCGCGCGTTGTCGATGCAGACGGCGGCCCGTGCGGCCAGCTCGACCGCGACCGCCCGGTCCCGTTCGCCGAAGGGCTCGCTGCCCTTCGTACGGGAGAACTGCGCGAGCCCGACCACCGTGTCGTGGGCGACCAGCGGTACGACCAGCGTGGACTGGACGAGCCCCTCCGGTCCGCCGCCCTCGATCAGCCGCGGCCGCGCCGTCCGCAGCGCGAGCGCGCCGGGCGACGCCGCCGGAAAGCGGTGGATGTCCCCTACGGAGACCAGCGCGCCCGGTCCCGACAGCGGGGCGTCCGAGACGGCCGAGGCGAAGGCGACCCTGCGCAGCGGCGCGGAGGGGGCCCGTCCGGGACCCTGCCCGGGCAGCGAGGGCACCCCCGGGCCCTGCGGCCGGGCGGGCCGGTCGTCGTCGCCGAGCAGCAGCCCCTGGTAGAGGTCGACGGCGGCCAGGTCGCAGAAGCCCGGGACGGTGACGTCGAGGAGTTCGCGGGCGGTGGTCTCCAGGTCCAGGGAGTTGCCGATGCGGTGTCCTGCCTCGTTGAGGAGGGCGAGGTTGCGGCGGACCCCGGCGGCCTCGCGGGCGGCGAGGTGGCGGCGGGTGACGTCGGTGCCGATGCCGGCGATGCCCACGGGGCGGCCGGTGCCGCCGTGCACGCGGTAGAGGTTGATGGACCAGTGGCGGTCCTCGCGGCTGCCGGGGGTGGCTCCGGTGATCCGCAGGTCGGTGACGGAGTCCCCGGTCTCCAGCACGCGGCGCAGGGCCTCGGCCATCCGGTCGGCCTCGTGCGGCGGCAGGTAGTCGTGGACCGTCCGGCCCCGGTGCTCCTCGGCGGCTCCCCCGAAGACGGTGGCGAAGCGGCGGTTGGCCCGCTGCACGGTGAGGTCCGTACCGAAGAGCAGGAAGCCGAAGGGAGATTGGCCGAATATGGCCTGTGACGCCGCCAGATCGGATTCGATGCGGCGCAGTGCGCGTACGTCGACGACGACGCACAGCGCGGCCCGCTCGGCGGTTTCGGTCTGGGTGGGCATCACATAGATCTCGGCCACGCCGTGCGCGCCGTTCCCGCCGGGGATCCGGAAGGGGATCAGGCCCGTCCACTCCTTGCCGTCGAGGATCTCGGCGACTCTGCGGTGGGCGTCGGCGCGCAGCTCGGGCGGCATGAAGGCGTCGACCGGATCGCGCCCCACCGCCTGCGCGGCCGTCAGTCCGAACAGGTCCTCGGCGCGCAGACTCCACTGGTCGATGAGGCCGTCGGGCCCGATCGAGAACGATGCGACCTTTATGTAGTCATATATCGAGCCAGGCGGACTGCTGTGCCACAAGGAGTCGTGCCATGTCTCCCGAGGCACGTCGGCCTGATGTGCCTGCGCAGGTATCTCGCTCACGCGACCGTCCCCTCCAGCTCACCGCAACCGGACCGGCCATGACCGCAGTATTCAGCACCACGGCCCCTGACGGCACGGCGTTCACGATCACAAAAAGGTCCCGTTAGTTTTTAGCCACCTCGTGTGATGGACGGCCACCCTTCCCCTTGTTACTCACCAGGAAGTGCCAACTCGAACCACACAGTCTTGCCCGACTTCCCGTGCCGGGTCCCCCAGCGCTGCGAGGAGACGGCGACGAGGTGCAGTCCGCGGCCGCCCTCGTCGCTGGGCTGCGCGACGCGCTCGCGGGGCGGATCCGGAAGCGGATCGGAAACTTCCACGAGCAGCGCGGCACGGCCCGCCACGTCGTCGGCGGCTGGATTCCGCCGTTCCAGCCGGACCCCGATGGGGCCGGAGGCGTACCGCAGGGAGTTGGTGACGAGCTCGCTGACCAGCAGGACGGTCACATCGCCGACGGAGTCCAGGCCCCAGGCCCTGAGGGTGCCGCGCACGGCGTGTCGGGCGGTGCGGACGGCACCGGGCTCGGCGGGGAAGGCCCACTCGGCGCATTCACCGTCTGTGTCGATCACGCCGATCACTTCCCGGGCCAGCAGCGACCCCAGTCCGGTTCGTCTGTAACGAAAGGGGGACGAGATAGGGATTAATAGCGACATACCCGATATTCGGGGCGTCGTACCACTCGATCCCCCACGCACCGGCGCACTGTGGCGCAGACGGCCTACAGCGCGAGCGTCACGCGCCCCCGGCGCCGACCCCGTCGGCCGCATCGGCCCCGCCGGCCACTTCGGCCACACCGATCCCTTCGCCGCCGTCACCCTGTTCGACCACGCCGACCACGCCGACCGCGCCGAGCGCACCGGCGCGCAGCCGGCGTCCGGCCTCGGCGACCGCGGGCCGGTCCTGGTCGAGCCAGTCCACCGACTCCAGGTCCTCGGGCGCGAGCCAGCGCAGCTCGTCGTGGTCCTCCAGCGGCGCGGGCACGCCGGACAGCAGCCGGGCGGTCCACACGTGCAGCACGAGGCCGGGCTTGAGGGGCCACTCCCCCGGGATCCGCTCCAGCGGCTCGGTCTCGACGCCGAGCTCCTCGCGCAGTTCACGCACCAGCGCCTCGGGGACGGATTCACCCGGCTCGGCCTTGCCGCCCGGCAGTTCCCAGCGCCCGGCCAGCTCAGGGGGTGCGCTGCGGCGGGCGGCCAGCAGGCGCCCCTCATGACAAAGGGCTCCGCCCACGACCACTCGTACCGTCATGGGCGGAGCCTATGTCAACGCTGATGCTCAGTTCATCGTGGCGGTCTGACCGATCCGCTCGACCCAGTAGAGCTGCTTGTGTCCTCTGTCGTCGAGGCTGTCGACGACCTTCTGGGCCTCGGCCCGGGTGGCGTACCGGCCCACCCGGTAGCGGTTGCCGTTGTCGTCCTGACGTATGACCAGCCACGGGAGCAGGGCACCGCTGTCGTTCATCGCGTTTCACCCTCCGCCGACGTACCTGCCCGGGAAACCGCATTGCGCATATGCCCGAGCTTACGCCCGACCTTTACGCAGCGGATACGGTTTTTCACGAAGAGGTACCTCGGGGGCGTACGCATCCGGCCATGTGTACGAGTGGGCCGTGCGCGCCGGTTCAGATCCGGCGTACGGAGGGCATCGGAAGGATCACCGCGCCGCCCTCGGGGGCCTTGCGGCAGACGTCCCCGCAGGTGGCGTCGAGGGAGCAGCAGAGGGAGCAGATCGGGCCCGACTGGACGGGGCAGTCGGCGATGTCGGGAAGCTCGTAGGCCGTCTCGCAGACGGAGCAGACGTGGGTGGCGGTGACGTCCTCGACCGCGGCATCCGGGCCGTTCACCCCGTTCGGGCGCGCCAGGTAGTACTTCCCCCTGGTCATCCAGGCGATCAACGGACACAGGAGGAGGGCGAGTCCGGCCGCGATGAAGGTGGAGAAGGCCTCGGCGTAGGTGCCGAACAGCCCGAAGAAGGCGAGGATCGAGACGGTGGAGGCGATCACCATCGCGCCGAAACCCGCCGGGTTGACGGCGTACAGGTAGGCGCGCTTGAACTCGATGTAGGGCGGGCTGAGTCCGAGCCGCTTGTTGATCACGAGATCGGCGGCGACCGCGGCGATCCAGGCGATGCCGACGTTCGAGTAGAAGCCCAGCAGCTTGCCGAGCATCGCGAACATGTTCAGTTCCATCAGCGTCAGCGCGATGCCGAGGTTGAGGAAGATGTACCAGACCCGGCCCGGGTGGCGGTGGGTGATCCGGGAGAAGAAGTTCGACCAGGACAGCGAGCCGCTGTAGGCGTTGGTCACGTTGATCTTGATCTGCGAGACGATCACGAAGAGCGCGGCGGCCGGCAGCGCGAGGCCTCCGAGCCACGGGCGCAGGGCCTCGATCTGCGGGGCGATCGGCTCCAGGGCGTGCGTCTTGCCCACCGCCTCCAGGGCCACGAAGGCGAGGAAGGCGCCGCCGAGCTGCTTGGCGGCGCCGATGATCACCCAGCCGGGGCCGGCGGCGAGCACGGCGAGGTTCCATCTGCGGCTGTTGGCCGGGGTCTTGGCGGGCATGAAGCGCAGGTAGTCGGCCTGCTCCCCGATCTGCGCGATGAGGGAGAGCGCGATTCCGGTGCCGAAGCCGAAGCCGATCCACGAGAACCCGGACCCGGCGCCCTCGGTTCCGCCGAAGTCGGCGAAGGCGCCCCAGGCGTCGGGGGCCTCGAAGGCCAGGACGAGGAAGGGCAGCACGAGCCCGATCAGCCAGATCGGCTGGGTCCAGGCCTGGACCTTGGCGAGGGCGCCCATGCCTTTGAACACGATCGGGATCACGACGAGGGTCGTCAGCAGGTACCCGATCTCCAGCGGCAGCCCGACGGCCTGGTGCATGGCCTGGGCCATGATCGAGCCTTCGAGCGCGAAGAAGATGAAGGTGAAGGAGGCGTAGATCAGGGACGTGAGCGTCGACCCGAAGTACCCGAAGCCGGCGCCGCGCGTCACCAGATCCATGTCCAGCCCGTACGTGGCGCACGCGCGGGCGATGGGGATGCCGGTCAGGAAGATGACCGCGGCGGCGGCCAGGATGGCGGCGGCGCCGCTGGTGAAGCCGTAGGCGAAGACGATGGAGGCGCCGATGGCGAAGTCGGCGAGGTAGGCGATGCCGCCGAGGGCGGTGCCGGCGACGGTGCCGGGGCCCCAGCGGCGGAAGCTGTGGGGTGCGTATCTGAGGGAGTAGTCCTCGCGGCTCTCGTCGGCGGCGAGCCGGGCGTAGCGGCGGGCCGCCTGTGTCGGGGCGGGGGTGGTGGCGGTATCGGTCATACCGCCGGAAGGTAGGCCCACCTTGTGACGCCCCGTCACCCATGCGCATTGCCCGGCGGTTACACCCCCGCCCCCCGCGTCACGCGAACGTTAAAACCCCCGCTCCCCCTGTCCGTGGGGCTCCGCCCCAGACCCTCCCCCAGACTCCGTCCGGGGGGACCCCCAGCGCCTCGAACGCCGGCGGGGCTGGTTTTGGCCCGCCTGGGTGCGCAAGTGCGGCTACAAGACCGGGGCTCCGCCCCGCACCCCGCTCCTCAAACGCCGGAGGGGCTGGATGTGGCCTGCCTCGGCCTGCAAGTGCGCGTAGCACAACCCTGCGCCATCCAGCCCCGCCGGCGTTTGAGGCGCCGCCGGAGCCAAATCCAGCCTCGCCGGCGCTTGAGGCGCGGGGTCTGGGGCGGAGCCCCAGCAGCGGCGCCGCACCCGGCCTGTCCAGCCCCGCCGGCGATTGAGGCGCGGGGTGCGGGGCGGGGCCCCGGCGGCAACCGCGGTCAGCGGACCGGCAAGTGGTACGAGAGGCGGTAGCGGTCCGCCGGGACCACCACGTCGGCGGTTTCAACGGCGCGGCCAGACGCGAAGTACGTGCGGCCGATCACCAGCACCACATGCCCCGGCACCCCTCCCAGCAGCACCAGTTCCTCCGCCAGGCCCGGTCTCGCGCCGACCTCCTCCACCACGTTGTCCACGACGACGTCGATCGCGGCCATCCGGTCGACCACCCCGGAGCCCCCCAGCGGCCCCTCCTCCGGCAGCATCACCGGGGTCCTGCCGGTCACGGCGAGCGGCTCCCAGGAGGTCGACAGCATCATCGCCTCCCCCGCGTCGCGGAAGACGTACCGGGTCCGCATCACCCGCTCCCCCGGCTCGATCCCCAGCCGCTTCGCGATCTCCGCCGGCGCGCCCCGCTGCTCGCTGCTCGACTCCCACGTGCCGCGCGCGCCCGACTCCGCCTGCTCCTGCCGGAACGGCGTCGACGTGCCGCCCGTGCGGTAGCCGGAGCGGGCGACCCGCCGCGGCACCAGCTGTTCCCGTACGTACGTACCCGACCCGGACCGGCCCTCGACCAGCCCCTCCGCCATGAGGACCTTGCGCGCCTCCAGCGCCACGGTGTCGGAGACCCCGTACTCCTCGCGGATGCGGGCCTGCGAGGGGAGCCGGGCGTGCGGGGGCAGGGAACCGTCGACGATCTTCCGTCGGAGATCCCCGGCCACGCGCAGATAGGCCGGCTGCTCACCGAAAGTCACTGGCCACTCCCATCAGGTTGACAGACAGCTACACCCTGGCAACCGACGGTTGTACACCGCAAGCAAGGGCCAAAGTTTCACCCGAAGTGATGAAGCCAGGTCACTCAAACCCGTTACCGCGCGTTACCCCGTCGACGTCACGCCGACTCGGTGGAGGGGCCTCCGCGTCCGGGCCCGCCGCCCGGTCCGCCCGGCCCGCCGGGCGACTCCTGCAGCCATTCCGGAATCGTCGTCGCCAGCCCGTACGCTCCGCGCAGCGACTTCTCCGTCTGCAGCGACATCGCGCCCACGGCCAGGTCCCACTGCCTGTCGAACTCCGCCGGCGTCCGCGCCTGCGAGGCCTTCACCCACAGCTTGCGCGCCGCCTCGATCTCCTTCAGCGTGGCCTGCGCCGCCGCGTCCATGCCCGGCCGGCCCTTGTGCCCCTCCAGCACCTTCGCCTCGTCGCCCAGCGCGCCGTAGACCCTCCGCGCCCAGTCCTGGTACTCCGGGAGCGCGTCCTCCAGATCCGCGTCCGGCGAGCGGCTCACGAGGAACTCGAGCGCGTTCGCCGCCTTCAGGAACTCCACCTGCGCGGGCGCCAGGCTCGACTCGTCCCGGCGCAGGCTGCCGCGCTGCTCCTCGTCGGTCGTCGCGATCACGCACAGCAGCCGCCGGTCCCCTTGCCGCCAGGTCTCGCGGGAAGGCCCGAAGTAGAACATGTCGGCGGTGTCGGGCAGCGCCCAGGTGTCCATCGCGTAGGCGTCCTGGGCCTTCCAGCAGGCGTCCTCGGTGTTGCGGTCCGCCTCCTCCGAGCCGGGGGCGCCCTCCAGGCCCACCGGTGCGGAGTGGGTGACCTCGCCGTGGTGCGGCTGGGCACAGTCGATCGTGTAGATCAGGGGGCGGTTGTCCATCATGTCCCCGCCCGGGACGTTGAAGCAGTCCCCCTTGCGCAGGTCCTCCATGTCCGTCAGCTCGCCCTCGGCCTCGATCGTTTCGCCGATCCGGTCGAGCCGTTCGCCGAGGGCCGTCGCGACCGCGCCGGCGGTCAGGACCAGTACGCCGGTCATCGCCACGGACACCGCCAGGCCCACGATCGCCAGCGCCTTGCCCCACTGCCGCTTGTTCGCGATCTGTACGAGGGCCACGATCCCGAAGACGATGCCCAGCGGCGGGAGGCACAGCAGGCCGACGAGGAGCGAGGCGAGCGCGAAGCCGTTGAGCGCCGACGGATGTTGCCCGTACCCGTAGCCGGGCGGCGGTGCCCACGTCTGCTGCGGGGAGGGCGGGGGCCAGGAGTGGCCCGGTCCGGTGGGAGGACTCGGCGGGGTGGTCACGGGGCGAGGGACTCCATCACAGGGGGGCGCGAACGAATGCGCGAATAGTACGCAGCGGGGGCGACCGCCCTGTCGGTCGCCCCCGCCTGTTCATCGCGGCTCGGCCCTGCGCTCGGCCGTGCCCTCGGCCGTGCCCTCGGCCGTGTGCTCAGCCCTTGTGCTCGGCCCTGCGCTCAGTCCTTGCCCCGTTGCCCGGTCCGGTTCCCCGGTCCGGACGGTTCGTCAGAACTGGAGCGCCCAGGAGTCGATCTTCCCGGTGTCGATGTTCGCGTTGTCGTTCACCCGGAGCTTCCACACCCCGTTGGCCACCTCGGAGGAGGCGTTGACCGTGACGGTCTTGATGATGTTGTCCGCGCTGCCGCCGGTGCGGTTGTGCAGGTTGTACAGGGTGCCGTCGGGCGCGACCAGGTCGACCTTGAGGTCACCGATGTAGGTGTGCTTGATGTCGACCGAGACGCTCAGCGACGCCGGGGCGTTGCCGGAGACCCCGCTGACGGTGACCGGGGATTCGACGGTCGCGTTGTCGTTGATCGCGTAGTCGGCGGTGTTCTCGAAGCGCTTCCCGGGCGGGGTGGTGCCGCCGGTGCCGACGTAGAGGAGCCGGTTCGGGGAGCCGGTGCCGGGGCTGGTCACCACGTTCGGGGTGGCCGCGTTCACGAGGCCGTCCCGGACCTGGGCCGGGGTGCTCGACGGGTTCTGCGACAGGTACAGCGCGGCCGCGCCCACGACGTGCGGCGTGGCCATCGAGGTACCGGAGATGGTGTTGGTGGCGGTGTCGCCCGTACCCCACGAGGAGGTGATGGAGGAGCCCGGCGCGAAGATGTCCAGGATCGAGCCGTAGTTGGAGTAGCTGGCCTTCGCGTCGGTGTTGGTGGTGGCGCCGACCGTGATGGCCTCGGCGACGCGCGCCGGGGACTTGGTGGAGGCGTCGGTGGACTCGTTGCCCGCGGCGACCCCGTAGGTGATGCCGGAGGCTATGGAGTTGCGTACGGCGGTGTCGAGCGCGGAGTCCGCGCCGCCGCCGAGCGACATGTTGGCCACGGCCGGCTTGACCGCGTTCCGCGTCACCCAGTCGATGCCCGCGACGACCTGGGCGGTCGTACCGGAGCCGTTGTTGTCGAGCACGCGGACGCCGACGATCTTGGCCTTCTTGGCCACGCCGTACGCGCCGCCCGCGACGGTGCCGGCGACGTGCGTGCCGTGGCCGTGGCCGTCCTGGGCGGTGTTGTCGTTGTCGATGGCGTCGTAGCCGTCGGAGGCGCGGCCGCCGAAGTCCTGGTGCGTCTTGCGGACGCCGGTGTCGATGATGTAGGCGGTGACGCCCTCGCCGGCCTGGTCCGGGTAGGTGTAGCTCTGGTTCAGCGGGAGCGCGCGCTGGTCGATGCGGTCCAGGCCCCAGGACGGCGGGTTGGGCTGGGTGGCATCGGCGGCGTCGACGGTGAAGACCCGGTTCTGCACGACCGACTTGACGGCCGGGTCGGCGGCGAGCTTTCTGGCCTGCGCCTCCGAGACCTCGACGGAGTAGCCGTTGAGGGCGGCGCTGTAGGTCCGGTCGATCTTCGCGCCGTACCGCTTGGCGACGGCCTTGCCGCTCTCGGCGGTGGAGCGGGCGGCGGAGTCGTTCAGGGTCACGATGTAGCTGCCGGCGACGGTTCCGGCGGCACCGGCGTTCTCGATGACGCCCTGCGCGCCGTTGTCGGCTGCCGAGGCGGGTAACGCGGCGGCCGCGCCGAGCGCGAGGGCCACGACGGCGGTCGCGCTGATGCCGGCGATCTTCCGGCGGGTGTGACGCATCACGGACATGTGAGGGGTCCTCCTCATAGGTGGTGCGTTGCGGGGGGTTGAGCGGAGCCCGGCGGGCACCCCAGGGCATGAAAAGGCATGCCCATGACAAAGCAGATGGCCCAACAGGCTGTCGCCTCCGAAAGGTTGACCCACGGCCCGCGCCTGCCACAAGAGGACGGCCGACGCGTAACATCCGTGCCATACCCCGGCCATGATTGAGCAAAGGCACTCCGCACATGACGCACGCACTCCCCGGTTATGTCTGCCCAGAGGACGGCACGCGCGCGGACGCCCGCACGGCACCGTGGTGCTGCCCGGTCTGCGCCGGCCCGTGGGACCTCGATTTCACGCCGGATCCGGCCGTGGCGCTGGACCCGTCCGCCGGGCCGAATTCGCTATGGCGGTACGGGGCCGTGCTGCCGCTGCCGGGGGCGTTCTCGGTCTCGCTGGCGGAGGGGCACACTCCGCTGGTGCCGCTGGCAGAGCGGGTTCACGCCAAACTCGACTTCCTGATGCCGACGTTGTCCTTCAAGGACCGGGGCGCGGTGATGCTCGCGGAGCTGGCCCGGCGGCTGGCTCCGGAGCGGGTGGTGGCGGACAGCAGCGGCAACGCGGGGACGTCGGTGGCGGCGTACTGCGCGCGGGCCGGGCTGGATTGTGAAGTTTTCGTGCCCGAGGGCACCTCGGAGAAGAAGACCGAGCAGATGCGGGCGCACGGGGCGGTCGTACGGGTGGTCCCGGGCGGTCGCGAGGCCGCGGCGGAGGCGGCCCGGAAGGCCGCCGACGAGCCGGGGGTGTTCTACGCGAGCCACGTCTTCAACCCGTACTTCCTGCACGGGACGAAGACGTACGTGTACGAGGTGTGGGAGGAGCTCGGCGGCCGGCTGCCGGAGGCCCTGGTCGTCCCGGTGGGCAACGGCACGCTGCTGCTGGGCGCGGCCCTGGCGGTGGAGGAGCTGGCCCGGCGCGGGGTGCGGCCGCCGGCGCTGATCGCGGTGCAGGCGGAGGCGGTGTCGCCGCTGGCCTCCGCCTTCGCGGCGGGCGCGGAGGAGGCGGCGCCGGTGCCCCAGCTCCCGACCCTGGCCGAGGGGATCGCGATCCCGGCGCCGCCGCGGGCGCGGCAGATCCTGGCGGCGGTCCGGAAGTCGGGCGGCACGTTCCTGACGGTGCCGGACGGGCGGCTGCGGGAGGCGCAGCGGGATCTGGCCCGGCGCGGCCTCTTCGTCGAGCCGACGGCCGCGGCGTGCTGGGCGGCGGTCGGCCCTTCCGCCCCCGGCGATCCCCTGCAGGGGCGCACGGCGGTCCTGCCCCTGTGCGGCGCGGGCGCGAAAACGGGCCTGGCCTGACGGCCCGCCGTCCAAGACCTGGGGCTCCGCCCCAGACCCCGCGCCTCAAACGCCGGCGGGGCTATCTATAGCCCCGCCGGCGGAGCCCCGGGCACAGCTCGATCCCGACGTACATGTCGGAAATCCGCGAGCCCTCGCACCCTCGGTCTGCTGAACTGGCCCCATGGCCACCAACCTTGACCTCGCCGCCGCCCTCACCGCCAAGGCCCGCGCCTTCGCGGACCGGCACAGCCCCGCCGCCCCCCTCCCCCTCGCCAACGCCTGGGACGTCGCCAGTGCCCGTGTCGTCGAGGCCGCCGGTGCCCCCGCCGTCGCCACCACCAGCGCCGGCGTCGCCTGGTCGCTCGGCTCGCCCGACGGTGACGTCCTGGCCCGCGACCGGGCCCTGGACCTCGTCGCCCGCGTGGCCGCCGCCGTCTCCGTCCCCGTGACCGCCGACATCGAGGGCGGCTTCGGCGCCGACCCCGCCGGCGTCGGGGAGACCGTCGCGGGGGTGCTGGCCGCCGGCGCCGTCGGCATCAACATCGAGGACGGCGGCCGCACTCCCGCCGAGTTCGCCGAGCGCGTGGCCGCCGCCCGCGCCGCGGCGACCGCCGCCGGGGTGCCGCTGTTCATCAACGCCCGCGTCGACACGTACCTCCGGGGCCTCGGCGACCCCGCCACCCGCCTCGACGAGACCCTCGCCCGCGCCGCCGCCTACCTCCGCGCCGGAGCCACCGGCGTCTTCGTGCCCGGCGTCACCGACCCCGCCACCATCACCGAGCTCGCCAAGGGCATCGACGCCCCGCTCAACATCCTCGTCGGCCCCGGCGCCCCCAGCGTCGCCGAGCTCGGCACCCTCGGCGTCGCCCGCGTCAGCCTCGGCTCCTGGGTCGCCGAAGCCGCGTACGCCGTGGTCCGCCGCGCCACCGAGGAGCTGCTCGCCGCCGGCACCTACGGGTCCCTCGCCGACTCCCTCCCGTACGGGGAGCTGAACAGCCTGCTGAAGGGCTGAGAGCCGAGGGCTGAGATATCCAGAAGCCTGCATAGGCCAACGACCCCTAGGATCCGGCCATGCGCACATCAACCGCCGCGGGGAGCGGGACCAAGCCCGCCGGCGCCCCGCCCCGCCGGATCACCGGGACCGTCTGGACCGCCCTGGCACTCGTCTACGTCGTCTGGGGCTCGACCTACCTCGGCATCCGGATCGTCGTCGAGACCATGCCTCCCTTCCTCTCCGCCGGAGCCCGCTTCATCACCGCCGGCCTGCTCCTGGCCGCCGCCGTCGCCTGGCGGTACGGCCCGGCCGCACTCAAGGTCACCCGTGCGCAGCTCGGCTCGGCGGTCCTGGTCGGCCTGCTGCTGATCCTCGGCGGCAACGGCCTGGTCGTCCTCGCCGAGACCTCGGTGCCGTCCGGGCTCGCCGCGCTGCTGGTCGCCGCGGTGCCGATGTGGGTGGTGGTGCTGCGCGCGACCACCGGCGACCGGCCGCCCCGGCGCACCCTGGGCGGGGTGCTGGTCGGCCTGGCCGGGCTCGCGGTGCTGACCAGCCCGGGGCTCAGCGGTGCCGTGCGGCTGTCGGGGGTGCTGCTGGTGGTGGCGGCCTCGGTGCTGTGGTCGCTGGGCTCCTTCTCGGCGTCGAGGCTGGACCTGCCGGGCAATCCGTTCGCCGGGAGCGCGTACCAGATGCTCGCGGGCGGGGTGGCCGGCGTGGTCGTCGGCCTGCTGCGCGGCGAGCACCGCGGCCTGGACCCGGCGGCCTTCTCCACCGCCTCCTGGCTGGCGCTCGGCTACCTGGTGCTCTTCGGCTCGCTCGTCGGTTTCACGGCGTACGTGTGGCTGCTCCAGGCGGCGCCGCTGTCGCTGGTGTCCACGTACGCGTACGTCAATCCGGTCGTGGCGGTGGCGCTCGGTGCGCTCATCCTCGACGAGGCCCTGACCTGGCCGATCGTGCTCGGCGGGGCGATCGTGGTGGCGGCGGTGGGCGTGATCGTCAGCACGGAGCGCAAGACTTAGGCGCAGAGGGGGGCCAGTGGTCAGCCCCGGGCCGCCCGCTCGTACAGCGCCTTCGCCCGCTCGTCGAACAGCGCGGCCGTGGAGTCCACGTCCGTGTCCCCGCCGCTCAGCACCCCGATCAGCCGCCCGGGCCGGTCGGGCCCGCCCCGGTCGGCGATCCAGGGGCTGCCGCTGGTGCCCGTCCAGAATCCGGCGCAGCTGATGTAGAGCATGTCGGGGTCATCGTCGTCGTGGCGGGTCTGCGTCGTGCAGGAGACGGGCTTGTTCTGCGGATTGTGCTCGGACTCCGGGTAGCCGACGACGGTCACGTCCCGCTCGTACCCGGAGGTCCAGTCCGGTTTCGGGGCCTCGGCCCGCCCGCCCACGGCCTCCTGGACGCTGCGCCCGTCGGAGTCGGGCGCGATGGTGAGGAAGGCGAAGTCGGCGGTGTCGTCGCCCCACCGCGTCCAGCGGTCGTCCACGTGGATCGAGCGGACCTTCCACACCCCGAGGGGCTGGCTGCCGGAGCCCTCCCCGGAGAAGGCGGGGGCGAAGGCGAGCTCGCCGATGGCCAGGCCGTCGTGGGCGACCTCGCCCGGCAGCCCGTCCTCCCCGGCGGGGGCCACGCAGTGCGCGGCGGTGGCGACGACGTTGCCCTCGGGGCTGTCGACGACACTCGCCGTGCACCAGTGCTCCCCGTTGGCCATGAGTACGCCGACGGTGGGGAAGGGGTGCACCGGCCGGTCGCCCGGCGTCTTGAGGAACGCGACGGCGAAGAGCGCCGCGATCCCCGCGACGGCGGCCGCCGACGCCCCCTTCACCACCGGGGTCATCGCACGCCGGGGTCGGGGGTCGGTCCGGACATCACCTTGCTGATCCACTCCAGAGCGCCCTCCCTCATGCCGCGCACGTAGGACTTCCCGTTGTGCTCACCATCCTGGATCACCTGCAGCGTGGTGTGCACGGGACCCTTGCCGTACTCCTTCATGAACTTCTCGGCCTTGTCGCGGCCGCTCTCCGCGGTGCCGATCTGGAAGTTGATGTAGACGTCCGGACCGCCCTCCTCGATCAGCTTCGAGGCGAGCTTCTCGGGGTTGTTCTCGTCCATGGCCTGCGTGTTCCCGTTCCAGAGCGGGGAATCGGGGACGATGTCGACCCCGCTCGCGATGGCGGCCTTGAAGCGGTCGGGGTACTTCAGGAGGTGCTTGAAGGCGCCGAATCCGCCCGCCGACGAGCCCATGAAGGCCCACCCGTCGCGGGAGGTGAAGGTCCGGAAATTGGCCTTCGCGAAATCCGGGATGTCATCGGCCATCCAGGTGCCCATCTTGGGCTGGCCGGGGATGTCCGAGGCGTCGAAGTGGTGCTTGGTGTCGGCGTTGTGCACCGGCATGATCAGGATGAAGGGCAGGCTCGTACCGGCCTTCGCCCCGTCGCTGACGGCCTTCTGGAGGCCGAGGCCGGGGCCCGTTCCCCAGTAGTTCGTGGGGTAGCCGCGGCCGCCGGGCAGGGAGATCAGGACCGGGAAGGCGCTCTTGGCGTACTTCGGTTCGTCGTACTCCTTGGGCACCCACACCCACACGTCGCCCGTGAACCCGGACTTCTTGCCGGTCAGCGTGGTCTTCGCGATCTGCGTGCCGTCCGGCAGCCGGCTGGTGCGGACGAATTCGGCCTGCGGGCCGGTGGGCATCAGCACGCCCGGCCGGACGTCGGAGGCCTTGGAGGCCTTCTCCTGGACCTTCTCGAAGGAGACAGGATCCCCTATGTCCGAGAAGAGCCCGTATTTGTACGCGACTGCGCCGCCGCCCGCCACGAGGGTGAGCGCGAGCCCACCGCCGATCAGCGTCCTGCGCAGGCGCTTGGGGCGACGGCTGCCCTTGGTCATGGGGCTGCCGTCGCCTTGCTGGTCATGCTGCACGGATTTGTCCCGTTCCTTCTCCGGCGCTCGGTACGGAGCGCGGGCCGGACCGATCGGTCCCCCTTACACCCTTTACAGAGGTATGAACGACGGGATGGGTTGCCTGGGACGGGAGTGACGTGGCGAGTGCCACGCGCCGTGCGGGCCGGCGGGGTACGGGCGTACGGGCGTACGGGTGTCAGCCGGCGGTGTCGGGCTTGGGAGCCTTGAGCACCTTGCTGATCCACTCCAGGGAGCCTTCCTTCATGCCCCGGACGTAGTGCCAGCCGTTGTGCTCGCCGTTCTGGATGTCGCGGATGGTCGTCTTGACGGGGCCCTTGCCGTACGTCTGCACGAACTTCGTCATCCGCTCCTTCCCGCTCTCCTTGGTGCCTATCTGGAAGTTGATGTAGACCTCGGGGCCCTTGGCGTCGATCAGCTTCTGGGCGAGCTTCTCGGGGTTGTTCGCGTCCATCTCCGCCTGGTGGCCCTTCCAGAGCGGGGAGTCCGGGACGATCTCGCCGCCGCTGGCTATCACGGCCTTGAACCGGTCGGGGTACTGGAGGACCGTCTTCATGCCGACGAAGGCGCCGGAGGAGGAGCCCATGAAGGCCCAGCCGTCACGGGACTTGTACGTACGGAAGTTGGCCTTGGTGAAGGCCGGGATGTCCTCGGCGATCCAGGTGCCCATCTTGGGCTGGCCGGGTATGTCGGCGCCGTCGTAGTAGTACTTGTTGTCCGGGTTGAGCACCGGCATGACCACGATGAAGGGGAGGCTGGTGCCCGCCTGGACGCCCTCGCTGATGGCCTTCTGGACGCCGAGGCTGCGGTCGGCCCAGTAGTTGCTGGGGAAGCCGTTGCCGCCGGGGAGCGCGATGAGCACCGGGAAGCCGCTCTTGGCGTACTTCGGGTCGTCGTACTCCTTGGGCGCCCACACCCATACGTCGCCCTCGAAGCCGGACTTCGCGCCCGCGAGGCGGGTCTTGGCGATGATCGTGCCGTCGTCGAGCTTGGCGGTCTGCTTGAAGTCGGACTTCGGCCCGGTCGGCATCAGCACGTCCGGATCCCCGGAGGGCTTGGGGGCCTCGCTCGGGGTGGTCTTCTTGTCCGCGACGGGGGGCGGGGTGGCCGCGCCGAAGCTCACCTTCTCGCCGTTGCCGGAGAACCAGTCGAGCTTCCAGGCCGCGAAACCGCCGCCGCCGAGCAGGAGCGCGAAGGCGACGGCCGCGCTGATCCATATCGCGCGGCGGGACCGCTTGGGCTGCGGCGGCTGCGGCGGCTGCCGGTACTGCTGCTGCTCCCGGTACGGCTCCTGGTACTGGGGATCCTGCGGGTACCGCTCCGACTGGTCCTGGTACGACGGCTGATCAGGCCGCGGGCTCTGCGGGTACTGGTGCACGAACTTCGCTCCGAACGGTCACGACTGCCCCCGAGGGCAGAACGACTGGGCATCCCCTAGTCCTGATGTACGAATACCCCGGAGAGTTCCAAATCCCGGCAAAAACATGACAGATATCTCAAGGGAACTGCGGGCTAACGCTGGGCGTCGAGCGCCTCCGCGCAGCGACCCAGCAGCTGGATGAACAACTCCCGCTCCTCCCCGCTGAACGCGGCGGCCAGCGCCCGCTCCACCCGCACCGCCCCGGCGTCCGCCAACTCCAGCGCCGCGCGCCCCTCGACCGTGAGCCGGGTCTCCAGCACGTTGCGGTGCCACTCGTGCGGGGTCCGCTCGATGAAACCGCGTTCCTGGAGGTTCTTCAGCACGGTGTTCATGGTCGGCGGCGTCACCCCGCACAGCCGGGCGAGCGCGGCGGCGGAGATGCCCGGCTTCTCGGCCAGCCAGAGCAGGGCCGCGTACTGCGGAACCGTTACTGCGGCCGGCTTGCACGCGGCGTTCTTCGCCGCGAGGAGCGCCTGCTCGGCGCGCTTCAGATGAGAGCCGATGCGCTCCTCGGGGGCCATGGAGGTCATTCCCGCATCCTACGGCCTCTTGCATGCATTAGAGCTCTAACATACATTCGCCTACACCTACTCAGTAGAGGACACCTGATGAAGCTTCTGGCCACCACCCTGACCACCGCCCTGGCCGGGGCCCTCACCCTGGGTGCGACGCCGGCCCAGGCAACCGATACCCGGGCAGATGCCTGGATATCCACCGCCTTCTCCATACCCGGCGCGAAGGTCTACCCCGAGGGCATAGCCGCGGACCCCCGTACGCGCACGGTCTACGTCGGCTCGTACGCGGACGGCACCGTCTACCGGGCCCGCCCCGGCCGCTCCGAGGCGGAGGTCTTCCTGCCCTCCGGCACCGACGGCCGGCGCACGGCGAACGGCCTGCGCGTCGATGCCCGGGGCCGCCTGTGGGTGACGGACTCCACCGCCGGCGTCTCGGTCTACGACACGCGGACCGGAGCCCGGCTGGCCCGCTTCGAGGTGGCCGGGACCGCCCCGCGCTTCGTCAACGACCTGACCGTCACCCCGGACGGCACCGCGTACCTGACGGACAGCGTCCGCGGGGTGGTCTACCGCGCGACCCCGGCCCAGCTGGCCGCCGGCGGCGGCACCCTGGCCGAGGCCTACGACCTCACCGCGGTCCTGCGCCCGCGGCCCGAGGGCACCTTCACCCTCAACGGGATCGTCTCGGACCGGGCGGGCCGCTACCTGCTCACCGTCGACATGACGGGCGGCGACCTCTACCGCGTCGACCTCCGCACCGGCGCCATCGTCCGCGTGGCCCTCTCCGGCCCCGGCCTGAAGGCCGCTGACCTGAAGGCCGCCGACGGCCTCGACCTCTCCCCCGACGGGACCCTGCGCGTCGCGCACAACACCACCAACACGCTGACCCGCTGGCACCTCGCGGCAGACGGCACCCGCGCCCGCCTGGTCCACTCGGTCACGGACCCGTCCCTGCAGATCCCCACGACCCTCGCCCACACCCCGGGCCGCACGCTGGTGGTCCGCTCGCAGTTCGACAAGGGCGGCCCCATGGGACCGGGCGGCGGCGCCCCCACCACCTTCACCGTCGCCGCGGTCCGCGGCCTCTGATCCTCAGAAACGGGAGTACAGCAGCCGGTTCGGAGAGCCGGCGCCGGGGACGAGGACCGCGCCCGCCGTCGCGTTGGCCACCACCGCGTCCCTGACCTGGACCGGGGTCGCGGCCGGGTGGGCCGACAGGTACAGCGCGGCGGCGCCGGCCACGTGCGGGGCGGCCATCGAGGTGCCGGAGAGGGTGTTCGTCGCGGCGTTGCCCGTGTACCAGTCCGAGGTGATGCCGACGCCCGGGGCGAAGAGGTCGAGGCACGAACCGTAGTTGGAGAAGGCGGCGCGGGCGTCCCAGCGGAGGGTCGCGCCGACGGTGATGGCCGACGGGGTGCGGCCGGGCGAATAGCTGCAGGCGTTCGCGGAGGAGTTGCCCGCCGCGATCGCGTAGGTGACCCCGGAGGAGATGGACCGGGCGACCGCGCCGTCCAGGGCCGAGCTGGCCCCGCCGCCGAGGCTCATGTTGGCGACGGCGGGCCTGGCCGCGTTCGCCGACACCCAGTCCACGCCGGCGATCACCCCGGCGGTCGTGCCGGAGCCGCTGCAGTTCAGCACCCGCACGGACACGAGGGAGGCGCGCTTCGCGACGCCGTAGGTGGTCCCGCCCACCGTCCCGGCGACGTGCGTACCGTGCCCGTTGCAGTCCTGGCCGCTGCCCCCGAAGGCGTCGAAGCCGGCGCGCGCCCGGCCGCCGAAGTCGGTGTGGGTGGTGCGGATGCCGGTGTCGATGACGTACGCGGTCACGTTCGCGGCCGTCGAGTCGTAGGTGTACGTCTGCGACAGCGGCAGGGCCCGCTGGTCGATCCGGTCGAGGCCCCACGGCGCGTCCGCCTGCGTGTCCGAGGCCCGCACCTCCGCGTCCTGCTCCACGTACGCGACGCGCGGGTCGGCGGCCAGCTCGGCGGCCTGGTCCTGCGACGCCCGGATCGAGAAGCCGCGCAGGGCGCTCCGGTAGACGTGCCCGACCTCCCCGCCCGCGCCGGTGGCCATGGCCTGCGCCGGGGCCGTGTCCTCCCCGTCCTTGAGGACGACGATCCAGCTGTCCGGGACGGCGGTCGCGGCGGGAGCGAGCCGCAGATCACCGGGCGGCGGGGTGGCGCCCTGCGCGGCGGTGGTCGCGGCGAGCTGGAGGCCGGCCACGAGGAGGGCGGCGGACAGCACTGCGCCGAGGCGGTTTCTCATCGGGTGCACCTGATCTTTCGTCGGCCCGTCGGGGCACGTACGGCTTACAGGTGCCGATGCTGAGCGATCCCACCCCACCACCCCGCCGCCCCACGACCCGCCTCGGCCGACTGGGGGCACAAGTCACCACGTCCGAGGGCGGAGCGGCTGCCGAGGTCATCGGCTCTCCGACACGAGCTGCGGGCCGCTACCGTAAAGCCATGACCGCACTGCCCGACTGGATGCGCCCGCCGCGCGCGGAAGGCTGGTTCGCGGAGGACTTGGACCGCCTCCCCGAGGCACCCCGCCACACCGAGCTGATCGACGGAGCCCTCGTCTTCATGATGTCGCCCCAGAGGTGGTGGCATGGCCACCTCGTCACCATGCTCACGGTCGCCCTCATGGAGCAGGCTCCCGCCGACACCAGAGTCGGCCGCGAGATGACCGTCAAGCTCGACCCGCGCAACCGGCCCGAACCGGACCTACTGGTGACGACGGCCGACTTCGACGGTGACCGCACCTGGTTCGCTCCCGAAGACGTCCAGCTCGTCATCGAGGTCGTCTCTCCCGAGTCCGCCCATCGCGATCGCACAGTAAAGCTCCGCAAGTACGCGGAGGCCGGCATCCCGCACTACTGGTGCGTCGAGGACGAGGACGGGGCACCCGTCGTCCACGTCTACGAACTCGACGAACCCACCGGCGCCTACGCGCCCGCCGGCATCTTCCGCGGCACCCTCCAGCGCCCGGTGCCCTTCGAGATCAGCCTGGACCTCGACAAGCTCACACCGCCCCGAAGCGGCTGACGGCCGGCACGGGAACGCGGAAGGGGTCGGACTCGGCTCGGCAGAGTCCGACCCTTCCCGCAAAGCGCGACTACACGTCGAAGCGGAATGTCTGCTGAGGCAGAGAAATCCATGGCACACCGGTGGGACCTGCACCGAGACTGCGCAGGTGAGCGACTCCTCCCCCTGTCCCTGCTGCGGGCACCGCGTGCTCGACGACATGCCCGGCTCGTACGAGATCTGCCCGGTCTGCTCCTGGGAGGACGACGGGGTCCAGTTCCGCCGGCCGACCATGGACGGCGGCGCGAACAAGATCTCCCTGATCGAGGCCCAGCAGCACTACCAGGCCTTCGGCGCCTGCGACCAGCGCCGCCTACCGTTCGTCCGCCCGCCGGCCGCGGACGAGCCGCTCGACCCCGCCTGGCGCCCCCCAGGAGGTGAGCGACCCACGCTGTGGCCCAGCCCTCATCGGGCTGCTGGAGAGCGACAACCCGACCGTCCGCGAATGGGCCGCCGTGGCCCTGGCGAGCCTGGAGATCGACGGCGCGGTCGAGCCCCTGCGCCGCGCCTACCGCACCTGCCTGGAACGGGCCACCCCGCCGGACTGGACCGAGCCCGACGGCATCCGCTGGGCCCTGACGGAACTCGGCGCCCGCACCCCCGTAGTCCCCTCGCTGACCGCCCACCTACGCACCGATACCCCGGCGGACAGCCCCGGCTGGCCCTCCGCCCACTTCACGGCGATCATCAACGACCTGACCGACCACGCCCAGCTGACCCTCTACTCCCAGTTCTGGCGGGTGGACGCCGGCCGTACGTACTGCGTCTCCGGCACGGGCCTCGACTGGCAGCTGGACTGGAGTGCGCCCTGGGACCACCTGGTCGAAGAGTCCCGCGCCTGGTCCCTCCTGGAAGCCACCGGAGCGCCGATCGGCGAGGACATCCTCGTCGCCCCCGCCTGGATCGACCGCACCGACCTGTACCCGGAGAGGTGACCGATGCGGTCCCGGCACCGTCCCCGCACGGGCGGTCAGTAGTGGTACCGAGCCGCAAGGATGATGATCTCCTTCTCCGTCACCAGGTAGACGAGACGGTGCTCGTCGTCGATCCGCCGCGACCACACGCCGGGCAGGTGGTACTTCAAAGGTTCGGGCTTGCCGATTCCTGAGAACGGGTCACGTCTGACGTCCTCGATGAGCTTGTTGATCCGGGCGAGCATCTTGCGGTCGTTCTTGAGCCAGGACGTGTAGTCCTCCCAGCCCTGGTCCTCGAAGACAAGCCTCACGCGGCACCCGCACCCGCGTCCGCCGAGTCCGGATCGATCAGCTCGCGCTCCGACACGTTGATGTTTGCCAGGGCGTTCTCGTACGCCTTGAGCAGCCGGCGGGCGTTCGCCGGAGAGCGCAGCAGGTAAGAGCCCTCGCGCAGGGCCGCGTAGTCCTCGGCCGAGACGAGCACGGCGTTGCCGTGCTTCGAGACGATCTCGATGGCCTCGTGGTTCTCGTTGACCTTCTTGATCAGCGGAAAGAGTTCCTTGCGGGCTTCGCTCGCGGTTATGGACATGACCTGACCTCTTCCCTCAAGTGGTACCTAATAACGTACCACTCTCGTCGCCTCCCGGCCGGGTCGAACGACTGATGATTGGTCAGATATCCCAGCACCGTCCCAGCACGGGCAACAACGACGGCCCGCCTCTTCACCTGAATGCCCCTGCCACGTTGACCCCCATCCGCCTCGGCCATCGCATGGAGTGGGGAACACGAGCCCGCGCGGGGCCACCGGAAGGCAGGAAGAGGCGCTATGTACGTTCGCAGCATCTATGCAACGGGTGATCCGGCCGAGCTCGACGGGGTCGCCGAGGCTCTCCGGACCGACGGGCGGGCGCTGCTGTCGACGCAGCCGGGCTTTCGCGGGATGGGTCTGTTCGCCGACCGCGAGCTCGGCAAGCTCCTGGTGGGATCGTGGTGGGAGGACGAGGCCTCCCGGCAGGCCAGCTACGAGAACCTGAGCAAGCGGCGGGCCGAGATGATGGCGCCCTTCGCGAAGACCGTGACGGTGGACAACTGGGAAGCGGCGGTCGCCCGTCGCGCAGAGGAACTCGGGCCCGGCGCGGGGTTCCGGCTGGTCCGCATGGACGTCGAGCCGGCCGACATCGACCTGCTGGTGGACACGTTCCGCGACACCTCACTGCCCAAGATCCAGAAGATCCCCGGACTGGCCGGCATCTCCCTGCTCATCGACCGCGATCGAGGCAGAGCCGCTGTCGGCGCGCTCTATACCGACCGCGACGCCCTCGTGGCATCCCGCGGCGCCGTCGCGGCGGTCCGCGGAGAGACCGCGACGAAGGCCCACATGACCACCCGCAGCCTGGAGGAATTCGAGGTGGTCCTCGCCACGGCGGTCCCCCACGCCTGACCCTGCGCCCCTCGCGCGCCGGGCCACTCGGACTGACATCCGATTCCAAGTCAGCACGAGGAGGTCAGCACGGAAATACAGAAGGGGTCGCACTCATCAGAGTCCGACCCCTTCCGAAGGCTACGACTACACGTTGAATAACCGACCGCGTTGAGCGAGCTCCACCTCCGTACGGGTTTCCGCACCAGCGCCTGGAACTGCGGAAGTCGTGCCCACCTGAGCCGGAGGCCGGCACGCTCCAAGAACCCCGTAGCGATCCATTACGGTCCATGCGCAGGCGGCAAACACCGACAGCACGGCGGAGAGGCAGGCGGACTCTAGTCCGAGGCTCTGGAACCCGAGCGCGACACCGGAACAGACCGAAAACGCCAGGAGCAGCACGCCGGCCGCTCGCCAGGATTTGAAGGTCCTCCCTCCCTCCAGGACATCAACCACCGCGTCATCGTCACCGACCAAGCTCAGCGGCTCTTGGCGAGCCAGGGCATTCATCAGGCCGACGACCCTGCTCGCCAGGGCCGCCAGCTGACGCCGGTCTGCCAGCACGGAATCAATCGCCTCAGCGAACGCGCGATCAAGAATCGTCGCCTGGGCGACATCCCTCGCACGCCCCTGAGCACATCGCGGCAGCCCGAACCGCGCGTAACACACCAGTGCCCTTCGCAGCCTCCTCACACACCGCACGAGGTCAACTGTGCTCGTGGTTCGCGGCTGCCGATGGTGAGTGCCGCAGGCGAGCAGTACATCGACCGCGGCGCGATATAGGTTCGCCTCCGCAGAGCCACGGCGCATCGCGATGTCGGACAACCGGATATGCAGCACCACGAGCCACTGAAGCGACCAGCTGGGCAGGAACACCCACAGAAGAGCCTGTAGGTGCGACTCGGCTGCGGCTGCAAGCATGAGCCCCAATGCCAACGCCGTCAGCGCCATAAGCGCCAGCACCCATGACGACCACCATGCGCCGCGCTCCGCCAATCGCCACCTCATCAGCACCGCGCGCAGCCAACGGTCGGGCGGCTGGACGCCGAGGCACAGAAGAGACGCCTGCGACTTCTGTACCAGTTCCTCGACGTGCCGCCGGGCCCGTCGATGTGGCGCGTGGAACCGCCGCAGCCACGCCCCCGGACGATGCACAGGGAATGCAAGCAGCGGGACGTCGGCTAGCAGCCTCCCGCCGATACAGACCGCGGCCACACTGAAGATTGACGCGTATAGCGGCGCCAAGACGATCACGCCTGTGACCTCACGAACAGTAAGAAGGGGATGAACTGCTCCCGGATCTCTGTCCCCGAAATTAGCCACCCAATCGGCAGCTCATCCCAACGAGTGCACGCAACCCAGATTGTGTACACATGGCACACTCGGTACCCTTGAGGCATGACTCAGCCGCTGCCCATAGAGTCCATCCGCGACGTACGCGCTCACTTGGCCGAAGTCGTCGAACGGGCCGACCGCGACGACATGCCCACTGTCATCACCCGTCGCGGCAAGCAGGTCGCCGCCGTGGTCTCGATCGAGGTGCTGCGCAAGTACCAGGAGTGGGAAGAGCGCGAGATCAACCGCATCATCGACGAGCGCATGGCGAGTTCGGCCGCGGGCGTCCCGATCGAGGACGTGATGAGGGAGACGCTGGCACGCAGTGAGTGACTATCGCACGGTGTTCCGCCCCGAGGCCCAGGCCGAGCTGCGCAAGATCCCGCGTGACATGGCGCTTCGCATCCTGGCCAAACTGACAGAGCTGGAGAGCGACCCCTTCGGCTTCAACACCACCGCACTCGTATCCCAGCCTGAGCGCCGCCGCCTACGGGTCGGCGACTACCGTGTCGTCTACACGATCGACAACGGGGAGCTGGTGGTGTGGGTCGTACACGTCGGACACCGCTCCACGGTCTACGACACGTAGCTGCTCCCGGTTCTGCGGACTGTTGCGGACAGCAGAACGGCCTGACCTGCGTTCTCGCAGGTCAGGCCGTCTGTGGGTATGCAATTACACGTTGAAGCGGAACTCGACCACGTCGCCGTCCTGCATGACGTACTCCTTGCCCTCCATGCGGGCCTTGCCCTTCGCGCGGGCCTCGTTGACCGAGCCGCACTCGACCAGGTCCGCGAAGGAGATGACCTCGGCCTTGATGAAGCCGCGCTGGAAGTCGGTGTGGATCACGCCGGCGGCCTCGGGGGCGGTGGCGCCCTGCGGGATCGTCCAGGCGCGGGTTTCCTTCGGGCCGGCCGTCAGGTAGGTCTGGAGGCCCAGCGTGGCGAAGCCGACGCGGCCCAGGGTGGCCAGGCCGGGCTCGTCCTGGCCGACCGACTGGAGGAGTTCGAGGGCTTCCTCGTCGTCCAGCTCCGCCAGGTCCGCCTCCAGCTTGGCGTTCAGGAAGATCGCCTCGGCCGGGGCGACGAGCGCCGACTGCTCCGCCTTGAAGGCGTCGTCCGTCAGCTCGTCCTCGTCCACGTTGAAGACGTAGAGGAACGGCTTGGTGGTGAGCAGGTGCAGCTCGTGGAGGAGGTCGCCCTGCTCCGTGCCCTTGGTGATGCCCTTCGAGAAGAGGGTGTCGCCCGCTTCGAGGATCTTCTTGGCCTCGACGACCGCGGCCAGGACCGCGACCTTCTCCTTCTGGAGGCGGGACTCCTTCGTCAGGCGCGGCTCCGCCTTCTCGATGGACTGGAGGTCGGCGAGGATCAGCTCGGTGTTGATCGTCTCGATGTCGTCCTTCGGCGAGACCTTGCCGTCGACGTGGACGACGTTCTCGTCCTTGAAGGCGCGGATGACCTGGCAGATCGCGTCGGACTCGCGGATGTTCGCGAGGAACTTGTTGCCCAGGCCCTCGCCCTCCGAGGCGCCGCGCACGATGCCCGCGATGTCGACGAAGTCGACCGTGGCGGGGAGGATGCGCTGCGAGCCGAAGATCCCGGCCAGGACGGCGAGGCGGGTGTCCGGGACGCCGACGACGCCGATGTTCGGCTCGATGGTGGCGAACGGGTAGTTGGCCGCCAGCACGTCGTTCTTGGTCAGGGCGTTGAACAGGGTCGACTTGCCGACATTCGGCAGGCCGACGATTCCGATCGTGAGCGACACGTTGGCGACTTCCCGTAGCTGGAGGGGGCGGCGGCCCGGGAGTGGGCCATCGGACAGTTTACTTTCCGATGAGTGGCGGTGGATGTACGCGTGTCCGCGCCCGGATCCGGCGGCCTCCCCGCCTAGTTTGGTGGGGTGGAGCAATACAGGACGCGACCCGCACCTCACCCGCAGCGACCCCCGGCCCAGCGGCGGGGCGCGCCGAGCGCCGCCGTACCCGCCCAGGGCGGCGGCGGCCGGCCGCGGCCCGCGCTCGCGCGGCGGCTGCCCCGGCCCCGGCTGACCGGGCTCGGCGGCGGGCTGTTCGCCTGCGCCGCGATGGTGCTGGCGGGCGGGATCTCCTGGCTGCTCTTCGGGTCCTCGCTCCTCGTCTACGGGCTGCTCTTCCTGCCCGTCGCGGCCGCCACCGCCCTCTGGGTGCGGCCCGCCGACCTGATCACCGCGCCGATCGCCGCCCCCATCGCCTTCGCCGCCGGAGCGTGGCCCATCTCGGGCGGCTCCGGCGGCTTCGGCGGGCAGCTGATGGGGCTGGTGTCCGTCCTGTCCCTGCACGCCGGCTGGCTGTACGCGGGGACGCTGGTCGCCGCCCTCATCGCCGTCGTGCGGAAGGCCGTGCTGATCGGCCGGCGGCGCCTGCCCCGCCGGGCCCTCTAGGTCCGCCGCGCCCTCTAGGGCCGGCTGGGCAGGCGGGATCCAGCCCGATCCCGCCTAGCCTTTCGCCGCCATCGCCGCTCCCACGATGCCCGCGTTGTTCTGGAGCTTCGCCGGGACGATCTCGGCCCGGATGCCCTCGATGAGGGGCAGGAACTTCTCCGGCTTGCGGCTGACGCCGCCGCCGAGGATGAAGAGGTCCGGGGAGAACAGCATCTCCACGTGTTCCAGGTACCTCTGGAGCCGGTGCGCCCATCGCTCCCAGGTGAGGCCCCCGTCCTCCTTGGCCTTCACCGACGCCCGCGTCTCCGCGTCGTGGCCCTTCAGCTCCAGGTGCCCGAGCTCCGTGTTCGGGACGAGGCGCCCGTCCGTGAACAGGGCGCTCCCGATGCCCGTGCCCAGGGTGAGCAGGATGACCGTGCCGCCCCGCCCGCGCCCGGCCCCGTACGTCATCTCCGCGACGCCCGCTGCGTCCGCGTCGTTGAGGACCGTGACCGGCAGGCCGCCGAGCTCGCGCGAGAGCAGCGCCGCCGCGTCGACCCCGACCCAGGCCTTGTCGACGTTGGCCGCCGAACGGGTGATGCCGTTCGTGACCACCCCCGGAAAGGTGACCCCGACCGGGCCCGACCAGGAGAACGCGCCGACCACCTCCGCGACGCAGCCGGCCACCCCCTCGGGGGTGGCCGGCTGCGGTGTCAGTACTTTGTGGCGCTCCTGCGTCAGGTCGCCGCGGTCCAGGTCCACGGGAGCGCCCTTGATCCCGGAACCGCCGATGTCCACACCCATGATCTGCATGGACATACCGTACGAAAGGACTTACTTGTCGGCGACCAGTTCCGCCGCTTCCGCACGCAGGTCGCGGCGCAGTTCCTTCGGGAGGGAGAAGACGATCGACTCCTCCGCCGTCTTCACGATCTCGACGTCCGCGTAACCGCGCGCCGCCAGCCACTCCAGGACCTCCTCGACCAGGACCTCCGGCACCGAGGCGCCCGAGGTGAGGCCGACCGTGGTCACGCCCTCCAGCCAGGCCTCGTCGATCTCGCTCGCGAAGTCCACCAGGTACGCGGCGCGCGCGCCGGCGTCGAGGGCGACCTCGACGAGCCGGATGGAGTTCGAGGAGTTCTTCGACCCGACGACGATGACCAGGTCGGAGTCGGCGCCCATCACCTTGACCGCGGCCTGCCGGTTCGAGGTGGCGTAGCAGATGTCGTCGCTCGGCGGCGAGACGAGCAGCGGGAACTTGGTCTTCAGCGCGTCGACCGTCTCCATCGTCTCGTCGACCGAGAGGGTGGTCTGCGACAGCCAGACGACCTTCGACTCGTCGCGCACCTCGACGTTGGCCACGTCGTCCGGGCCGTCCACGATCGTGATGTGGTCCGGGGCCTCGCCGGAGGTGCCGATGACCTCCTCGTGGCCCTCGTGGCCGATGAGGAGGATGTCGAAGTCCTCGTTCGCGTAGCGGATGGCTTCCTTGTGCACCTTGGTGACCAGCGGGCACGTCGCGTCGATCGTCGCGAGCTTGCCGCGCGCCGCCTCCTCGTGCACCACGGGCGCCACGCCGTGCGCGGAGAACATCACGATGGAGCCCGGCGGGACCTCTTCCGTCCGCTCGACGAAGATGGCGCCCTTCTTCTCCAGCGTCTGGACGACGTACTTGTTGTGCACGATCTCGTGCCGGACGTACACCGGCGCGCCGTACTGCTCGAGAGCCTTCTCGACAGCGATCACGGCTCGGTCGACGCCCGCGCAGTAGCCGCGAGGGGCGGCGAGCAGGACACGGCGGGAAGCGGCAGCAGTCATGCCCTCCATCGTACGGGGGTGCCCAGCAGGCCGTTCGTCCCCCGTACGCCACACACTTGATCGCAAGCGTGTCCACAGCATCCCTCGGAGGGTCGATGGCGTCCGGTGCGGAATCCAGTACGGCGGCACCGGTACCGGAGCGGGCCCGCGAAGGCCGGCTGCGGCGGAGCCTCGGGTTCCGGGACCTGGTCGTCTACGGGCTGCTCTTCATCGCCCCCATGGCCCCGGTCGGGGTCTTCGGCACCCTGGACGCCACATCGCACGGGGCCGTGGCCCTGGTCTACCTCGCGGCGACCGTGGCGATGGCCTTCACGGCCTTCTCGTACGCGCAGATGGTGCGGGTGGCCCCGCAGGCCGGCTCGGTCTTCACGTACGCCCGCAAGGGCCTGGGCGAGGGCCCCGGCCTGATCGCCGGGTGGATGGCGATGCTCGACTACCTGCTGATCCCGGCGGTCGCGTACCTGTTCTCCGGGATCGCGATGAACGCGCTGGTGCCGGAGGTGTCCCGCTGGGTGTGGACGGCCCTGGCCGTCGTGATCACCACCCTGCTCAACCTGTGGGGCGTGCGGGCGGCCGCGCGCGTGGGCTTCGCCGTGCTGGCCATGGAGATCCTGGTGCTCCTGGTCTTCCTGGTCGCCGCCGTGACCGTCCTGGTCCGGGACGGGGCCCAGCGCGGCTGGCTCTCCCCGCTGACCGGCGACGGCTCGCTGGGCTTCAGCGTGGGCGCCGTGCTCGGCGCGGTGTCGGTCGCGGTCCTGTCGTACCTGGGCTTCGACGCCATCGCCTCCTTCGCGGAGGAGGTCACGGGGGGCTCGGAGCGGGTGGCGCGGGCGGTGTTGTTCTGCCTGGCGCTGGCCGGGGTGCTGTTCATCGCCCAGACCTACCTCGTCGCGCTGCTCAGCCCGGTCACGGCGGCCGAGCTGGCGGCGGATCCGGCGCAGCAGGGCCCCGCCTTCTACAACGCGGTGGAGTCCTCCGTCGGCTTCTGGCTGCACGACCTGGTGGCGATCAGCAAGGCGATCGGGGCGGCCTTCGCGGCGCTGGCCGGGCAGGCGGCGGCCGGGCGGCTGGTGTTCGCGATGGCCAGGGAACGGCGGCTGCCGCGCGTGCTGGCGCGGACCTCGGACGGCACCCCACGGCCCGCGCTGCTGGTGGCGGCGGTCATCACGCTGGTCGCGGCGGTGTGGGCGGCCCGGCGCGACGACGGGCTGGACCACCTGGTCTCGGTCGTCGACGTCGGGGCGCTGGTGGCGTTCACCCTGCTGCACGCCTCGGTGGTGGGCTGGTTCGTGGTGCAGCGGAGGGAGGGCGCCCCGAACTGGTGGAAGCACCTGGCCCTCCCGGTGCTGGGCGCGGCGGTGACCGTCGCGGTGATCGTCGAGGCCTCCTGGACGGCGCAGCTGGTGGGCGCGGTGTGGCTGGCGGTGGGCCTGGGGGTGCTCCTCGCCCAGCGCGGCCGCCGGGGCCCCGGAGACGGCCCGGACGGCAGCCCGGACGGCAGCCGGGACGGCAGCCCGGACGGCAGCCGGGACGAAGGCCCGTACGACCGCCCGGGCGGGAGCCCGTACGACGACCCCGACGGCCGCGAGGGCAGCCCGGGCGGAGGCCCGGACGGCAGCCCGGGCGGAGGCCCTGACGGCAGCCCCGACACCGGCCCCCGCGGGAGCGCACGGCGGCGTCCGGATCCCGACACCGGCAGCGGAGCCTGAGACGCTGTCAGCGCAGCCCGTTAGCCTGCGTACATGGGACTCAATACGTCGGCCGAGGCGCCGCTGCCGGTAGGCCAGGTGTCCCGGCTCATCGGGGGCTGGATCGACCGGCTCGGCCAGGTGTGGGTGGAGGGGCAGATCACGCAGCTCTCGCGGCGGCCGGGGGCGGGGGTGGTCTTCCTGACGCTGCGCGACCCCTCGCACGACATCTCGCTCAGCGTGACCTGCTACCGCCAGGTCTTCGACGAGGTCGCGGACGCGGTGACGGAGGGCGCGCGGGTCGTCGTCCTGGCCAAGCCGGAGTGGTACGCCCCGCGCGGGCAGCTGTCCCTGCGGGCCACGGAGATACGGCCGGTCGGCATCGGCGAGCTGCTCGCCCGGCTGGAGAAGCTCAAGCGGTCCCTGGCCTCCGAGGGTCTGTTCGCGCTGGAGCGCAAGAAGCCGCTGCCCTTCCTGCCGCAGCTGATCGGGCTGGTCGTCGGGCGGGCCTCGGCGGCCGAGCGCGACGTCCTGGAGAACGCCCGGCGCCGCTGGCCGGCGGTCCGCTTCGAGGTCCGCAACGTCGCCGTGCAGGGGGTGCACGCGGTGCCCCAGGTGATCCAGGCGGTCAAGGAGCTCGACGCCCTGGACGAGGTCGACGTGATCATCGTGGCGCGCGGCGGCGGCAGCGTGGAGGACCTGCTGCCCTTCTCCGACGAGGAGGTCGTACGGACGGTCGCGGCGGCCCGTACCCCGGTGGTCTCCGCGATCGGCCACGAGCCGGACTCCCCGCTGCTGGACCTCGTCGCGGACCTGCGGGCCTCCACGCCCACGGACGCGGCGAAGAAGGTGGTCCCGGACGTCGGCGAGGAGCTGGATCGCGTACGCCAGCTGCAGGGCCGGGGGCTGCGGGCGGTGCGCGGGCTGCTCGACCGGGAGGAGCGGGGCCTCGCGCACGCCCTCGCCCGGCCGGTCTTCGTCCACCCGCAGCGGATGGTGGAGACCCGGGAGGACGAGCTGGAGGCCCTCCTCGCCCGCAGCCGGCGGACCCTGGGGCACCTGCTGGACCGGGCCGATTCGGAGCTCGCGCACACCCTCGCCCGGGTGGTGGCGCTGTCGCCCGCGGCCACCCTGGAGCGCGGGTACGCCGTACTCCAGCGGGCCGACGGGCACGTGGTGCGCTCGCCGGAGGAGGTCTCGGCGGGCGAGGTGCTGCGCGCCCGGGTCTCGGAGGGCACCTTCTCGGTGTCGGTCACGGCGGACGAATAACGACATACGGCCGCAATCAATTCTTCGCACTACACACAGAGGATGGAACCGGGAATGGCAGAGGCCGAAACCGCGCTGGGGTACGAGCAGGCCCGCGACGAACTCATCGAGGTCGTCCGCAAGCTGGAGGCCGGCGGGACCTCGCTGGAGGACTCGCTCGCGCTCTGGGAGCGCGGCGAGGAGCTGGCGAAGGTCTGCCGGCACTGGCTGGAGGGGGCCCGGGCCCGGCTGGACTCGGCCCTCGCGGCGCGCGAAGCGGCCGGCGGCGAGGAGTGACACTGATCACGACTACGGGCAGTTAGTTGAAAGTTCACACACTTTCGCCGTAGAGTCGGGGACATCGCTCGACGCTTCACCTCCGTATGGAAGAAGGCTTTCCGATGTCTCTCGTTCTTGACTCCGCCGCGCAGGACCTGCTGTTCCGCGAGGCCCGTACGGCCAACTCGTTCACCGACGAGCCGGTCACCGAGGAGCAGGTCCAGGCGATCTACGACCTGGTGAAGTACGGCCCCACCGCTTTCAACGGGACCCCGCTGCGCATCACGCTGGTCCGCTCCCCCGAGGCCCGCGAGCGCCTCGTGAAGCACCTGGCCGAGGGCAACCAGGCCAAGACCGCCGCCGCGCCGCTGGTCGCGATCCTCTCCGCGGACAACGAGTTCCACGAGGAGCTCCCGGCGCTGCTGCCGCACTTCCCGCAGGCCAAGGACGCGTTCTTCGCCGAGCGCCCGGTCCGCGAGCAGTCCGCGCTGGTCAACGCCGCGCTGCAGGCCGCGTACTTCATCGTGGGCGTCCGCGCCGCCGGTCTGGCCGCGGGCCCGATGACCGGTGCGGACTTCGCCGGCATCCAGAAGGAGTTCCTGGACGCCGACCACACCCCGATCATGGTCGTCAACATCGGCAAGCCGGGCGAGGACGCCTGGTTCCCGCGCTCGCCGCGCCTGGAGATCGACCAGGTCATCACCACCGTCTGAGCCACGCACCACGCGGAGAGGCCGCGCACCCCTTGGGGGTGCGCGGCCACACCCCCGTGACGGACAAACCCGACCAACCCGCTCTAAATTGCCGAAAAGAAAAACACCGCCCCCCCCCAAGTGCCGAGCGGCTA
>NZ_JBHWUO010000044.1:0-63879 GCF_042736975.1 Streptomyces sp. NPDC059989
GCTACCTCGCCGGCCTCCACCTCCGCGCCGCAATGATCTGGATCGACGACCTGCTGAAAACCGCCGAATGATCACGACATCACACAGGCCCTAGGGATCGCGGGGGTGGGGTGTGTTCGTTGCCGTCATGCCCCGACTGGCCGTCGGGGCAAATGGGGGAAGGTCAGGGCTCGGTCCTTGGCGGTGGTGTTTTCTGGTTGCGTCGCTGTATCCGTACGCTCGACCAGGAGGCCCTCGTGATCGACCCGGGCAGGCTGTCCGACCCCGCTGTCCGCGCCTTCGTCCACACGGTCAACGCGGGTGACCGAGCCGCGTTCCAGGCCGCCCTTACACCGGGCGCGACCATGTCGGACGACGGTTCGGACCGCGATCTCGCCCAGTGGGCGGAGAGGGAGATTTTCTCCTCTGGTGGCCACATAGCCGTCGCGTCCGAGGCTGACGGCGGCCGGTCCCTGATCGTGGACTACCGCAACGACACCTGGGGTGAGATGCGCACCGCCTGGCGGTTCGACGTCACACCCGACGGGCGTGTCAGCCGCTTCGAGACCGGGCAGGCCTGAGCAATCCCTTTGCACCGGTCCGTCAGGTCAAGCTTGCGGGCGGGGATGCTCTGGAGGAGCGCCCCGCTCTTCACCGGCCCGGGCGCGGTCCGTGCGCGGGGTATCCGCCAGGATGCGTGTCCGGCAGGCTTGGTGGGGGTTCGCCTGCGAGGATCGTTCGGCTGGAGTCGGGGGATCCGCTGTGAAGTGACTGCCCTTGCGGCTCTGCCCCGCATGCCCCCGGCCGGCACCCCCCCGCTGGCCGGGGCAGGCCCCGGCCAGCCCACCCCCCCCCGGCTGGTCGGGGCTCTTTCATACGGAGGGGAGGGATTGCCTGGCGGCCGCTCTCGCGGCGGGCGGATCCCGGTTCTTCACACGTCTGCGGTGGCGACTTCAACGCGATCGCGAGCCGGGCTGCGTGACAGGGGGGCCTCACGCGGCCGCGCCCGTTCGGTTGGAGACGGCAACTGCGACTCGCTCTCCAGCAGTGCTGTGTCGCGGGGCTGGTATCCAACTGCGTTGGTTGTTGGGGCCGTCGGGGTGTGGGCGGGTGCGTGCACGGGGCAGGGTCGCAGACGGGATCCGGCCGGCCTGTCGGCGGACGTGGGGAAGGGGTGGTGTGCTGGTGGAATGGGACTGGTGGACGGTGGACTTCGGGGACGCGCACGCGGGCGCGGCGGGTGTACTCGTCGGCGGCAGCGAGCCGGGTCCGGTGTACTTCGATGTGGGGAGCGGTGCGGACGTGCCGTCGACCAGGCACTGGTCGGCGTACGACGGCCGGGCCCGCCGCCCGCGCGCCGAGGCCTTCCGGGCGATGTGCGCGTGCGGATGGCGCAGCGCCGCCCAGTACCCGCTGGACTGGGACACGATCGGCGACCAACCCCTGGACGAAGCCGACATCGACCTCACCGGACCGCTCGCCGACTGGACTGCCCACCTATCCGTTGTCCGCGAGGCGACCGTGCCGATGCCCGAGCCGCTGGCCGCGCTGCGCGCCGCCGGTGTGCTGGAGCGGATCGCCTCGTACACCTGGAGCATGGTCTGTTCGCCGCCGACTTCGTTTCCGTCGGCGTCGATGACCTTGACCTGAACGGAGACCGCCGCGCCGTGGGTGAAGGTGCCGGGCCGGGTGTTGTTGTTGGAGTCGATGGTGACGGACCGGTCACTGGAGGGGGCGTCGGCGGTGACCTTGAAGCCGTCCTTGCGGGCGGTTCCGGCGGGGGCGTTGTCACCGGTGCCGTGCTGCCCGGCGGCGACCTCGATGCTGACGATCCGGGCGGGCTGTCCGAAGTAGCCGCGCATGATGCCGGAGATGGTGATCTTGAAGCCGTCGGCTACGGCCTTGTTGGACTTGATGGACACGGAAGTCTCGGACACTCGCTGTTCCCCTGTTCGGCGCCGGTGTGCGGACATTGATCTTGCTGGTGGAGCGTTGCACACCGCCTCGGCGCCGATCCCGCGATAGTCCCCGGAACCCTGCTGCGCGACTACGCGGACGAGAACGACGTGATACGCGTCATTTACCTCATTTACCTCATTGACCGCTGCGGATCTCGTCGATGCGCTTCGCCAGAGCCTGTGTCTCCGCGACCAGCCGCCCGTGCGCCCTCTTCTGCTCCTCGGCACCTCGGTTCCTGAACGCCCCGCTGAAGTGGGGTCGGAGCTGGGTCCACCAGCCGTAGTCCAGCATTGCCCACGCCTGCGGGCAAAGGGGGGCGCGGGTCTTCGGGAGATAGCCGCTGTCGACCAGGGACTGCTGGTACTTCTTCGGGTCGCTGCCCTCCAGGTAGCACAGGAAGTTGAAGGCCCGCTGCTGGGTAACGGGGTGGTCGCTCGACATGCCCTCCAGGGTCGGCGTGCCTTCCTTGCGTGCGATCTCGTCGAAGAGGATCGCGGCGGCCAGCGACGGGCCCGGCCCGACCTCGTTGACGGTATAGAAGGACGCGAAGCCGTCCGCCGCGTCCTCTTCGAGACCGAGGTTGGCCAGGAGGAGCTGGCGCTGCAGGGCATGGCCCATCTCGTGGCCGAAGATGAATTCGGTCGACAGCACGGTCAGGTCGTCGGTGTTGTACTCGGACGCGGGGAACGGGGCGGGCCGTTTGACGGTCTTCACGACATCGGCGAGGGCCTTCTCGATCTCGGTCAGGAACGACGGCGGGACGAAGATCGTCCTGCCGTCGGGCTGGGTGACGGCGTCGGTGACGCCGGGCGGCACGGCGGCGGTGACCTTCACGACCATGTCGTGCGGGAGGGTGAGTGATCTGTTCACCCAGTCGGCCGTACGCTCCAGCACGCGGGAGTTCCGGATCAGTGCCACGGCCTCCCGGTCCTCCGGTTTGACCGTTTGGGCCTCGTAGACGACGGTGACCCTCCCGGAGCGCGCCGCCTGGGGGCGGGGCCCTGCTCCAGGCCCCTGCCCGGCGTCGCGGGCCTCGCCGCTGCACCCGGTCGAGACGACCCCGGCGAGGATCAGCACACCTGACAGGACGATGCGCGCCCTCTTCGAGCGACCGGCGGTGTTCGGCATCCTTGATCGGCTCCCGTCGCGTGTCCCCGCACTGATCCTCCGGCCGTCCGGAGGCTGGCGCCCGTCGAGCCGCCCGTACGGGGGACCGTTCGCTGTGTGGGCGACCTTCGGGAGGCCGCCTTTCGACCCGTTCGACAACCGCAGCATCAGGGATCCCCGACGCGGCTTCCGGCGGTAGACCGCAGCTCCTCGTGCTGGCCGACTGCGCAGACGCCAGCGCGAGGAGCACCAGCCCTCTCACGGAGCCCAGTCGACGCCTGCCTCGGCGAGCGCGGTGATGTACGGGAGGAGTGTTTGTGATCAGTGGCCAGTTGGCTGATCTGGGCTGATCAGTTTGGTGCGTACGGCCGGGGGGCCAGACGGGGTCGATCGCGGCGAGCTGCGCCGCGCGCCGCTACCAGGGCAGCTACCAGCGCGTTCGCGCCTACCTCCGCCAGAAACGCACCTCGCCACGACCTGTGATGGCCCGGCCGCCCTCGCCCCGGGCTGTCGCCGGATGGATCCTCCGCCGCCCGGAAACCCTCTCCGAGACGGAACACCTACCACCTGAAGAACGTCCGGGCCAACTGCCCCGAGATCGACGCACTCACCAGGCGCGTCCGGTCCTTCGGGACCATGCTCACCGAGCGCCAGGGCGAACACCTGCCGGACTGGCTCGACGCCGTTAGACAAGACAACCTACCCAGCCTCCACACTCTCGCCGTGGGCATCGACCGCGACCGTGACGCCGTCATCGCTGGCCTCACCCTCCCCTGGAACTCGGGCGTCGTCGAAGGCCATGTCAACCGCATCAAGATGCTCAAGCGCCAGATGTTCGGCCGCGCAGGGTTCAAGCTCCTGCGAAAGCGTGCGTACCCTGAGTGACACATACGGCGCTACACGGCTGACGCCGCATGATCTGATTTCCCGCCGGGAAGGGCGTGCGCGACTTGGCGATGTGGTTGAAGCGAACGTGGGTCGACTGGACTGTCCTCGTGTCCATGGTTGTGACCGCGGCCATGTGTGAGAGTACCTTCCTGGTCGCCTTCTTCACAGCCGTCGCGGTTGTTGCGGCAGTCGTCGGCGCGCACACGACGTGGCAGCTGGTGCGTGCACCCCGACACGCTCGGTGAACGAGGCAGGGACACAACACAGAACCTGAGCCAGAACCGCTACTTGCGTACAAAGCCAACTACTACGAGATCCCGGTCGACATCAACGCGGTGCACCACGTGTATGCCCTCCGCCCACTGACCCAGGAAGTGGTCTCGGCTTTGAACGACAAGGCATCCCTGGCGGGTGTCGCCAACACGGCTGCTGCTGATGTCCGCTGAGCCGCGGCAGGTCCTCACGCTCCCGCAGTTACGGGACAGCCCTTAGGCGGTCCATGCGGCTGTCGAAGTCGTCCGTGGACGGTCTGCCACGGCCCGAACCGCCCTGGCAGGTCCCGCCAGGGCAGACCGGTGCGGAACTTGAACACGATGCCTTCCAGCACCTGACGGTGATCACGCCACCGCCCGCGGGCCCGGCCCGCCGGTGGCAACAACGGCGCGATCACCGCCCATGCGGCATCAGATAACTCGGCTTCCTTCACGACCGGACCAACGATCCGATGATCGGAACAGGTCGGCCTCGGGGCAGGATGGGAGCGTGATACCTCCCCGACTGCTGTGGTGTGACCCCCGGCCCATCCCCCGGTTCAACCGGCAGGAGCCGGTGACCACGATCATTCGCGATCCCAGCTTCTACGAGCCGACTGAAGAAGATGACTGCTGGCGGTTCGGGTACTTCTGCCAGGCTCATGACCGCCCCTACTGGCACGAGGGCTGCGGGGAAGGGCCGCATCTCATCGCCCTGCACTGCTACGAGCACGGCCCGGAGAACATGTGGCCGCAGCCGAAAATGCTGATGTTCCCGGCAGGGTTCGACCCCCCGCTGAGCGACACGCAGCTGGCCTGGGTGCAGGCAGAGTGGGACGCCGCCGACTAGGCAAGATCCAGCAGAGACGGCCTAGTCGATCGGCGACTCCCAAACCCTGACCGCCTACGGAACCATCGCGGCGGGGCCGGGTTGGCGGCGCTGTGGCCCGCTGGCATCCTCCGGTCAGCGGCCAGGGTGGAAAGCCTTCACCGCCTCAGTTCGCACAACCGGTCACCGGCGGGGCGCTGGGGGTGCAATTGGTGGGGATGTTGTTCTCCACCGGAGTGGCAACGAGGTTCACGGTACCGCCGGAATTGAAGAGGCCGCCCGGGGCGTTCCTTGCGAAGTTGTCGGTGATGGAGCTGTTCCTGATGGTCGCGGCAGTGGGGACGGTTTCCCCGGGAGTGCTCTCATTGGCGAAGCCGGCGCCTTGACCGCCGCCGAAATGCCTGTTGGCGAAGATGGTGACTCGGTCCAGGGTCAGCGTGCTGTCCCGGTTCAGGATGCCGCCACCGTGGTTGTTCTGACTGTCTGTGGTGTTGCCTCGGATGAGGGTGTCAGCGACGGTCGATGTCGCCCGGAAGAGGTGGAGCCCCCCGCCGTCATCGCCGGCTGCGTTGTCTGCAACCGTGCTGGACGTGATGGTCACCGTGCCGCGTCCGTCGATGCCGCCACCGCTGTCCCGAGCCGTATTGCCATTCACCGTGGTGTTCGAGAGGGTCGTGGTGCCGAAAGAGAAAATGCCGCCGCCGTTATTGGCGGTGGAGATGTTGAAGCTCAAGGTGCTGTTGCGGATGGTGAGTGTGCCGCTGCTGGCAATGCCTCCGCCCGCTCCGGACTGAGTGGTCCAGTTCCTGGTGACCTGTACCGAGTTGAGGGTGAGTTGCCCGTTTTCGTTGCTGATTCCTCCGCCACCCTCCCCGCCCGAGGCGTCCCGACCGTCGCGGATCGTCAGGTTGCTGAGGGTAAGGCGTCCACCGGGTCCTTGGAGTTTGAGGATCCGGAAGTCCGCGGTCGAGACACGCCTGATGGTGCTTGCGTTACCGATGATGTTGATCTCGCTGGTGACGATGGGCAGGCCGTTGTCGGGGTCGACGGGGTTGGGCGTGGTGAGCGTGTAGGTGCAGCGGGGCGAGAGGATGAGGACGGCGGGCCCGGGGGTCGTGTTCGCCTGAGTGATGGCGTTTCCGAGGGCCGTCGCACTGCACGGAACGAACTGCTGGGCGTGGGCGGGGCCTGGTGCGGCGATCAGGGCCGCACAGGTCATGGCTACGGTGGTGCTCGCGAGAAGTCCACGTGTGGGCATAACCGAAAAATATGGTGACCTTCAAAAGCGACCTCGAGGCCAGCGGTTAACGCGCCGTAGAGATGACCCCTATGGAGCAAGCCCCCACAGCAAGCCGAGGTCAATCAGACGTCCAGTTCCCTCGCTGCGGCTGGATCGCCGGCTCCGCATCCATGCCACACGATGCTTAGAGAAGCTAGCACAATGCCTGGATTCGTCAGCTGGGTGATGTCGTGGCGGTTGCCACCGGGCAGGGTGATGGCGAGCGGGGTGCCGCCTGCGTCGGTGATGACGTGGTGCTTCGAGCCGGGCCGGGCACGGTCGACCGGGCTCGGCCGGGTTTTGGGCCGCCCCGACGGGCCTGGTGGTGGGAGCCGTCGATCACCGCCCGGGACCAGTCCAGCTTCCCGGCACGGTGCGGCTCGGTCAGCAGCACCTGGTGCAGCCGGTCCCACACCCCGGCCTCGTGCCAGTCCCGCAGTCGGCGCCGGCACGTCATCCCGGACCCGAAGCCGAGCTCCTGCGGCAGCCACTCCCACTGGATCCCGGTGTGCAGCACGAACAGGATGCCCTGCAGGCAACCACGGTCGCCCAGTGGCAGCCGGCCGGGATGGCGCGGACGCCGCTGCCTGACCGGCAGCAACGGCTCGATCCGCCCTCACAGGTCAGGGATCACTCGACGCTTCGACAGCTTGTTGGCAGCGTCGTTGCACGGCTCGGTGGCGTGCATACGCACGCGACGCTCAATGAGGCGTTCGCGGAGCTGGGCATGCCGCCGGTCTCGGACGAGGGATCGAAGAACGAGAGGGTTGAGCGCAGCTTCACCCAGGTCCACGACAGCGACCTTCCCGCAGTGGCGAACCGCGTCCTGGCTGGCGGCCAAGTGAGTGCCGTGGAGGTCAGAGCGCATCCGGCCACCCTTCTCCGTGCTCTCACAGCTCCGGCAGCACGTCCCCGCGACCCGGATAACGGCCGTGCTCCAGCCGGAAGACGTAAGCCCGCAGGTCGTCCGCCAACTCACCGGCCAGGTAGGCCTCGTAGTCCCGCAAGCCCTCGGCCGCCTCGCGCTCGTTCTCCCGCTCGCTCCCCTCCCACTCCACGAGCATGGTCGTGATGTACTCCTCGACCAGTCGTCTGCCGTGCCACCACCGCCGCACGGCAGCAGGAGTCCAGTGCAGGTCGCCGTCACAGGCCCACGCGGCCGGCATGTCCTCGGCCGCGGCCAGCGCGAGAGCGTGCACCTCATCGCGGGTCTTCGGCTGCCGGTACACGAACTCGCCGTATCCCTCCAACCGGTCGGCGTAGAGCACGTGCCGGGGTGCGTACTCGCGCCCGGTCCAGCCGCCGTCCGCGCCGGCCGTGTAGAACGGCCCGGGCACGTTCAGCCCCGAACGGTACTGCCACTGCCCGTGGAAACTCCGCTCGGGCTCACCGTCCGGCAGCGCCGCCACCGGGTCCCACCCTTGCACCCCGGGCATTTGGTCGTTGGAGGGGTGACGCTCTGCCGAATCCATCTCCCGCCCCTTCTCCGCTCCGTACACGCGGTTCTGCACCCCGCCGTCCGCAAGTGACCCGGCACCACCTGCGTTCGGCCCAGGATATTCGCGCACCGCTCCAGGTGGTGCATCCCCCGGTCGGCCGCGGCGGCAGCTGCTTCCTCGACTGCGGCCAGACCGAGTCGACGGCCTTCCTGACCGTCCGCCACGACACGTAGTACTTGCACTCGATCTCCCGGATCTTCATGCCACCCGCGCCGGAGCGCGGCGTACAGCTCGATCTTCGACATCTGCGGCATGACCGGGCGCTTTCACCAGGAGCATCCCGATGCTGCCCTGGCAAGAACCCCGATGACTTCAAAACTCGGTTCTGGCACAGATCTTGGGGAGCGGTCGCGGAGTGCTACCTCGATGTTCGATTGCGAGGAGACGGCTACGCGTGAGACCGCGTACGCCTTCTCGGTCCTTGGGGAGGAATGGACCGGTGAGTAGCGACTCCGCTAAGCGGTGACGGGCGTAGCCGTCGACTGATGGCGCAACGCGGCGAAGTCGGCCTGCGTGGCCTCGACGCCCGCCCGCCGTCTGTCGGAGGTCGTCCGTCGGCCGGCGGGCGGGGTGGTAGGGCGGCGCGGTCACATCTTTTGTGGACGATGCGCAACCGTTCCGCCGTCCTGTATGTCCCACCTTGCAGGAGCGACCAACTCCAATGACGACCAGGGGGAAACATGAGATTCACCCGTTCCGTCCTTACCACCACCGCATTCGCCGCCCTGGCCCTGGGGGCCACGACCGCGCTGGCGGCGCCCGCCACCGCCGCGCCCAACACCACGCCGCAGAAGGTCTGCGGAAGCGCCTACAAGACCGTGAACTCGGCCGCCATCGGCTCGCTGGGCACCGTCTACCTGACGTACAACGCCTCGAACGGCAAGAACTGCGTCGCGACCATCCGCAACAACCCGGGTGCGGCCGTGGACATGGCCCTCTGGATCGAAGTCCCCGAAACCTGGGAGCGGGGCGAGGACTACGGCCGGTACACGTCGTACGCGGGCCCGGCCTACGTGTACGGCAAGGGCCACTGCGTCGACTGGGGCGGGGGCATCAGCAACGTGCACGTGCAGGTGTACAACTCCAACTGTGGCGCGCGCAAGGAGCACCGGGTCACCGAGGTCCGCTGACCCGAGCTCCTCCTGACCGCGACGTTCTGTGCCGTCGTGCGGCCGTCGGGGGCAGGACCTGCGACCCGACGACCGCACGGGAACCGCCGTGGTCCGGCTCGCCCCGGCAGACTCGCCGAGTTCTGCCGGGGCGAGGGCGCGTCCGGCCTCCTCCCTCGGGTGCGCGGCCGTCCGGTCGGCGCGTCGCCGCAACCGGGGCACCTGGAGCAGATGCGGTCCTGGTTCGGCCGACCGCACTCACCCGGACCGACATCCAGCCGCTCGGTGGCGAAACGGACCACCACCTCCGGGACCACGGACAGGTCCTCAGCGGTGGTGGACCAGGATGCGTGAACGCTGACGGACTCGGCCTCGTGCCCCTTCGATTGAGAGGGTGGTTCCGGGCCCGGCTGTCCGGCTCGAACGCTCACTTCGTAGCCTCCGCGTATGACTGATGATCCGTTCCAGTGCCGCTGCGTCCTCTGCCATGACTACGGTGGCCGGGACGAAGCGGACCGCACGGACCTGACGATCATTGAGAATGTGCAGCGGCACGGATGGCACGTCGTGATGGTTCCCGAGGACGACATCGGTCCTGGATTCGCCTACACGATCGGCCTCGCGCACACTCACAGCGCACCTGAGCTCGCCATGTTCGGGCTCGATATCCACGTCATGCACCGCATTCTCAACGGGCTCGGAGAGAATGCCGCCGCGGGTGCTGTACTGGCTGACGGCCAGGAGCATCCTGACGTTGTCGACGGCCACCAGGTCGCGCTCAGGCAGGTTGATCTACGCTGGTATCGGACCTTCTTCGGGCAGGCCATCGGGTTCTACCGGCGGCCTCCTTTCCCTGTGCTGCAAGTTGCGTGGCCTGACGCGGATGACCGATTTCACTGGGGCGAACAGGCTGAGGTGTGGCATCGGGAGTCGCAGCCTCAGTTGTGGCTGCCACCGAGTGAGCACCCTGTCGGGATCTGGACGACCGAGCTCTGACCTCGAACGTGCCGACCAGCGACGGAGCAGCCCTGTCGCCAGGGGCTACTGGAGCAGGATCATTTTGCGGAGCAGCTCGAATTCGGCTCGGCCGTAAAGCTGTCTCTTGATCTTCTTGATGCGGTTGACGGCGCCCTCGATGCTGCCGGAGCTCCAGTCGAGCGTGAGCCCTGCTGTCACGGCGTCGAGATCTCGGAGCAGGTGGAGTGCGAAGCCGGTGAGGCCGGGTAGCTGGCTGGCGTCGACTGCGTCGATCCAGGTGAGGAGTGTGGAGCCGAGGCGGTCGGTGAGTATCTCGCCGAAGTCGCGGACGTGTCCGGCGGCCTTGTCCAGTTCGGGGCAGAGGGCCAAGACCTCCTTCAGGCCGGCCCTGGCTTCCTCGGTCAGGGTCGTGGGGTGCCGGGTGAGCCATCCGGTCACCTGCCGCACCGACGGCGGCCGCGGTGCCGCGCCGGCCGGAGCCCTGCGGAGAGTCGCGATGTGGGCGCGGACCATTTGGTAGGTGACGGGCGCGTTGGCGGCAATGAGTTCGCCGTGCAGTCGGGTGACGCTGGTGCATCCCTCGGTGAAGCGCCGCTCCACGTAGGGCTTGTAGGGGTCCAGCCTGCTGGGACGGGGCCGGTTCTCGCGGATGGTGTCCTGCCAGCGTGCGGCGTTCGCGTACCGGAGGACGGTGTTGAGGCCGCAGCCCAGGTGTCGGGCGATCGCCCGGCGTGAGTGGCCTTGGGCGAGGAGCTCGTGGACCAGTGCGTGTGCTGCCTTCTTCCGCTCGGCTCGTCGGCCAACGGGCTCCGAGTCGTCCTGCGGCCGACCGGAAGCCCCTCCGGTGGGCTCCGGCAGCATGCTGCTGGATGAAGGATTGCGCAGGCAGTCGCGATGGGCGTCGACGCAGGTCTCCACGGCTCGGCCGAGGCCCTGCCACAGATGGAACCGGTCAGCGACCTGCAGGGCGTCGGGGGCGCCACGCCGGGCACCCTCGGCGTAGGCACCCGCCCGATCCCGGCAGATGATCTCCACGCCTGGGTGACGGATCAGCCACGCGGCCAGCGGATCGGCTTCACGCGTGGGGAGCACATCGACCACGCGATGGTCTTCGACGCTGGTCAAGACGGTGGAGTAGGTCTGGCCTCGGCGGATCGCGAAGTCGTCCACGCCCAGCACCCGCGGTGTGCTGAACGTTGGATCGGGCAATGTCATGACCCTGCGTAACAAGGTCATCCTGCCTGTGCCGAAGCTCAGCTGGGCAGTCAGCCGAGCGCCGGCCCGCCCGGCCAGCGCGAGCCCCACTCGCTCCAGGGCGTGGTTGAGCCGAGTGGTGAACCGTGCGTACGGGGCGGCCAACCAAAAAAACGGCTCGGCGAACGTCCGGCGCGGACAGTCCGCCGCTCGGCAGATGAAGCGCCGGACCGTAAGCCGGATCACAAAGCCCTGCTCAGCGAGTGGAAGGTCCTTCAGCTTGCGCTGGTATCGGTCGTGGACTCGATCCGAGAAGCGGCCGCAGTCCGGACATTCAGCGCCAGTCGCGCGGCCTCTTGCCACCACCTCGACCGTGCCGAACGCGGCCGTCACCGCCTCGACATCCACGTCGTCGATCCCGTCGAACACGAGCGAGCCCCAGAGCGATGCATCGGTCAGAAGACCAGCACCATCACCGCCCACAGCCGACCGCGACAGGGACGAACAAGGACTTGACGGAGCATCATTTCCGGTTGGCAGGCGGTAAGGCGTACGCGGTCTCACGCGACCCAGCCCCTCACAATCGAACAGCGATGTGACGCTCAGTGACCGCTCCCCAAGATCTGTGCCAGAACCCACAACCCGTGAATAGAGCCATCAGCGCGCTCGTCCCCGGCGAGCGTGGTCTCTACGATCTGTCCATGACTTCTGAGTTGGACGTCGCGTTCGGGTCGTTGGACGGCACTGCGTTGAGGGGGACGGTGACGGTGCCGGAACGGATGGCGGCTGGTGTGGCCGTCCTCGTGCACGGTGCCGGGGTGACTCGGCAGGAGGGCGGGTTCTTCACCCGGCTCGCCGCCGGGCTCGCCCGTGAAGGCATCCGGTGCCTGCGGTTCGATTTGCGCGCGCACGGCGCGAGCGGTGGCCGGGCCGAGGAGGTGACGATCGCGGGCGTCGCCAACGACATCCGGGCCGCGAGTGATCATCTGCGGGCCGAGGCCGGTGTGGACCGGCCGGTGCATGTGATCGCGGCCTCGTTCTCGGGTGGGGCCGCCGCGCTGCACGCGGGGTACCGGCCGCAGGACGTCGACCGTCTGGTGCTGCTCAATCCGCGTCTGGATTATCGGGATCGGTACGTCACCAGCCGCCCGTACTTCGACGCCGACTACATCAACGCGTCCGCCGCCCGGGACCTGGACGAGCGCGGCTACACGGAGAAGTCCCCTTGGGGACTGGGGCGGGCTCTTCACAACGAGGTGTTCTACCTCGACCCGGATGTCTATCTGCGCCAGGTGCGGGCGCCGGCCCTGCTGGTGCACGGAACGAAGGACACGTTCGTCCCCGTGGAGTCCTCCCGCCGCTACCTCCCGGTGTTCGGGGGGCCGGCCGAGCTGATGGAGCTGGACGGAGCTCAGCACGGGTTCGCCGTGCATGAGGATCCCCTGTATGCGGATCCGCAGACCCAGGTGTGGCAGGCCGCCGTGATCGAGAAGGTCTGCGGCTTCCTCGCCGGTTAGACCGGCAGGGCGGTCAGGGCCCGGCGGAGCTCGCGGACGGCGGGTTGTCGTGCGTAGGGGCGGAGGTCCCCGGCGGTGCGCCGTAGTTCGCCGAGCGCCTGGCCGAAGCCGGGGACCGCGGCGAGCTGGAGTGCGGACAGCCCGGTGGCGGCGGCGTCATCGGGCTCTCCGGCGGCGGCCAGGGCCCCGGCGAGGTGGGCGGTGGAGAAGGCCCGGTCGCGCGTGGCGAACGCACCCTGCTCCGCAAGGTGCTGGCGGAGCAGGGTGACCGCTTGTTGGGGCTGTCCGGCTTCGCGGTGGCAGATCGCGCTCTGGGCCATCAGCCGGTTCTCGCTGTATCCGGCGCACAGCGGGCCCGTGCAGGTCGCCGGCTCGGCGGGGGCCGCGGCGGCGAGGGCATCGTGGGCCTGGCCGAGGGTACGGGCGACGGACCGGGGCGGGGCACCGGTGAGCGCGAGAGCGCGGGCTTCCTGCTGGAGGGCGTCGGCGCGGGCGAGGTCGAGCATGCGGGCCGCATCGCCTCGATCGGCGGCCTGAGCTTTGCGGAGCAGCACGTAGGCGTGCATCGGGCCGTCGCCCGTGATGCTGGCCCACTCGATGGCCCGGTCGTGGAAGTACAGGGTGACTTGGGGCGGGGATCCGGCGTCGCGGTGGAGGAACGCGGTGAACTCGGCCGCGCGGGCGCCGACCATGAGCAGTTCGCGGCGGATGGACGAGCGGGTGTCCCTGGCGAGTTCGTCGATGACGGCGAGAAGCTCCAGCGCGGTGGGCAGCGCCTGGCGCGGTCCGGTGCGTCCGTCGCTGCGCGCGGCTTCGTCCAGCGCGGAGCGCAGATGGCCGACCAGGGCGTGGTCGCTGTAGCGGCGGGCGTTGGCGAGGGCGGCGGCGAGCCGGCCCTGGCCGGTGGGGTTGAGGAGCGGAGCCGCGCCCACGACGAACCCGCCTAGGAAGGAACGTCGGCGCATGGACTCCTCCTCCTGGTCGACGGAGTCTTTCCCCGTGTGGGAGGAATGAAGCCGAGCTCGGCGAGCGGCACCCCGAACATCGACTCCAGGACGCGCCGGGTCATCCGCCGCTTGGGCCAGCCGGGGTCAGCCGACTCCCATCGGCGGACCTGTCGCACGTTGATGGTCGCGGGTTCGCCCAGCAGAGCCGAATGCTGCTCGTACGCGTCGGCGACATCGCTCTGGCTGTGCCAGCCCAAGCGGCGACGAGCATCGGAGAACTTACTGTTTCCCGGTCGGGACATGGCTACCCCCGGTCGCGAACCTGCGGAGAGCGGCGGCCGTGAGATCGCGGCCGCTCGGAGTGAGAACTCTGACGTTACTCCCGTCAAATGTCCTGTGATACGTCCTCGTTGCTTCCCGCGGGCGAACCTACGGTCCTCAATACGGCCACCCACATCCGTGCGACAGCCACCCCAAGGACCACGCCATGAGTCGTCCCGCCTCCCCGCCGCATGTGCCGGGCACCATCCGCAGGAATCCCGGTCCCTAGGACCTGAACATGATCGCGGGGCACGGCCCGATCACCGCCGCGGAGCAGCTGTTCGTCGCCAAGCACATCACCGGGCGAGCCGGCCGTACGGCGGTCGAAGTCGGCTGCGGGACCGGACGCTTCGTGCACTGGCTCCACCACGCGCACGGCTACCACGTGACCGGACTCGACCTCTCGCCCCACAACCTGCGCCTCGCACGGCTCCGCGGGCAGGGGCCCGGCCTGTCGTATGCGGCCCACGACGCCGAGACGGGCCCGCCTCCCGGGCTCCCCGTTGACGGAGTGGACCTCGTGGTCGCCCGCATGACCACCAGGTACTTGTGCGACCCCGAACGGCTGCTGCGCCAGGTCCGCGACCGGTGGCTCCGCCCCGGAGGCTGCCTCTACCTCCAAGTGCTGGCGAAGCCGTTCCCCGACGAACTCCAAGGCTGGGTGGCACCCGAGAACCTGCCCCGCTACATGGACGGCTGGGCCAGCCGGCAGCGCATGGACGAAGGCCCCCGCGCTCACCTCGTGCTCCGCACGTACCCCCGCTGAGCCAACCACCGAGGAAACATCATGAGCCGCCCCGCTTCGAACGACCTCCGACCCCTCCGCTCAGCCTCCGCTCGCCGTGCCCTGACCAACCGTCAGCTTCCTGGCTGGCTCCGCGAGGGCGCGGTGGCCGTCGAAGACGGCGGACGTCGAGGTGTCGTCCAGTTCATCGGCGAGTGGGAGGACCCCGCCACCCGCCGCATCAACCCGTGCGCGATCTTCCTGCGCCCCGAGGGCGGCGGAGCGGAGTGGATCGTCGCTGACCACGTCAGCCTCACCCGGGGCTGAACGCCACCAGACCCCCCGCCCCGTCCCGGGGCAACCCCGCTTGCAGGGTGCACATCACTCAAAGATCGGGGGCACGCGATCAAGGTTCGGTGGCGCAGGGCATGAAGCTGCCCCGCGCGTGACGCGGGGCAGGTGGTGGGGCGCGGGAGGTCAGTAGAGATAGGTGGTGTTGCCGCCCAGTGAGGCGGCGACCTTGGTGTAGCCGGTCGCGGGGAGCTGGACCTCGACGTAGGCGGGGGTGGTGGTGCCGTTGCCGAGCTGCCCCTCGTCGTTGTGGCCCCAGGTGAAGACCTTGCCGCCGATGATGGCCGCGGCGTGCCGGGCGCCCGCGGCGAGGGACTGGGCTCCCTTGAGGAGGGGGATCTCCACCGGGGCGGTGCGGTTGGTGCGGGCCGCGGTGTCGGCGAAGTTCTCGTCCTCCAGGAGCTGGCCGTACTGGTTGTTGCCCCAGCCCCACACCTCGCCGTCGGAGGTGGTCGCGTAGTTGTGGAAGGCGCCGGCGATGATGCCGTTCACGCCTTCGATCCAGTCGACGTCGACCGGCAGGTTGCTGCTCTTGGTGCTGCTGTTGCCGAGCTGTCCGTGGAGGTTGTAGCCCCAGCTCTTGACGGTGTTGTCGGCGGTCAGCACGAGTGCGTGATGGACTCCGGCGGCGATCGCGACGATTTTGTCCAGGCCCGTCACCTGCCGAGGCACCGGACTGGTGGCGCGGGAGCCGTTGCCGAGCTGGCCATACATCCCCCGGCCCCAGGCGTAGACCTGGCCGTTCTCCAGCAGGGCGAGGCTGAAGTCGCCGCCGGCGGCGACCTGCTTGACCTTCGGCATGCCCTGGACCCGGTCGGGAACGTTGCGGTGGTCACCTGTGCGGTTGTTGCCGAGCTGCCCGTAGGCGTTGTCGCCCCACGCCCACACCTGTCCGCTGGTGTCCAGGGCGAGGGCGTGCATCCCCCCGGCGGCGACTTCCTTGATGTTCGTGAGCCGGGGCACGGTCACCGGCACGGACTGGTCCGCATCGCCGCCGTTGCCGATCTGCCCGGCCACGTTGTCGCCCCACGCCTTCACCGTCGTGCCGGTCCGCGCGAGGACGAAGGCGCTGTTGGAGTCCAGTCCTCCACTGACGAGCTGGTCCACCTCGCCCAGGGCCAGCGAGGTCACCGAGACCGGGCCGAGGCTGTCCGCGACCGTTCCGTTCCCGAGTTGGCTGGCGTCCCCGGCCCCCCAGCTCAGCACCGTGTTGCCCGTCATGATCATTCTCCCAAAGGTGTGCGGTGACGTAGACGCGGCCAGCCTGCCGCCCCGCCCTCACATGATCGACAAGCCGGGCCGAGTATCACCCGAACGGGTACGCGCGGCCTCCAGAACTCGGAGACCTCGAAGCATCTCGCCGACGAAGCTCGGGCAAGACGGCCCGCGACTGGTCAAAGTTCGGTGACACGCGATCAAAGTTCGATGACACAGAACAGAAGTTCCCCGGTGTGACTGAGCACTTCAGATGGTTCTGACCGCTGTTCCGTGATGCCTACGTCATCCGCGGGATGGTGCCAGCCGGCGAGCGTTGCCAGCTCCCGCTGCTCCGCGGTGTCAGAGCGTGCTGAGATGCTGACGTCATCGAGTCCGGATAGTGGGAGTAGTGCATGGGAACGTGGGGGACCGGTCCGTTCGACAGCGATATGGCCGCAGATTTCGTCGACGGGCTCGCGGGGATGTCGACTGAGCAGGTCATCGAGGCGATGACGAGGGCCTTCCAGAGGGTGGTGGACTCCGGCTCGCGCGTGGACGGCGGGGACGGGGCGGAAGCCGTTGCCGCTGCTGCCCTGATCGCGTGCCAGATTCCGGGTAGCCAAGTAGTGATCGATCCTGATGACGGTCCTGCTGAGCCGTTGCCCGTCTTGCCGATCTCGCTCCGGCCTGAGGCCGGACGGGCGCTTCGTCGAGTTCTGCAGGACGGTTCAGAGATGGCCGAGGGCTGGGTCGAGACCACTGATGCGCAGGCATGGCGAGCGATGGTCCAGACGATCACTCGCGCCGTGGGAATCGCTCCCTGACTGCAGGCGCTCGAAGGGCTGGACTGCAGGACCGTTTCCCCAGGGGATGACGTCGTCATGGAGACGGAATCGCTTCGAGACGTCCCTTTCCCGGGCCTGAACGTCGTAGTGCGCCAGGCCACGGTCATGGACGACAACGTGATGGTCGACGCGGCATGCTGCGGACCACCAGGGCCATGTCCCCTGTGTCAGCATCCCGCGGCACGCGTTCACAGCCGGTACTGGCGTCACATTGCCGGGCTGCCCGCCGGGGGCCGGCAGATGGTCGTCCGTCTCCGCGTGCGTCGGTTCTTCTGTGACCAGAGCCAGTGCCGGCGCCGGACATACGTGGAACAGGTGCCCGGCCTGACCGAGCCGAGACTCCGTGCTTCGACGGCGGCCCGTTGTTAGACGACTTTCTGTGTGGTGATGAAGCGGGGTGACGGCGACACTCCCGTTGCACATGAAGCATGATCTCGTTTGCGGCCAGGCTGGCCGTTCATGTGCGACGACACCGTGGACACGATCGGGGTCGCGGCGGCACGCCGGGTCAAACGGCTACACGAGCGGGCACAGCATCGGCACGTCCATAAGCGAGGACCTGGGCAAGGATTTCTCGGAAGAGGGCGATGTCCTCGGCCGGCGCTTCAATGACGGCTTCGATCTCGCTGTCGCTCAGCCGGAGATCTCCTAGTGCTTCAGGGTCGAGCGAGACGCTGAGGACATTGCCCGTCAGAACGGCTTCGCGCACGCATCCGTACGCGGTTCCCTGTCCGGCTGTGACCAGGCAGTGTGTGTCCATCCCCAGAGCGACCTCCTGATCGTCAGGGTCTTCCTCTCCCGCCATGAACATCAAGATGAAGCCACTTCCGTCCTCGCCCTCGGCGAGGGCAGCTTCGGTGAAGTAGCCGTCAGGGTCGATCTCTGTTCTGGCGGCCCGCGCGATGAATCGGTAGGTCATGACAGGGTTCTATCAGCGCGTCCGGCTGAGACATGAAGCAGGGGCGGATGGCTCCTGAGGGTGCCGGCGGGCATCGCGACGTTACTGACCTGGACCGACGCCCGCTACCGGGGACGCGGCCACATGATCCTTTGGTGTTTGGGCAGGCTCGCGATACTTCGTCGTGCTCGGAGCGGGAGCACAGCTTGGCCGCGGAGGCTGTCGGTGCTGATCGTGGACTCGGACGTGCTGCTGGTCGAGCGACAGCTGCGGGCCGGCCAACTCGAATGTCCGCTGTGTTCCTCGGTCCTGACGCCGTGGGGACACGCCCGGCCTCGGGAGATCCGGGGTGATCTGGGGGCCCGGTTGTTTCTGCGGCCGTGCCGTACGCGTTGCTCGGGCTGCAAGGTCACGCACGTGCTGTTGGCGGAGGGGCTCTGGCCGCGGCGGGCGGATGCGGCCGTGGTGATCGGGACCGGACTGGAGATAGCCGCGTTGGGCATGGGCCACCGCCAGATCGCCGCCCACTTGGGCTTGGCCGAGGGCACGGTCCGTGGCTGGTTGCGGGCGTTCGCCGGGCGGGCGGAGGCCGTTCGGCGATGAGAGCGGTCGCGGCGGAGCTCGGTGGCCGCCCTGGCCAACGTTTGTGCACGAAGCTTCGGATCCATGGCCGGCGGACTGCGCTCTTGGGACAGTTGGCCGCTCAGCCCGTGCCAGCCCGGGCTCCACGGATACTTGGAATCGACGAGTTCGCGTTCCGCAAGGGCCGGACCTGCGGCACCGTTCTCGTCGACGTCGAGTCCTCCAGGCCGGTGGATGTGCTGCCGGATCGCGAGACCAGCACAGTCGCCGCATGGCTCCAGGACCACCCGGCGCCGAGATCATCTGCCGGGACCGCCTGATGGCATTCACCAAGGCCATCAGACAGGCCGCCCCCGACGCGCTGGAGGTGGCAGATCGCTGGCACCTGCTCCAGAACCTCTCGGCGGCGGTCGAGAAGACCTGCCGCCGGCACCGTGACTGCCTCCGACGGCCAGCCGGACCAGAGGCCAAGCCGCCGCTGGCCACACCGCAGACTCCGCTCCTGGACCGGATCCGACAACGCCACGCGGAGGTCAACGAGCTTGCCGCCACCGGCCTGCCGCTCAACGCCATCGGCCGCCGACTGCGGCTGGACCGCAAGACGGTCCGGCGCTACCGGAACAAGGATCTTGCAGATCTTCTCGCCTCGGCTCAGGATCGAGGTCACGGTGTCCTGGACCCGTTCATGGAGTATGTGCAGCACCGCTTCCACGCGGGCTGCACCAGCTCGAGGCAGCTCTATCGCGAGGTGCTCGCCCTCGGCTACACCGGCGGATACCACGTGGTGCACCGCTACGTAGTGACCATCCGGAAGGGCATTGCGGTCCCCGCCCGCTCGATCGCTCCCCGCCCTCGTGACAATGGATCATGCGCCCCGAGGAGGCACTCAGCACGTCCGACATGGCCCAGTTCGACGCTGTGCGAAGTGCCTGCCCGGAGATCGCCCAGGCCTGCGACCTCGCGCGGGAGTTCACCGAAATGCTCCGCCATCGTCGCGGCCACCTGCTGCGGGACTGGATTCAGAAGGCCGAGCTGGGCGGCCCCGACGCCATTGGTATCTTCGCCGACTCCATCCGCCAGGATCTCCACGCCGTCACGGCAGGCCTCACCCTGTCCTACAGCTCCGGCATCGTCGAAGGACACGTCAACAGAATCAAAACGATCAAGCGGCAGATGTACGGTCGAGCCTCATTCGCTCTGCTCAGAGCCCGCGTCCTCCCCCAGCCGTAGGCATCACGGAAGAGCGGTCAGAACCTGCTACTTGGCCTCTGAGCGCGATGAATGGCCCGCTGGGTAGCTTCTGGATCACTTTGATCAGGCTTTGGGGAACCGGGGAACTACGCTGGTACCCCTTCTGACCGCCCAGGGAGTATCGTGCCGCCGTCGTTTGTCCACCGCATCACCAAGTACGACCCTGCCGACCGCGACGAGCGTGGGCACCATGGGCTGCCGGTCCGCAGCTCTACCTGTCACGACCGCCTCTGTCCTACACCCCGCGCAGGTCACGCCGAACCCCGCGTTCGGTTCTCTCCAGTCACCGCATGGACACCGAGGATGAGAACCCAGGTCAGCCGACATCGCCGCGATGTTCGCCGACCAGAGCCGCAGTTGCCAGGCGCACGCGACGCTGTCGCCGCTGGCGGCCAGGTGATGGTCTGGGGGGCCGCCGTCACTCTGAGTCAAGTGCAGATTCGAGCTCGACAGTTCCGAGACCGTAGTAGAAGGGCGAGGGCCCGTCGATCCCCGCCCGCTCGAGGAACAGGCCCTCGTAGTGCTGCAGCAGCTCCATGCCGAAGTAGACCTCCGGGCGTCCCGTCCTCCTTCAAATTGCTGAGTGGCTGTTGTCTTTCCGGTCGTGATCGCGTTGTTTCCGCTGGTCAGGCATGGAAGGGGTGATGCGGTGGGAGGGGTGGTCTGTCGGGTTGCTGTTCTCCGGGAGGTCGCGGCTGCCGTCAGTTTCTGGGTTGCTGGAACAGCGGGAGCTCACTGCTCGTCGTCGTGTGGAGGAGTTGCGGGAGGAGGCTGATCGCGTCCAGGCCGAGCTGGTCGTGGCCGAGGAGGACTGGAAGGAGTGGGTCATTGCCCGCTCGCGGGTCGGCGAGGTGCTGGCCCTGGGCGGTGATGAGGTTGCCGTCCCGGATGCCACTGAGGGGGTGCGGGATACGAATCCGCAGCCCGAGTCGCCGATGGCGGCGGCGAAGCCGAAATCGGTGGTGCCGATGTGGCGCGCGGGGCTGGCCTGGTCGGCACTGTCGTTGGACTATCAGCGCATCCTGCGGGTCCTTTCCGACCAGGGCCATCTCGGCCAGGGGCCGTTGACCTGCCAGGAGATGGCCAAGGCGTTCGGCATCGAGGCGGTGCCGGCGAAGGTGGAGACGCTTCGGTCGAAGGCGAAGCGGCTGGTGGCCCGCGGCTGGCTGGCTGAGTCGGTGCCGGGGCAGTTCACGCTCAGGCCGGGCGCCGCCGGGCCAGGCGGCGGGTCATGAGCAGGGTCATCGACCAGTAGATCATCGCCTCGGCGCTGGCGGTGCGGCGTTCGAAGTCGCGCACCAGTCGGCGACTGCGCATCAGGTGGGCGAAGAACCGCTCGACGATCCACCGCTTGGGCAGCACGACGAACCCGCGCATGCCGTCGCTGCGTTTCACGATCGCCAGGACCACCGCGAGCGTGGTGAGGCAGTGGGCGACAAGGCTGCCGGTGTATCCGCCGTCGGCCCAGATCAGTTCCAGCCGATGGTGTCCGTCGGCGACCTGCCCGAGCAGTACCCGGGCGGCAGTGCGGTCGCCGGTGTCCGCGGCAGTGACCATCACGCCCAGCAGCAGGCCGAGCGTGTCGACCACGGCGTGCCGCTTGCGCCCGTTGATCAGCTTGCCGCCGTCGAAGCCGCGGCTGTCCGCGCCCACGACGGCGTCCGCTTTCACCGACTGGGAGTCGATCACACCGGCACTCGGCTCCGGGTCCCGGCCCGCCTTCTCACGGACTTTCCCGCGCAGCCGGTCGTGGAACTCGGTGACTAGACCGTGGTCACGCCAGCGTCGGAAGAAGGCATAAACCCGCTCCCACGGCGGGAAGTCGGCCGGCATGGCCCGCCATTTGGTTCCGTTGTCGACCAGGTAGTGGACCGCGTCCAACATTGCCCGGTGGCAGTACGCCTCCGGCTGCCCACCGCGTCCCTGCAGCCAGCCGGGCACGGGCACCAGTGGACGGACCACGGCCCACTGCGCGTCTGTCATGTCAGTGGGGTAGCGCCGCTCACGCGTCCCGTTGTCCGCGGCATTCCCGAACCGGTGCGCGAGACAGTCACACGGCGGGGTGACCGGACTGGACCCGGCCCGCACGAAGGCGTAGAACTGCGACAACAGGGCCTCCTGGAACACTCGTTGGCGTAGACACCTACCGAGCTACCAAGAGGCCCTGTTCTCATGCCCGGAACCCGTCGCGATCACCCGAACGAGACTCCCGTTCGACCAACACCTCACAAGATCGGAACGACAACAGCCACTGAGAAGAAGCTGTGTCCAGCGCTGCTCGACAGCCGACCACACCACCAGGTGCGATGGCGCGAAGAACACCCACATGGCGTCGATCTCGTCTGGCAGCGTCGGGGCAGTCAAGGCGTGCGCGATCAACAAGTCGAGACATTCCACGTAGGGCCGGTCGAAGAAGTGGGACACGATGAACACCACCCGCGCCCTGTCGGGCGAGGACTTGTCCCGCAACTGCTTCGTGGCCTTGGCGATCATCGACTGGGCCGCCTCGACGACATCGTTCGCTGACACAACCGTCGCCCAATGAGTTCCTGGCTCCTCGCCTCGCTTCAGTGCTCGCGAGGCCGCTGCGTCATGCTCGCGGAAGCCACCAGGTATCGACTTCACCTCGAAGTCGGCGAACTCGACACCGTTGCGGCCGAGCAGCGACGACATTGCGCCGCTGTCCGAATCCGCCACGCGGTAGACGAGATCCACGCCGCCGCAGACGTCTACGGCGACCGGCACGATGCCGAGATAGGCCGTCGTCAGCATCGCCGCGAGATGCTCGCCTGCGGCCAGCTTCAGCTTTTTCAGGTCGTCCGCCGGTACGTGCGCCGGCAGTGCTTCCGTCGCCCAGTCGATCACTTCGTAGGTGATGGCGTTGACGTGGGTGCCAATGGCTCCATCGAAGCTCTTGGCGCTGTCGTCGCTCATACGGGCGAGTGTGGCAGCACAGTGACGCGGTGGCGACGGCTTTCGGGGCCAACTGGTAGGCCCGCATGTTGAGGTGTCGTGTGTTCGTCAGGGGTGACGGAAGCCCTGTCTCGTTCGGTCAGTCAGCGTTGGAAGAGCAGGAGTCGACGTTCCTGCTGGGGAAGGGCTCCGCGGTCGGGCCCTTCGTGTGCCGCCAGGGTCAGCCCTTGAGGTGGTCGTCGACATCGATCTCATGGCGGAGACGCTGGATGAGCTGCTGCTCGGAGCGCTCCTTGGCTGTCTTGAACCGGAGGTAGTTGGGGTCCGTGACGTCAGTCGCCGGGAGCATGCGGTCACCGTCGTGCCGATAAAAGCCGCCTTCGACAACGCAGTAAGTGAAGTCGGCAGCAGCCTCCGTTGCGGCCTCCCAGAGCTCGCGGACCCTTGGGGAGCCGAAGAGGGAGATCCTGGCGGCGAGCTCGCGCTGCAGCTGAAACTGCTCCGGAGTCTTCGGGCCGTAGTAGCCGGGGACGAGTGGGTCGGTCGCGAAGGTCATCGAACCGTCGAGATGGAGGAGCAGGTCGAGGTAGAGCCCGGCCCGCCTGTCCCACAGGTCCTTCGAACGGGTGGCCTTCCGCTGGTGGCGCGATTGCAACCAGGCGGTGAGGACTCCGCCGCCGAGCGCGATGACACCGCCGATAACGACTCCGATGAGCTGTCCCATGGGGCCCTCCTATTCCGTCTGCTCTTGAGCCGGCTCTGGGAGCAGCGCGAGCAGGTCTTCGAATACCCACGTGTCTACGAGGTCGGGGTACGGGGCGATCCAGTCAGTCGGCTGCGATGCGTGGGGTTCCTCCAGGCCGTGGCACCACTGCGAGATCAGGTTGTCCCCTGCCGCCAGGTCGGCGACGGCGGCGCGCAGTTTGACGGCGTGCTGAAGGATCGGCTCCAGGCGGGCAGACCAGATGTAGCCGATCGAGGCGCCCTCGTGGGCGATGAAGTTCCGGGCTTCTCTGGCCTTGTGCAGGGTGTCGATGTCCATGGTCACGCCCATGGGGTGGTTGGCCAGGCTGTGCAAGGTGCCGCCCAGCATCTTGTCTGCCGGGGTTGCGGCGATCAGCTCGTCCAGAGTGAGGACGGGGTCCGCTGCGCTTGCGGTGACCATGTTGCCGACGCGCAGGACGTACTGGCACTTGCTCTCGTACGCGTTCGCCAGGTGGAGGGCCCGGCCGACGGCCAGGAACAAAGCGTCCAGAAGCTCCGGGTGCGGCGGCGCGAAGCGACTCAGTGACCAGCTCATGTCAGCGACCGTATCGCCCGCCGACGGTGCTGTGCTGCGATTTATCGAGCCCCCTACTTGCCGCGAGCGAAGTCGATTTGGGACTGCACCTCGTAGTCGACCTGGAACACCGCATCCCTGATCTTCTCCTCCAGAAGCTCGAAGGAGTCCTCGATGGCGGCGTACTCGCTGACCAGTGCGTGCTTGTCGTCGATGGATTCCAGAGCGGCTATCCGGGTTCGCCACTGCTCCAGGTCCGCTTTGGAGTACTGATACTTCCGCCCACGCACCTGTTCGAGCGTCGGGTTCGCGGCAAGGTTCGCCTGCACGAGCCGCAAGGCATCGCCGCGCACGAGGGGCGGGCCGGCAAGGTTGTCCTCGATGAACTCCAGGCCGTCGACCATTTGGTCAAGCCGAGCATCAAGGTAAGCGGTGAGGGCACTCCTCACCTGCGGGAGATCGAGCCCCACCTCTCGGCGTAGTTGTGCTGCGATCTTCTTCGGGAGGTCTGTCGCTTCACCGAAGCCCGGCCGCCTGCCTTCGGTGAAGCGACAGATCTCCGCACCGAGGTCGGACGGGTAGGTGATGATCATTTGCCTGTACGACTCCAGCACTGTGCATGCGGAGTCGAAGTAGATCAGGGTGGCCGGCCTGATGATCTCGGGCCTCAGCTTGTCGCGGTGATACATCTCGTTGCGGTACTTGTGCAGCTTTTCCAGGACGGGGCCGAGCGCTTTGTCGAGCAAGTTGCGGCGGACCAGCAGACCGACTTTGGCGTCGAAGTTGCGGTCGATGTCCTTCAGGTCGGACTTGGATACGATCTTCGCCTCGATGGACGCGACCTCTTCCGCGTCGACCGGTATTCCGTAGGCCGCGTTCTGTTGGTAGGCCAACAGCAGCTTCTTGAGCATGCCCTGGTGCCGGAGTTCCGTCTGAACGGTTCGGTGGAGGATCAGCTCCGTCACGCTGTCGATGAGTAGGTACGCCAACCGCAGGTTGGGCACACGCCCCTTCTTGATCATCCCCTTGGCCTCTTCGAGCTGCACGACGATCAGCTCCAACCGCTCCATGTCGATCCTCCGTCGCGTCAGCCGGTCTCCTGCTCCGCGTCATCTCTGGATGCTTGGCCGCGTACACCCGATATCTCGTACGACCCACGCGGGGCCAGCTGACCGCCGGGCGGGGCTGGCTCGCATGTGCACGCGGTCCAGCTGTTGTCGTCGAGTCGTTGGGCGAGGAGCAGCGCCAGGGTCCACCCTGGCGCAGGAAGCGGCCTTCGGTGGCTTGGCGGATGGCTTCGGCCATGGGGAACAGTCGACGCAGCAGGGTCGTGGCAATTCACGCTGTACCTCAACGACTGGGACGGAGCTCCTGGCGTGCAGCGGCGTCAAACGCGAGCCGCCTGCGAAGGTGAGTGATCAGAAGCTCCAGCTGTAGAGGCCGCCACCGTTGTCCACCGCAGACGCCGCGAGCCGGGCAACCCCTTGCAGTACTGCCAACAGGTCATCGTCGGTCATGTCGTCTCCGTCTTCGGACCGGAGGCGCGTGGTCCAGCGGCCTGCGAGTTCTCCGAGTTCGGCGGAGCTCGCGTTGGCCAGTGCTCGGGTCAGCCGCTTCGGCAGAGCGAACACCTCAACGCCATCGTTCAAGGGGGCGGCGACCCACTCCGGCCACGCCCACCCAAGGAGCTGTTCGACCGGTGGGGCCTCGGCCGAAGGCTCCTGGAAGTACATGTCCCATTCGGCGATGGCACTGTCCGGCTCAATGAAACGGCAGGTCACTGACTCAAAGGCCTCACCAGGTCCCCGCAGGCGCGTTGCAGCAGCGGTCTCGTCGTCGGCGGCGAGGAAGAACACTATGTCGTGGGCCATCTGAGCATGATGGCAGCCCGCCGAGCTGACGCGGTTGACGGATATCGAGGCCAGGTGACATCTGTCTCGACCAGTCACATGCGGCTGAAACCCCGCTCTGGACTGCACGGCTTCTGTCAGTGGCCTCTGTCAGGATGCCCCGGTCAACATCGTGATCAGGAGAGACCATGGGCACTTGGGACGTCGGCCCCTTCGACAACGACACCGCAGCGGACTTTGGCGGTGACCTTGATGAGGTAGCTGCAGGCGAACGTGAGGGCATCGTCCGGAGTGCTCTCACACGTGTGATCGACACCGCGGCTTACCTCGAAGCACCCGAATCCGAGGTAGCCGTAGCCGCGGCCGCGCTCGTCGGGGCGCAGTGCCCCGGGGGTGAGCCGGCCGATCCAATCTATGGGCCGGAAGAGCCCCTCCCGGATCTCACTGGCCTGCGCGATCTCGCTCTTCAGGCCCTCGACCGCATCATGACCGAACCGTCCGAACTGATGGACCTATGGGCCGAGTCGGATGGCGGGCCCTGGCGCGCGAACATCCGCCGCCTGCAGAACGTGCTCCTGCCACAGCCATCGGGAGAACAGCTCAGCCTGATCTGACCCACTCCGACCCGTACCCGTCCTACCGGAAGGTCACTATGAGCTGGGACGTCCTCCTCATGCGTCTACCCGCCGACGTCACCTCTGTGCACGAGATCCCCGCCGACTACACCCCGGACCCGCTCGGCCGGCGCGACGACGTACGCGCGGCTGTCACTCAGGCTTGCCCCGAAGCTGACCTCTCGGACCCAGCCTGGGGCGAGCTTTCCGGCCCGACTTGGTCCGTCGAACTCAACATCGGGTCGGAAGATCCGGTGGACTCGATCATGCTCCACATCCGGGGCTCCGGCGGCGACGTGGTGACGGACGTCTTCCGTCTTGCCGAGGCTCTGCGGTGCGAAGTGCTCGACTGTGCGAATGGGGACCTGATAACCCCTGGGCAGACGTCAGGCTGGGAGGAATTCCAGGAGTACCGGGATCGAGCGCTCGGACCCTCTCAGTGATACCCCTTGGTCGCAGCACTAGCATCCGGCCCATGCACCCTGAATCCCGATCGAGCCTTGATGGCCTGCTCCCGCCCGGTCGGATGGTCACATCCGATGAAGGCGACGGAGATCGACAGCCCTTGTGGCTCAGTGACGGGCCAGCCGCGCCTGAGCTGTGGACGCGGATGTACACCGAACACGCACGTTCCGGCTTGTGGCCGCTGCTCCTCGACGCGCTGGACCCGAACGATGGCGAGTTCCGCCCTTGGGGGTCCGGGGAGGTCTTCCCTGAGCAGATGTCCTCCCCGGCAAGTCATGATCCTGCCGGCCTCCTCGCACAGTGGTGGGCGACCTACACGGCCGTCGATGAAGACGACGACATGCTCGACGTCAAAAGGCGCCTCGCTGTTACGGCCCCCTTCGGACAGGTATGGCCCGGCCTTGCGGCCAGCCGGGAGACGGTAACGAACCCTGAGCAACTGGCCTCAGAGTTCGCGGAGGCGTTCCTCACCGACTGCCCGCGGACACGTCTTGGACTGGTTGCCGCTCCGTCCGGTGCCGAAGCGCTGACAGCCGTGGGCTGGGCTGGCCCCTGCAACTACGAAAACGACACCGCGAAATTCTCTGCGGTCGTCCGGGATTGGGAAAACCGATTCGGAGCCCGTGTCGTCGCGGTCGGGTTCTCCACGCTGCACCTCAGCATCGCCGCGCCACCGGTGAGCGAGCATGAGGCTCTGCTGGTTGCAGCCGAGCACTTTGCGTTCTGCCCTGACAACATCTGGCAGGGCAGCAGACCGTACATACTGGCCGCGTATGCCGAGCGGATCACTGGCGCCCACCGCTGGGATTTCTGGTGGGACTGATCCGGCACTCGCTGGGTGCGAGCTCGCTGGCGCACCTGATTGGTGGCGACGGAGTCGGTCATCGGGGGCGGCGGGGCAGCGGGGTGACAGCGCGGGCATCGTGAAGGGCGGCGCGCAGGAGGCCGTTGTCGATGCTCAGGCGTTGGATGGCGGCGATGGCGAGTTCGAGCTGTTCGGCGAGGTCGCGGTTGTCCCTTCGCAGCCGGGCGTTGTTGGCCTGGACTTTGCGATAGGCGTCGGCTGCGGTCATGCCGCTTGGCGTGCGCGCGATGGCGGCGAGCTCGGCACAGATGTCTGGGTAGTTGCGGCGGAAGGTGGTGTTGGCGAGGCCGAGGCGGGTGGCGAGGGCCAGCATGCTCGGGGCGTCGCCCGGTCTCGGACGTCAGGCTGTCGATGGCAGCGTGGACGTCGGTGCGGCTCGGCAGTGGGTGGCGGTGGGCGGTCACTGGGCGGTCCCGTTGGCGGTGAGAAAGGCATGGATCGCGTCGCGGCGCCGGGCCAGGCCGGCGTGCAGCAGCGGTGGGAGGACGGGGCGGGCGCGGAGTCGGTGGTCGATGCGGTCGGCCTCGGTGGCAAGGGTGGTGGTGTTGTCGGCGGTCAGCGCAACGTTGCGGCATTCCAGCGGTTGGCAGTCGTGCGGGACTGGACCCGCTCGGCCTCCGGGGGCGGAGCGGGGTCGGCACAGTGCCTTGTCCGGGTTGAAGACGCAGGTGACGTAGGTGCCGGGGTAGACCTCGGGGTCGTGGCGGGCCAGGACGCGGCGCAGGCGGGCCGGGTCGGTGACGACGGAGCCGGTGAAGCCCGTCCGGTGGTGGAAGTCGGCGAGCCGGGCGGCTGCCTCGTGGGCGGCGGGGCCGCTCAGGTCGTGCTGGTGGTCGGTGGTGAGGGCGAGGAGGTGTTCGCCGCGCTGCATGGACTGTTCGGCTTCGACTTCGGCGCGGAAGCCGGAGTCGCTGGTGCCGGCGTAGCCCTCGAACATCTGGATGCCGAGGTGGCGGTACTGGACGGCTCCGGCGATGACGCCGCCGGGGCGGCGGGCGATGTACCAGGCCAGGGTGCGGCGGAACTGTCGGGCGGTCAGATTCCAGGGCTTGCCATTGACCTCGGGGATCGCGCCTGGGAGGCCGTAGTGATGGCAGTAGGTGTTGATCCAGGTGATCACGCGGTTGGGGGTCCTCCCCACCTCCGCGACCTTGATGCGGAGCGACCGATGCAGCGCATGGCGGTACCGGGCCGATTCCGCTCACGGCGATTGCCCCTGATTCCTCACCGGGTCGGCGTCATCGCCATCATCCGCGCCGGTCTTGGGGCTGAGACCGGCGCGGCTTGACCGCCGAGCCCTTCTTGGAGTCGTTTGCCGCCGTCCCCGGAGTTCGGGTGCACCAGGGATCCGAAGGGCTCGGGTACCGGCGGGCGCTGCTCGATCCCGGGCTGTCCTCGACGCGTCAGGTCGGAGAACCGGCGATCACCCCGGAAGCGAGTGCGCTGCGGACGGTATTTCGGGAGTGTCCCGTAAGCCTTGCGATTCTCGCTTCACTAATTCCAGCAGACTTTGCTTCCTTCAGGAGGGAGTCCCGCGACTTCAGGGCCTCACCGTAGGCAATAAGCCTTTTCTCGATTTCTTCGAGGTTGTGACTTGGCGTCGTTTCCTTCGGTGTTTGCTGTGAAGCAGTGGCGCCTGGCGTTCGCCGTGGGTAGGGCATGATCGCCGCAATTTCGTCGCCGGCTTCCTTTTTGATCATCGCTTCTTTCCGGGAAACGTGGAGTGTCGGGTGAGGGCTGTGCAGGGTTGAACAGTGCAATTCTGCACAGTCTGCATTCATATGGTGCTAGTAAAGGTCGGCGGTGTTCCGCCATGCGGATGAAATGTCGCGAAGCGAGTTGATGCCGCTTGCCCAAAACGGGCAAGCGGCGAGATCTTACTGCCCAGTGGCCTCAGTTGGGGTTGTGTCGAACCGTCCGGAATATCCGGGCCTTCTCCGTGGAGCGTCTGTGTTCAAACCGAGGGTTTTCGTTGGGCTAGATCTCGGGACGTACGGGTCCGGAGTCTCCTATTTCTTCAAGGGGAATGGTGAGGGTGACCCAGCGCAAAAAATTCCCACCCTTCTGACCTCATGGCCAGGCCAGCCTGTGGCCTCGCCGAAAAGCCTGTCCGCCCTCCTCATCGACAGCGACAGGAAGGTAGCCGCCTGGGGGTATGACGCCCGGAGGCGAGCCCTCACCCAAGTGCCCGGTGAGAACGCCCCGAGGTACTACTCCAGCTTCAAGATGGGCCTCATGGAGGAGTTGGTCTGCCTCGTGGATGGCGAAGGTCCCGGCCAGGGAGGCGAGAGCACCGACGACCAGGACGAGGAGGAGTTGGCGACCGGCCCCGAGGATGTGGGCGAACATGACGAAGACGGCGCCGTGGAGTGGGAATCGCCCACCGATACCGCACCTGGGCTTGAGCCAAGGCCCCGCCCGCCGGACCTGCGGGAGATGTCCGTACGCAAGCGGTCCGAGGCGCTGATCGAGGCCTACCTGCGCTGCCTTTACACCGCCGCACTGGAAGAAATCAGGGCTGCGGGTTACAGCGAGCACGACATCCGGTGGTGTGTGACTGTGCCGGCGATCTGGACGGACGAGCAGAAGCAGACCACACGCGACCTAGCGATCCGGGCGGGGATGCCGGCTGAAGACGGCCGACTCATCCTCGCCCTGGAGCCGGAGGCGGCAGCCCACTACGCGCGTGCCAGTGGCGTCAACGTCGCAGGCTCGGAGGGCGAGGAGGATACAGACCTCACAGCTCCAGGCTGCAGGTTCATCGTGGTCGACTGCGGCGGTGGCACCGCGGACCTTACCGGCTACGAGAACGACGAGGAAGGCCGCATGGTGGAGTCCGGCCTGCCGAGCGGCGGACCCCACGGCTCCGACGTCATCAACCACGCCTTCAGGGACAGACTGCTGGTCGACCGCTTCGGAAACCCTGAGATCGTCCAGCATCTCGCCGAGCAGAGTCCCGAGGCCATGCTCGAACTGAGCGAAGCCTGGGAGAGGGCCAAACTTGACTTCGGCCCTGACGAAAAGGACCCGATCTGCATCAACCTCCCCGCAGCGATCCACCGCCGCCTTGGCACCCAGGTACGCAAGCGCCTCGCCCGCAAACAGGCAGGTGAGAGCTACGCCCTGATCGTCACGCCGGCCGAGACAGCAGAGCTGTTCGACACCGTGGTCCCCGACATCCTTGACCTGATCGACGCCCAGCTCAAGGAGTGCGAGAACACCAGTCAGCCCGGGAGCGCGCAGCCTCTGGTGCTCCTCGTCGGAGGGTTCGCCGCCTCACGCTACCTGCAGCACGCGGTCAAGCAACGGGTGGAGGGGCATGCCCGCGTGCTGGTACCACCAGAGCCGGGTGCGGCCGTGCTTTTCGGCGCCGCCTACTACGCCTACGACCCACAGACCAGGGCACGACGCAGCAGGCTGACCTACGGCGCGGGGATTAGCAGCCGCTTTGAAGAGGGAGTTGATCCGGAAGAGACGCGCTGGACTTCCAGCGACGGAATCGACCGGTGCCGCACCAGGTTCTCGAAGCTTGTCACCCGCGGCGACCTCATCGACACGGGCATCGAAGCACGAGAGTCCTACCTGCCCATTGAGCCTACGAGCAGGCGCATGACCATCGACCTCTACTCCTCCACCGAGCCAGACCCCCGCTACTACACGGACCCCGGCTGCAAGCAAGTCGGCTTCATCAAGGTGGACCTCTCCAAGGCCATGGCCTTCGCCCTGGAGGACCGTGGAGTCGACCTATACCTCAGCTTCGGCGAGACGCAGATCAAAGCCCGCGCTGTCGTGAAAAGGAGCGGTGAGGAAGTCTCCACCACCATCAGCTTCACCTCCGACTACTAGGCCAGGACTCCTTGGACAACCACTACGAGGTCTCCCCACCTCCAGAAACCTCCTTCAGCCACTCTGAGAGCACCACCCGCCACCTCCCTGTGCCTGAGCGCTGGCGAGACCCACGACCTTCCCCGTACCAGGAGACAGTGCAGCGTCTGACCATCTTGGAACGAGACCACAACGACCTCCGCCGGAGGTACGCCGAACAGCAGCTGCGCCTCGTTCAGATGGAGAATCGGCTGGACGCGCTCCTCGCCGCGCGGAGCGCACCTCAGGGCACTCATCGGAACGAACATCTCGACATCGCACGGCAGTACTCCGTTTGCGTTGAGCAACGGGTCCAGTCTTTCGTCCGCACAGCAGAATCACTCGGCCAGCGCAGCGATGCCCGTCTGCGCAGCATCGGAAGGGTCTGCGCAGTCCTTTTCGGCGTTGAGTCACCGACCGTCGGCGCCGTGCTCACAGCAGTCGGCCGGGCACGGCTCGATCCCTTGGCCGACTCCGCTGCTCAGCTGTGCGATCGAGCCAGCGACCTGCGACGCCGTGCCCAGGGAACAGGAATCCCATTCAGCTGGGATTTTGAGCTCGTTCCCGGCGATCTTCTCGATCCTGCATGGCAGGAGGCCTGGCCCCCGTGTGACCCTGATCTGCCGGCCCTATCGGTGGTAGCTCCGGCGTACCTCGTTGCCGAGCAGGTCTACACGAAACAGCGAGTCCAGACTGGAATCGCCATCACGGTCTGACTCGCGCCGCGACAGCCCTCGCAGCCGTACCTCCACACTGCCCGTCGCCGGCCCGCCTGCCTGTGGCCCCATCGAACGCGGCTGCAGGCCCGTACCTCCAACCCCTTGGTGAGGCTGGTTGCGGCGGCCCGGCGCTCCTTCCCGGGCTGGCCTGTAGGGCAAGAACTCCAGGGTCAGGGTTCGGTGATCGCGGACCTGACTCAGGGTGCCCCGGATGGCCCGCAGCACCGCAGGGTGAGGGCCGTTCGGGGCGGAGGGCTCCGAGTAAGGGTCGCGTGACTGCCTTGATCGTCCGCTACTCGCTGGGGCATCCGCAGACGGCTCCCGACCTGGGGATTGTCAGTGCAGGCTGAGATGCTGGCGATGTCCAACAGGGCTGCAAACCATTGGGGTGTCCGGCCCACAGTCACGAGGAGAGTCCGCCGTGGTGACCCTACAAGGTCCGGTGGGAACACGATGGCCGCAGCATGGTGTCGGCCGTCCACTACGACAGGCTCAGCGCCGAACAGCGCCAGGACGAACTGAACGCAGCCGGAGCGGCAAACGTGGAGATCTTCGAATCCATACTCGGCGAGTAGACCGCTCGCGCCGGTCATCCTCGGTGCCGGCCACGCCTACTCTGCGCGAGTGCGTTCGCCAGCTGGTCGTGGTTCATCGACGAGCGGCCCGGGATGTCGGCCGCGGCCGCCTTCTCATACAGCTCGGCCTTCGTCAGCGACATCAGCTCCCCGCCCGTGGCCCCGGATCCGGAGCCCGCCCGCTTCTTCGCGGTCGGCGTCTCCTTTCCGCCCGCCGTCCGGGCGCCGGAGGAGGCCTTTTCGCCGGTGTCCCTCGGGCTGCGGGCCCGTTCGACGCTCGCGCGCAGGGCCTCCATCAGGTCGACCACGCCGGTGGGCTGGGCGGCCGGCTTGGCCTTCTCCACGCTCTCTCCGGCGGCCTTGGCCTTGATGAGCGCCTTGACCTTCTCCTGGAAGACACCTCAGGGTCGTAACTCGTCAAGCTGTCGCCCTCAGCCCGCTGTGTAGCCTGTCGATCTGTTCGAACGGGATGAGGGTGGGACGTGGGGACGCTGGTGGAGGGGGCCGTCGCACAGGCGCTTCGTGACGGGGGCGGCGAAGTGGTCCGTCTGTACGTCGCTGCTTGTGCCGAACGCATGGCGCCGCTGTTTCTGGGCCTGCGGGCGGGCGTACCGGGGCAGGAGGCCCACCTGGACCTCTATGTGGAGTCCGTTCGTGATCTTTGGTACGCCGACCGGCCGCTCGCCGACGCAGCCGAGCGAGTGCACCTGTTGGAGCAGTTCCCAGAGCTTCAGCCAGTCGAGGAGGGGATAACCGATGCCGCCGGCACCTACGTGTTCCTCGCCGCTCTCTGTCTGCGGTATGCGCTGCTGGCCCACGGCTCGGGCAACGCTGATGACGCGGTGTCCTGCGGCCATGTGGTGCTCACCGCGATGGGGATGCTGGACCAGAACGTGCCGGGTGCCAGCCTTCTTGCCGACGAGCAGCGGCTCCAGTCCCTCTCGCTGAGCGGTGACGCCGCAGGTCTGTGGGACGCGAGCGTCACGGCAGGACGGGAGAGGCTTCGTGCCGTGGTGGGCAGACTGCCCCGCTAGGCCCTGCCGTTCGGATCCGGCAGGGCCCGCGAAAGGCTGGGCGGGACCGCCCAGCGCAACGTTCAGGAGCTACGGCAGGGGCTCGGCCAGAAGGATCCGGTTCCGCTCGTTGTCGACCGTCACGATCTGTACGGACATCTTCTGGCCTTCGCGGAAGGACTCCGAGGATGCAGCCGACCCGGTGATCGGAACGAGTCCCTCGACGCAGTCGGCGAGGCATACGAAGACGCCGATGGACGCGATCTTCGTGATGCGTCCCCCGACGATCTGACCGACGCGAAAGCGAGGCAGCAGGTCTTCGTGCTCGGCCCACTCGCCGAGCACGACCCCTACCTGGTGGTTGTGGTCGGCGTGCCAGACGACCTCGCCGGTGACGCGCTGCCCCACGGTCGGCAGCTCCATGCACCTGGGCATCCTGTCGATCCTGGCCAGGCCCACGGCGTCGGGGTGGTCGTCGATGGAGAGGAAGACACCGAAGGGCTGCCGGCCGACGACCTCACCGGTGATGCGGGTACCGACGGGCAGAACGCGGACGGTCTCGGTCCAGGCTGAGGCCGCGTCGGGCATGCGCCTGCCGTTCTCCCCGGGCCAGGAGTACTCGCTCATCCGCAGATCATGGCATTGAGCCGGTCACACCTGAGAGGCGTCGGTGAAATGGGTATGCTCACGCGCCCGATCAGACTGCCAGGTGGGGCTTGGCGCCGTGGGCCCGGCGTGATCCGAAAGAAGCGGCCTACTCGGCCGCTGTGACCACTTCGACGGGCGGAGCTGGGAAGGCCAGTGCCTCGTCATATCGCTGACTCTGCTGGAGACAGTGGTAGAGCTGGCCGATCATGCGGTTGAAGAGGTTGCGCTGGGCGGCGGCGTGCCAATCTCCCTGCTCACGGCGCCGCCGGTAGTGTGCGTCGGCCCCGGGCGACGAGCGGAGCGAGGAGAAGGCCCAGAGGTAGCCGGCGTGGTTGAGGCGGTCGTTCTTCACCCAGCGGCGGGTGATGCTGGATTCCTTGCCGGAGGCCCGGGTGATGGGCGAGGCGCCGGCGTATGCCTTCAGTCCGCGGGCGTCGGCGAAGCGGTGCCGGTCGTCGCCGATCTCGGCGAGTACCCGGGCGCCGAGCTATGTGCCGAGGCCGGGGAAGCTGAGGATGACCTCAGCGTCCGGGTGCTGAGGGAACACCTCCTCGACCGCCTCGGCCAGGTTGTCGGTGGCGGTGCAGGCGGCCTCCAGTTGGACCAAGAGGGCGAGCATCTGCTTACCGAGCGCGTCCTCGACTAGCGACGGCTGATGGACCCAGTCGGCCCGGAAGACCTCGCGGAGCCGCTCGGCTTCGGCTGCGATACCCCGCTGACGACCGGCCCGCTTGCGCGCGGCCTGTAGCTGCGTGCGGGTTAGGCGAGCGGCCTTGGCCGGCGTCGAGCGTGCCCGCCGGGTGGGGAGCGTGAACTACCGGCTCACCGTGGCCACCACGACCCTGCCCCTCCTGACCCGCGACAAGGCCGACGGGCGCGTGTGGCGGGTCGTCGGGAACGGCCACGGCGAGGAACGCCGTGCCCTGGCCGCACTCCCGAAGGCACGGTGAGGCCAGGCCCGCGAGCTCACGGCCGGATGTTTGCCGTCCGGCCGGACAGGCGGCCCGGCCGGACGCGAGGGCAAGCCGTAGGGGAGCCTGGGCAAGCCACCCCGTACCCCGGCTTGCCCACCCCGGCCGGGCCCGTCGGCAGGGGGCGTCGGTCATGGTCGGCCCGGAACTTCCTGGCGAGGCCGCGGCTGACCGATGACCGGTCACCGGCTCGGTCGGGAGTTGCACGGGTCGGTCACGGCGCTGACGTGCTGTTTGACCGATCGCGTGAGACGGATCGGTCACGGCAGGTCCGCCGATCGGTCACGGGTTCTGTTGGGCAAGCCCTCGGCACGGAGGGCTTGCCCAGCGTCCGGATCGCGTGGCGGGATGGCTCATGAGGCACACCGCGACCCGGTCGGCCGCCTCGTGCCCGTTCGAGCGACCGGAGGTGCTGCTGTCCCTCACCAAGCCGGACGACGTCCTCTCCACCGCGCGGGTGGAGCTGTCCGGGATGGAGACGATGGGCCACCGCCACGACCTCATCCGCACGGTCACCCACGGCGTCACCATGGAACTGGGCTACGCCGGGCCCGGGGTCGCACTGGAGGTGCTGGTCGGCAAGCGCCACGAACTCGCCTTGCACCCGGCCCACGTCGAGGGCCTCGCCCGGCTCCTGCGCCAGGCCGTCGGCACCATCGCGGCCCGCGGCACGCCCGGGGGCGGCCGGTGCTTCCACTGCGACGGAACCGGGCTTGCCCGCCCGCTGTGGGAGCCGGCACCCGGGCAAACCTGAGCGACTGGGCAAGCCCAAGGCGACCCTGGGCAGCCGGGGCTTGCCCAGGGGGTTCGGTTACGCCATGGCGGCGGCCACGGTCTCGAGGACGGCGCGCTGCACAGGGTCGACGGGGACGTCGGCCTGGCGCAGCGAGCGGAGCGTGCTGCCGTCGGCGCACAGCCTGCACAGCCCGATCACCGGCATTGGTCCGGCGCCGATGAGGGTGTGCGAGGAGGAGCTGTCGTAGACGGGCCGGTAGCAGCCGGGGCACCGCAGGCAGTCGTCGACTCCGTCCGCTGGCGGCGCGTCCGGACCGAGCTGCGGCACGATCCGCAGGAGGTTCTCCCCGGCCTCGGCCCACAGCCCCATCGGCCGCTCCGCGGAACGCTCGAAGACCACGTCACCGTCCGGGCCCTCGCTGGTGCGGACCCGGGCCAGTGTGCCGACGCCTTCGTCGGGGTGGCTCGGGAGGAACGCCAGGACGGTCTTGGCGCCGGGCTCGTCGCTCACGCTGTAGACGTGCCCGCGCCCGGCCTTCAGGGCGGCGCCCATCTCGTTCAGGCCCTGGCCGCTGTCGTCATTGCGCAGGCGCAGCTGCCACGACGCCGGGGCCCCGTCGATCTCGGCAGGGGAGGAGGTGATGAGGACCGTTGCCGGACCGGCGGACGTCCAGGTGCAGCATCCCCAGGACGGAGTGGAACGCGGTGCCGAACCACTCCGTCGGCTGCCCGCCCTCACCGCGCGGCGCGCGCGGCTTGTGTCGTCCCATGCTCTGCCTCGCAGAGTGATCCGTGCACGGGCCGATCGGTCCGCTGAACCCACAACCCGGCTGCCCGCCAGCTCAGGCACGCCACAGGCACGGCCTTCACCCGTCCAGCGCACTTGGGCAAGCTTCCCCGGCCGGGGAGTGTGCTGGGACGCGCTAAATGTCACAGGGGGGAGGTGGCGGCCTGCCTGTCTGCTGCTGACGGGACGCGGTAGCTGTCACCAGTTGGACAAGTGTGTTGTCACGTCTGGTGCGTGGCCAGTCGTGTTGTCACCAGGTGTGCTGGTACGTCGGGCTGAGTGACCGCCGTCGCTGCCGGCGTGTGGGGTGTCACGGGAGGGACCGTGCCGTCAGCGCGGCGCCCGACGGACACCGCCTGATCCGGCTACCGTGAACCAGTGTGGAGGCATCCTTTCAGCGGCCCGAACTCATCGACCTCCTGAACATTCTCGACGCCCGAGGCCACCAGGGTGTCTTGGTACTCGGCGATCCGGGGGTCGGCAAGTCCGTGCTGCTCCAGCAGCTCGAAACCGAACTGCAGCGGCGGGGCCGGGCAGCCTTCCTGGTCAGCCTGCGAGACGCCGATGTGGCTGATCTCTCAACTTTGATCATGAACGAGATCACGCAAGTGGTCGACGTCTCAGAGGTCGAGTTCGAGCGGACGATCCGCGCATCCGGGAGCGACTGGCTCCGGCAGGTGATAACAACGCTGAACGAAGTCACCGACCGGCTGACAGCGCCCGTGCTGCTGCTCGACGGACTCGACGAGGCGGGCTATCCACAGCGGATGGCCGCCGCTGTCGAAGAGCTTAGCTATGGCCTGGATGCCTGGACGCTCGTCCTGGCATCACGCCCTGTCAGCATCGACTACCACCGATTCGGGCGCCAGTTCGCCATGCTTGACCTCGGTCCTCTCGCTGAGGCGGACATGCGCGCCTTGCTGCGGAAAACCGCTCCGGACCTCGCCGAAGACGTCGTCCGCGACATCCTCAGGCAGGCGGACGGGCATCCGCTCATTGCCCGTCTTGTGGCGGCCCAAGCCTCGCAGCACCGCGAGGCGGCCGGGGTGGTTGGGGAGCACCTGGAAGGTCTGACCGAATCGTTGGTCGATGCTGCCCTCAGAGCTTCCCCGGAACCGGCCCTGCTCGGTCTGCTCCTGGAGGAGCTCGCGCTTGCTGGTGGCCAGGACCGGATTTCGGCGCTGGCCGGTAAGCTACGGATCACTGAACCCATTGTCCGCGCGGTACTGGACTTCCCGTCGGTGTTCAGCCTAGTAACCGTTGATGAGCAGGCCGGGACGGTGAAGTTCGCTCATGCCTTCGTCCAGGAGGCAGTGCTGTCCCAGCAGGTCTTCGTGCGGCCGTTCCGGCTGGCCGACCTCAGGTTCGGTGCTGAGGAGGCGGAACACGACGATCTGCTTGACGAGAGTTACGTTGGACGGCACAGCCTGGACCGGATCCTCGTCCACAAGCGGACCATCGTCATCGGCGACCGCGGCTCGGGTAAGAGCGCCATCTTCCGCAAGCTTGCGGAAGAACGGTCCATCGAGGCCCTCCCTGTCGCCGACGTCGGCGACCTGCTGCACCGCATCGTCGACAAGGACACCTGGCTGGACGCTGACGCGCTGCGCGCGGCCTGGCTCGTGGCCATCGCAGCCGCAGTGGCCTCAGTTGTCCCGGCGGAGGCGCCCAAGGCGTTGCGCCGCAACGCCTCGGGTCTGCGGGCTGCACTCGGCCTGCCCACCGAACCACCCGGCCGCACCCGGCGTGCCATACACGGACTCGCCCGCCTTCTGGGCGGTACGACCCTGAAGTTCGGGGTAGGACCGATCAACTTCGAGACCACACTTCCTGCTGGCACCCGACCCAGCAGAGGGTTCCTCGACGTCGACTCACTGCTGCAGCAGACGGACGACCTGCTCGAACAGACCGAGCGGCACGTTGTTGTCCTGCTCGACCGGATCGACGAGGCGTTCAAGTACGACCGGGGCCGGCAGGAGGCCTTGGTCCAGGCACTGCTGCAGGCCGAGGCCCGGGTGGTGCAGCTCGCCCGTATCGGGCTCGTGGTGTTCCTGCGGACGGACCTGTTCGAGCTGTACGACATCCAGGAGAAGAACAAACTGGTCTCCCGCTCCCTCGTGCTCGAATGGTCGGAAGAAGACTGGCTGCAAGTGCTGATCCGCAGGGTGTTCGCCAATGAACCATTCGACCGGCTTGCACGACGGCTGCGTGTCGCCGATGACGAGATCGAGTTGCGCGCCGCGCTCGAGGTGCTGTTCCCGGCCGAAATCGAGGGTCAGCCCGTCGACCGCTGGCTCATCGAATCGCTGCGCAACGGCAACGGCGACATCTCGCCGCGGCTGGCTGTGCTGCTCCTGCACCTGGCCCGAGACCACTCGGCACGACCCGACGCCCCCGTCGCCGCAGTCCCGCTGTTTTCCACCGATGCGGTACAGCGGGCCATGACGAAACTGTCCGACCTGAGCTTCTACGAGGTGGCGAACGACTTCAAGGTTGCGCCGACGTTCGTGCTGAACTGCCGGGCTGGCAAGCTCGCAAGCTTCACACTGTCCGAGGTGGAGCAACTGTTCGACGGCGCGGAAGGCAAGATCGGCGACCAGGTCCGCCTCCTGGAGCGCCTGGGCTTCCTCGAGCGCGTGGTGGAGCAGCGTGGCACGCAGACCAGGTCGATGTTTCGGATTCCGCGGCTCTACACCCGCTGCTGGGACTACGCCTGATCCCTGGCCGATCGGTCGACGAGTCGCACGCTGGACAACGACGAGTGGGAATCAGTCGCAGATGACAACAAACGTGTCCAGGTGACACCTAACGTGTTTCGGCACAGGGAGGCCGCCGGGCGCGCCCCGACCCGCTGGAGGGTTGCACCGGAAGAGGGCTGGACAGTTGCCTGCGGGGTGGCACTAGGCGGAGGACCGCAGGTGTGACCGGAGGTGGGACCCCCCGAATTCGGTGATCGTCCGTTCGTGCAGGTCAGGGGCCGTGGGCAAGCCCCCTTCGGAAAACGACACCTCTAATTCGTTAGTAATTAGAGGTTCTGGATCTCTGATGGGCCCGGGGCGGCGTTGTCCAGCCTGGGGCAGGACGTGTGTGGTCCGGTCGGTGCCGCGGTGACCCCTACGACACCTCCGACCGTGCGAGGTCTTTGTAAAGACTGGTGGCGCTGGGCGCCGGCCGGTCCTCGCACGTTCTGCCCCCGCGGGCCCGTGGGGTTCGGGATCCTCGATGGATGAGCTGCCGCACGGTGACGCGTTTCTCCTCACGAGCTTCGAGCTCTGGACACGGCGTGCGCCCGTGCGGCCTTGCGGTGCCGCGCACGGCTGATGAGGTGGCGGGCCTTGGAGCCCTGGAATTAGTGCGCCGTGCGGCCCCGCGTGCTCGCCTTCGAGAACAGCACCGGAGAAGGGGCGGGATCCATGGACGTGTTCTGCGGAATCGACTGGGCGGAGGGACACCACGACGTCGCGCTCGTCGATGACACCGGCAAGCTGCTGGCCAAGTGCCGGATCAACGACGACCTGGACGGCTACCGGCTGCTGCTCGACCTCCTGGCCGAGCACGGCGATACCGCAGAGACGCCGATCCCGGTGGCCATCGAGACCAGCCGCGGCCTGCTGGTCGCCACGCTGAGGCAGGGCCCCCGCAAGATCTACGCGGTCAACCAGATGGCTGCCTCCCGCTACCGCGACCGGCATGGAGTCAGCCGCAAGAAGTCGGACCCGGGTGACGCCCTGGTGCTGGCGAACATCATCCGCACCGATGCGCCGGTGCACCGCCCGCTGGCCGCCGACACCGACCTTGCCCAGGCCGTCGCCGTCCTGGCCCGCGCACAGCAAGACGCGGTTTGGAACCGGCAGCAGGTCGCCAATCAGCTGCGGTCCCTGCTGAGGGAGTACTTCCCGGCGATGATCGAGGCGTTCAGGGACAAGCCGGGAACCCTGACCCGCCCTGATGCCCGCCGCATTCTCGCCGTTGCACCCACACCTGCCCTGGCCGCGAAGCTGCAGATGTGGAAGCTGACCGCCATGCTCCGGCGAGCCGGCCGCCGCCGGGGCATCGAAACGGACGCCGAACGAATCCAGCAGCTCTTCCGTCAAGAGGCTCCTCGGCAGTTGCCCCTCGTCGAGGACGCCATGGGCACGCAGGCACGGGCCCTGCTCCTGCAGCTCGATGCCGCCTGTGAGGCGGTCGATGACCTGGCGCGTGCCACCGAGGAGGCCTTTCGCTCGCACCCGGACGCGGCGATCATGCTGAGCTTCCCTGGGATCGGCCCCCAGGTCGGTGCCCGCATTCTGGGCGAGATCGGCGATGACAGGAGCCGGTTCGCCACGGCCGGAGGGTTGAAGGCGTACGCCGGCTCGGCCCCGATCACGCGGGCCTCGGGCAAACGACGCTACGTTGGACGCCGGTTCGTCAAGAACAACCGGCTCAACCACGTCGGCCACCTGTGGGCCTTTGCCTCACTCAGCGGTTCATCCGGCGCGGACGCCCACTACCGGCGCCGCCGGGCAGGAGGGGACTGGCACATGCAAGCCCTGCGGCACCTGTTCAACCGGATGCTCGGCCAGCTCCATCACTGCCTCCTGGCACGCGTCCCATTCGATGAAGCGGTCGCGTTCCCCCCGCCTGCAGCAGCAGGGTGATCACTGAGGCACCGGCCCATGACAGGCTGTCCCTTCCGAGCACGGAGGGGGAGCCATGGCAGAGGTCGGTGGATGGATCTGGGAGCGCAACCTGCGGTCGTTCCTGGAGTTGCTGTCGCACTACGTGGGTTACGGGTTCGATGTCACCGACTGGGAGACGGTGGCTCTGGCGGTCGAGGCGACCGACGACGAGCGGCCCGACGGCTGGTACTCGTATCCCTTGGTCGGCGAGCATCGACAGGTCGAGGTTCGGCTTGCCCGCGCGGTCGGGGGCGATGAGCTCATGGTGGCCGTGAAGGGAACTCTGACGCCCGAACTGGAAGTCCGGGCGGACACCCTGCTGGCCGCCTTTGCAGCTGGCTGACCAAGGTCAACTTGACCCGCTAGCTGCATGAGGTGTCTTACCTCGCGATAGCCGAGGGGAGAGGTCTATCCGTATCCCGGGGGCCGGCGGCCGAGCGGAGGGGTACTTGTACCGGTATGGCGCGTGAACGGATCCGGTGTCGTGCCAACGGGCCCGGCAGATCGTGGACGGGTACGCGCCACTCAAGGTGACCTTGAGGCAGGTCATGTACCGACTAGCAGCTGAGGGCGTGCTGCCGCACACGCCGCCGATGTACCGCCGGCTGTCCGCGCAGCTGGCCCAGGCCCGGCGGGAGGGCCGCTTCCCCGACCTGATCGACACCGTCCGCGAAGTCCACGTCCCGCCGGCCTGGCCGGACGCCGACGCGTTCGTCGCCGAGATGCCCGGCTGGTTCCGCCTGGACCGCTCCGCAGGCCAGAAGCAGGCCCTGTACGTCGCAGCCGAGAAGGACACCCTCCGACAGCAGCCGACCGGCTGGCTCGAGTTCGCGGGCATCCCCGTGCTCGTGGTCCGCGGCTTCAGCTCCCAGTCCTACGCCGACGTCGTCCGCGACCGAGTCGCCCACGAGCAACGCGAAGCCTGTCTACTCGTGGTCGTTCTCCCGGGCTTCGCCGAGTGTGGTGTAACGATGCACTGCATCAGGTGAGCTGGGGTTCTTCCTCGCATCTCTGGGGCTGTCGTGTTCGTTGCGGCATGTTGCACACGAGATCGGAGGAGACCCTTGCGGGCCTTTCCTGTTCAACTTCCGTCCGGTGTCCGCTACTGGACCGTGCTGGACGAGGACCTGGTCGTCGTACCGGAGGCGGACGCGTTCTTGCGGCACGTCCGGTTCGGCAAGGACCAAACCGAGCTGACGACGCGTACGTACGCCGGGCACACCGCTCTGTACCTGCGCTGGTGCACGCGAATGGGCCGCGACTGGCGGGTGGCGGCCGAGGAGTTCGGCCTGTTCATCGTCTGGCTGAAGTTCGGCACGAAGCAGGTCACGGGCATCGACCGCCCTTCGGGCAGCGGGCTGGTGTACCCCGGGCCCGGGGCGGAGGCCGTACGCGAGCCGGCCCGGATCCAAAGCATCCTCACGGGAGTGCGGCAGTTCCTGCTGCATGGCATCACCGCGAAGACGGTGCCCTCGCACGCCATGGCCCAGATGTACGAGGTGGCGGAGAACTGGGATCTGCCGGAGCAGGCCCGAGGGGAGGACGTGACCGGCTACCGGATGCGCCCCCGGCACCGGGTTCAGGTCCCGCGCAGGAAGGGCGAGCGGGCCGACGACCGCGAGATCGTGGAGCTGTCTCTTGCCTGCCGCAACGCCCGCGGCCGGTTCATCGTGCTGCTGCGGCGGGACAACGTCAACGGAGCGTGGGCGAAACGGCAGCCGACGGCGGCGCCGGGCCGGTGGAAGCCCGTCGACCATCTGGTGGTGCTCGCCTACGGCCAGTACGTGATGGAGCGGATGGCGCTGCCGCACGGGCCGGCCGCCGACTTCGTGCTGGTGAACCTGTTCGCCGAGCCGCTGGGTGCGCCGATGACCGCCGATTCGATTACCGAGTTGTTCGGGCGGCTGTCCACGCGGGCCGGGTTGAGCCGGAACGTCACCCCGCGGATGCTGCGGCGCGCGGCGGGCAGCAACCTCGCGGACGCCAGCGGCGGCCAAGACGAGATCGCCGCGCCGCGGGGGGAAGGCCCGGACGCCGGAGGCGTCCGGGCCGGTGGTGCCCCGGGTCAGTACCAGTACCAGCGTCGGGCTGGCTTGTTGGTGAAGATGCGTCGCATCGCGGCCATGGCTGATCACCTCCTTCTCGTGTCGTGTGCGGGCGGGTGGTCCGGGGTGCGGTGCAGGATGAACGGTCGCGGAACATTGCCCTCCGACATGGAGGCGCGGGTATCCCCGCCGGTGACGGCCAGGCTGGCGTGGTCGGTGAGTGCGGCCAGCGACTCGATGAGCAGCGTGTGTGCCACCGCCGCGCCGGCGCAACTGAAAGGCCCCGTTCCGAAGGGGACGTAGGGGCCGTGCCCGCTGTCGCCGGCCCAGCGCTCGGGCCGGAAGGCGTCGGGGGAATCCCAGTGACGTTCGTCGTGGTGCAGCAGGTACGGGCAGACGGAGAGCAGCTCACCGGGCGGGAAGACGGTGCCGCCGAGTTCCACGGCGCGCGGGAGGGTGCGCCCGAGCATCCAGGGCACCGGGCGGTGCCTCAGCGCCTCGCGCACGACCTGATCGATGGGCCAGGGCCACGGTGCGGCCCTGGTGTGGTGCAGGCAGGCCAGCAGCACCGACCATGCCAGCGCGGCGCTGACGGGGGCGATGATCGCCCGGAACATCATCAGGTGCAGGTCGGCCACCCTCCGGTCGGACATCTCCGCTTCCGGGCATAGCGTGAGCACCGCGTCCAGCATGTCCCGCGGTTCGCCAGCAGGCTGTCGGCGGCGGCGGTGTGCCTCCTCGGTCACGGCGGTCAGCAGCCTGGCCCGCACCAGCTCCGCCCGGGCCCGCCGCCACACATGGGCCGAGCGCACCGCCACACCCTCGTGGACGGCCTGCCGCATCAACTCACGGCTGGCGCCCGGTGTGTCGGGGTGCAGCAGCAGGTCCGCCAGGCAGTGGTAGACCACCCGCGTGCCAGCGTCCGGCCACCGGCCGGCCGTCGGCATGGCGGCCACCGCCTCGGGCAACGCGGCACGGTAGCGCGGCACGTCGGCTCGCAGAAGGTTGCGCACCGCGCGGCCCAGCTGCGCCTGCGCATCGCGGTCGGGCAGCAGCTCGCCGAAGAAGACCGACCCGCCCGTGTGGTATTCCGGATCCCGCAGCAGCGCCTGCGCCAGCTCGGTGTCGCGGACACACCAGCCACCCCAGGGAAGCCGCATCACCCCCGCCGTGCTGCCGCGGCTCAGCTCCTCGACGTAGGCGAGGGGGTCCCGCCGCAACCGGATCCTGTACCCCATCCTCATTCCGCCACCTCCGGTGATCCTCGTCGGGCACGACGAGCGTCCCTTGCGGCATAGGTCCGCGTACCGCCACCCGCAGCCGGAGCACCCGGAGGGGAACGAACCGCTCCCGGGCGATGCCCGGCCGCTGTCCCTCGATCAGCCCCCACAACCCATTGCACTCGAGCAGGTATTTCCACACCGTTGTCGAGGTATCCCCGCAATCACCCGATGGTGTAGGCGCACGCCGGTCCCCCGACCGACCGATGCCGCCCCCACGTCGCGAGGCCGCGCCTGCGGTCACTCCCAGCGCACGCCCCCTCTCGGCAGCGCCGTCTCCACCGGGTGCGGGGTCGGGCCGCGCCCGGAGGACGCGCGGGCCGGTGGAAGGACGGATGGACCGGCTGCCGGGTGACAGTCGACCGACCGTCGGAACCTCGTCCCGGACGAAGCCAGGATCGAGGACCCGGTCGCCTTCGAGGAGACAGCGGGAACCTCCGGCCGCCTCCACCCGCCGGAGCGTCCGAGGTTCGGCGAACTGCTCGCCTACGCGCGGCCCGGCGACACCGTGCACATCTCCGAGATGTTCCGCCTCGAACGCGGCACCGGCCACATCCTCGACGTGCTCGACGTCCCGCACCGCGACCGGGTGGCGCCGCGTATCCACGACGGCGCGTTCTCCACGATGGACCTCACCGCCCGCCACCCGCGCACCGGCGAGCTGCCGTCCACCGTGAAGCTCATGGCGCGTAGCCCCTCCGGCTGACATCACGGCCGCCCCGTCCCACAGTGGACCGGGGGCCGACGCGCATCGCGCCCCGTCGAAGTGAATGCTTCGGCGGGTCCATGTACCACAGGTGTTGCACCGGCTATGGTCGTGCTGACCGCCTCTGAGCTGCGTGAATCCCTACCGCACACTCGGGGCGCCCAGGAGAATGGTCGGCGATTTCGACTGCTCCGGCGAGGACATCGAGCGGGACTGGGTGGAGCGCACGGGCTGCTGGAGCTCGGTGACCCGGGTGCTGCTCACCTACGAGCAGATGCGCACGTACGGGCTCCCGGCGACCGAGGGCAAGAGCGGCGACCCGAGGTGGCCGGCCTTCGCCCGCCGCTACGGCTTCGACCCCCGCCGCACGGTGCAGTGGGAGGTGGAGGCATTGGAGCCGGCCGAACTCCAGCGCCTGGTCCTCGCCGCCGTCGACCCCTACATCGACCGCACCGTGCTCGCGCAGCAGATCGCCCGCGAGGAAGAGCAGTGCCGTGCCCTGACCGACTTCCTCGGCGGCTGGGGCGCGGGCGGCAGGAGGTAGTCCCGCCGTCTGCGCGCGGGTGCCCTGCAACACAGGCGGTGCAACGCGGTCGAACGCAACGGTGTGTTGCGGTCTTGACCTGGCGCAACGCGTGCACCGCGCTGTTGCGCGAGCGCGTTGCACCGCCGTGTTGCACCCCTTCCGGGACCCCTGCTACCCAGATACTGGAGCGCGGTCTGGTGCCTGCTTGTGGCGTCCGTGTGCTGCTGTGTGTCGGCGGGAATGCCGGGTCGGCGAAACGGTTCACTACAGTGCCGCTGCCGAGAGGAACCCGCTCATGAGCACCCACTCCAGGGACTGTCCGGAAGTTTGTGTATGCCCCGGTGTGACCCGTAAGGCATGAGACGTGGTCTCTGCCGGGAAGGATCACTGATGGGCATCAAGGACGATCGGCCCCGTGAAGGCATCGTGCGGACGGGGGCCGAGTTGGCTCGACTGGCGGAAACAGAACGTGACTTGGCCGGGCAGCTCGTGGAGCGGGCCCGCGCCGAGGGCGTGAACCTGGTCGGAGAGAACGGGCTACTCAAAGGGCTGGTGAAGCTGGTCCTGGAAGGCGCCCTCGAGAGCGAGATGGCCGACCACCTCGGCTACGAGAAAGGCGATCGGGCGGGTATCGGGTCGGGCAACGCCCGCAACGGCACGAGCCGCAAGCGGATCCTGACGGACGTGGGGGCGGTGGAACTGGACATCCCCCGCGACCGGGCCGGCACCTTCAGCCCGCAGATCGTGCCCAAGCATCAGAGGCGGGCGGAGGGCTTCGACGAGGCGATCCTGTCTCTCTACGTCAAGGGCCTGACAACGGGTGAGATCCAGGCCCACCTCGCGGAGATCTACGACGTGGACGTCTCCCGCGAGACGATCTCGAAGGCCACGGACAAGGTCAGTGCTGAGCTGGACGCCTGGCGCAACCGGCCGCTGGACCGCGTCTATGCCGTGGTGATGATCGACGCGATCGTCTTGAAGATCCGTGACGGCGCGGTCGCCAACCGGCCCGTCTACATCGCGGTGGGCATCAACCTCGAAGGCGAGCGGGACATCCTGGGCATGTGGGTGAGCACCGGCGGCGAGGGCGCCAAGACCTGGATGACCTGGCTCGCGGAGCTGAAGAACCGCGGGGTCCAGGATGTTCTGATCGCCTGCTGTGACGGGCTGAAGGGCCTGCCCGACTCCATCGCGGCCATCTGGCCGCTGGCCGACGTCCAGCTCTGCGTGGTCCACATGGTCCGCAACTCGCTGAAGTACGCCTCCACCAAGCACTGGTCGCAGATCGCGAAGGAGCTCCGGCAGGTCTACACGGCCGCGACCGCGGACGCGGCCGAGGCCCGGTTCGCGGAGTTCGAGGCCGACTGGGGCCGTCGTTACCCGGCCCTGGTCGCGGTCTGGCGCCGCAGCTGGGACCACTTCGTGATGTTCCTGCGGTTCCCGCCCGAGATCCGCAAGATCGTCTATACGACGAACATGATCGAGTCTCTGAACTCACGCTTCCGCCAAGCCACCCGCCGCCGCGGCCACTTCCCGAACGAGGACGCGGCGCTGAAGGTCCTCTACCTCGTCATCCGGGACCGCCAGCCCAACCGGCGCAACCCCACCGGCCGGACCCACAACTGGAAGGAAGCGATCAACACCCTCGCCGGCTACTACGGCGACCGCGTCACCGACAACCAGTAACCGCACCACCCGCAAGAAACGTCAGCACCAGGGCTTACACAAAGAAACTGACACTCCCGTTCCTGACGCTGAGGGTGTACGTGACTTCAGTGCCGGTCGTCGTCGACCTCGGGACTGCGGTCTCGCTCAGCCTCAGGTCGGCCGCCCCCGTCCGCTGGCCGACCGCCTCCGCCGCGCCCGCCGCCCCGAGGATGGATGCGAGTGCAAGGAAGAGACTCAGCAAGGTGCACAGCGGACCCCGTCTCCTGCCTCTCACGCGACTTCGTACGTACACACCAGCCATCAGATGACCTTCCGCCGTGAAGTTCGCGTCGGCGGATGCCGACACTCGCGGGTCAACCTATGGACGCGGACCGGTCAGAGCGGTCCAACAATCCGACAGGAGGCTCATATCCCACCCGGCCGGCGGAAGACCGTTGCGCCACCTCCCCGCGCCGTGCGTCGCACCACTCCACCGCGGCATACCACGCCACCATCGCCTCGTGGCACCAGGCACACACCGCGAGACCGAGGCCGAGATGTCCCCCTCGTCGGCGGCGCACTGCGGCCATCTGGTGCCGGGAGCGAGGTGCTGGCCCAGGTGCGGCTGGTTTCGTGGGGCGCGGGCTTCGTCGAGGTGGGGGCGTACGACGAACAGGGCCGCCGGACACTCGAAGCGGAACTGAGGCTGCTGGTCGACGAGGTGCGGCTGCTGAACCGGCGCGCGATCAGCTGGCGCTACCCGGGTCCGGTGACGGCGGAATTCGCCCAGGACTGCCCTCGTACCGTGGTGGAGGTCTTCCCTGACGGTACGGGACGGATTTCGCACCAGCCCGAGGGCATGCGAGGCTCCTCGCTCGAGGCCGTGCTCACGGTGCCGGAAGAGTGGCTGTGGTCGGCCCGGCCAGGGTTCGGGGAGTGGCGGCCGCTTCCGGGCGGCGAGCACCTGCCGGACTGGGTGCGGGTGCACTTGGACACCGCTGGGACGCGCGAGGCTTCCGTGCCGTGGCGTCGGGAGCCATCCCGCATCTTCTCGTCCGTCGACTTCGATGCGCTTTTCCGTCCCGGTACTCGTATGTCCGGTCCCCACGGCGACGAGATGACCGCCGTGGAGCCGAGGCGGACCGGCACCCTGCGCGTGCCGAGCGGCCTGCTGGCCGTCGACTGCCCCCTGGACCATGACGGGCCGCACTTCAGCATTGCCGTCCCGCTCGGGGAGCACGTGCTCGACGAGGCGCAGGCCGCCTTCCTCGACGGCTGCGAGTCGTCCACAGCGGTCCGGCTGCGCGTCGGGGAAGTCCCGGCCACGTCCTGGGAGATGGCCCTCAGGCCGTGCGACGACACCAGGCTGCTCGGGGAGGGCGAGGCGTACGGGTTCGGTACGGACGGCGCGATGGGCGCCTTCGCCGATGCCGGGGCGTGGGGCCCGCTCCAGCGGCTCTCCCGGCAGGTGATGGAGGACAACGACCCGGAGGCGTGGAAGTACAGCACCGACTCCGCCTACTTCCTCCACACCCGCGAGCCCGGCTCCGGCGCCGAGCTGGTGGCGTTCGCGGTGGGCTCGGACGGGGTCCATGCCGTCTGGGTGGGGCGTTCGGCAGACGGGGACGTGGTCGGTGTGGTGGTGCTGGTCGAAGGAATGCCCGACCTCGTGGCGCCCTGAGCCCCGGTGCCGCTGGGACCCGGGATGCTCCAATGGACGTCAAGCGGGCTCGTCCGATCCCGGGATCGGACGGGTCCTCGCCGTTGCCTCGGAGACCTGCATCGGGACCTTGACCCGCGAGGCCCCGCCCGGCGGTCAGGGGCGCCAGCGGGGCGCCTCGTCGTCTGGGACGTCGGGGCTGGCGAAGTGGAACGGCACGCCGAGGTGGGCGGCCAGGTCGATGCCCACGCGGGCGGCGGCGGCCGCCGAGGGGTGGAGCGGGCCCGCGTCGGCACGGTCCAGGGCGCGCACGGCAGTGCCCCAGTAGATCGTGGCCAGGCACTTCTCCCCGGCGAGGTCGTCCGTGACGGCCAGCAGGTTTACGAAACAGCCGTGGACGGTGTCCCCGTCCCAGACGGCCTCGATCGCCAATACGCGGGCCTGGATGCCGCGGGCGACGGCGGCGAGCGAGTCCAGGTCGAGGGGGGAGTCGGGCGTACGGGCGACGCAGTCGCCGAAGTGCTCGTAGCGCAGGTGGAGGATCTTCTGCGCGTGGTTCAGGTCGAGGCCCTGGGCGCGGCCGGCCTCCCACATGAGCCGGACCGCCTGCAAGCTGTTGTCCTGCAGGACGTATCCGTCGGCCTGGGCACGGATACCGGCGGGGAGTCCCTCCCACCGGCTGTCGATGTCCTGGTCCACGGTGTCCGCTCCTCGGTTCATCCTGGCGTCGTTGCGTCATGATCGGCTCGGCGGGGCCCCGCCGTCGACGGGATTTCGGTGGACCTACCGCCGGGACCGCCATGGCGGGCCGTGCCTGCGGAGGTGTTCCTCGTGGAGGTCCCGGTCCGTGCGGCGGCGCTGGCCCGCGGTGAACAGCGTGCCGCCGATGAGGAGGACGTCATGTCCGCCTCAGCCCGCCAGGCGGATCCACTACAGACGCCATCCCAACCGGCATCTGAGAGGCCGTCATTGGTCATCGCCGGTGACCACCGGCCACCCTCCGACGGCCCAGAGACGGCCCAGACCTGTCCCGACCGCGGCCGCCGGCAGCTGTCGGAACACGGCACCGGAACCCCTTCTGGGCACGGACGACGCAGCAGCGCACGGCCCTGGACAAGGCAGATCAGGCGGGACGCCTCCCAGGTCGGCTGAGTACCCCGTTGAGACGGAGACTGGGACGGCAACGCTGGTCAATGCAGCGTCTCAGAGCGCCCGCCCCTGGAGCCTGCTCATTGAGGTAACGGAACTGCGCGTCCCGATCCGGCTGCCGTCGAGCGGCTTGGCGTTGGCCTGCAGGCTGAAGCCTTCTTCCCGCGGCAGATCGGCAACGGTGCCCGCACTGACCCGTTGCCCGGTCCGGGTCAGTTCCCTCGTGAGTGCGCGGGTCGAAGTTCAGCGTCCACCGCAGCGGCGACATCGGATCACTCGCACATCCGGCTCGACCAGCGCCAGCAGAGCTGGCCACAATCCCGGATCAAGCTCCGCAACCCTCTTGCGGCCCCGCCTGGACGCCGCACCCGACCCAAGACTCCTCGCCAGCCTCCAGCTCGGGAGGCGCGTACCACAGCAACGAGCTTCAGAACTGGAAGCAACGCCTTGATTCCCTGCAAGCCATTAGGTCGGCCATGAAGAGTTGCAGCATCTGAGATCTGCGTAATCCTGGAAGTACCCGCCGTTTGAACGCCGACCCGCCAGGCCCTGACTTGCCGGCGAGGAAGCCCATGTAGACCCAAGAGGGCGCTGGGGCAGGGCCCGGGATTGAGGATTGTGCTAGCTCCCTCCTCTCCCGCATGGAGACAAAGTGGATGACCTTAGCCAGCGCATCGAAGAGGCACGACTGACCGGAGATCTTGATCTCAGCAGGATAGGTCTGGATGGAATAAGAGATGCCTTGCGTCGTTTGAATTTCGGCGCCAGCGTTCGCCGCGTGGATCTTTCCAACAACTCACTCAGTAGTGAAATCCCAGAGGAAATCTCAAGAATCCTTCCATCGCTGGAACATGTTGACCTTTCAGGAAATGCACTCTCGAGCTTTCCAAAATGGGTCGCCGAGCTCCCTCGCCTCAAGTCCCTTATCCTGGATAGAAATGGGATCCGGAGGCTGCAGGTCGATCAGCCGGAGAAGCTTAAAGGGCTTGCGGGGCTCAGCGTCTCTCGCAACGGGGTAGAGGTGATTGACTCCAGCGCTTGCCGCCTCGAAGGGCTGGCGATTCTAGATCTCTCAGGGAACATCATTGGTTCACTTCCAATGGAGTTTGCCCAGCTGCGTCGCCTAAAGGATCTAGATCTGGGAGATAATCCCGGTCTTGAGCTCGGTGAAGAAATTGCTGACCTTAAGTTGCTTAGAAGATTGAGTCTTCGCCGAAACGGTCTCACGAAACTTTCATATCATCTTGGCTACCTGTCGCCTGACATTCAGCTAGATCTCGACGAGAATTTCTTGGACGAGAATGTTTCAAAGCTTGTTGAGCGAGGCGCTCCATACCTACTGCCATATCTCAGGACCCTAGATGCGGAGCCACACTATGAGGCGAAGCTGATCTTGGTGGGGGAAGGCAGGGTAGGGAAGACGAGCCTGGTGGAGGCGCTTCGCGGGAATCCATTCGATGCCGACAGGGATAGCACCCACGGTATCGAGATCAAGACTTTCAGTGTCGATTTCCCGCTAGGCCTTGTGACTGAAATGTCTTGTGACGAGGCAGGGGAAGAAATTACGGTTCGATCCTGGGATTTCGGCGGGCAAAAAATATATCGGGTAACCCATCAGTTTTTCTTTACTCGGCAGGCCTTGTACTTCGTCACTTGGAACCCTCGGGAAGGGGACCAGGCAAACCTTGTCGAGCAGTGGATTTCCAGGATTAAGCTGAGGTGTGGGGATAGCGCCCGTGTTCTTGTTGTTTCCACGCACGCCGACGAAGGTCGACCGGAGGATATTGACCACTCAGAGCTGAGAGAGAAATTTGGACCGCTGCTCGTCGGCCATCAACGCGTTGACAGTAAGTCTGGATACGGAATTCCTGAACTCACTGAAAAGCTTGCGCATATGGCGGCTGGCTTGCCGCGTATGGGGGAGCGCATCAGTGAGCGCTGGGAAGCAGTTCAGAACGACCTTCTGAATAGGCGAGAGCCATATGTGAAAAGGGCAACATTTGATCGAATCTGTGATCGCCATGGAGTGGATGAGGACGAAGCTGAGGCGCTGGCCGCACTGTTGAACGACCTCGGATATATAGTTTACTACCCAGAAGATGATGATCTGCGCGAGCTCATTATTCTGCAGCCGGAATGGCTGACGCTTGCAATCAGCTACGTACTCGAGGACGAAGAAACTAGGCAGAATTCCGGGATCCTGGAACATTCCTCCCTAGCTCGAATTTGGGGAGACGCTGAGCGCGGCTACGTGCCAGAAATGCATCCATATTTCCTTCGCTTGATGGAAAAGTTTGACATCTCTTATCGCATTCACGACGAAACTGCAAGTCTGATTGCCGAACTGGTTCCGTATGAGCGCCCGAATATACCCTGGCCTGACCCAGGAGGATCTGACGAACTTAGCATGCTCTGCCATTTCTCCGATGCCCCTACTGGTCTAATTCCGTGGCTAACGGTCAGGACTAGAAGGTTTGCGGGCCGTCAGTGGAACAAGGGATTCTATCTTGAGCATCCGAAATTCGATGCTCGCGCACTTGTAGAGTTGATCTCTGATACTCGCTTGTCCGTAAAGGTGGTCGGGGGCTCCAGGGCACTCCTATTTGACGTCCTTAGAGACACAATTGATCAGCTCGTAAAGCTGCGATGGCCTGGCGTTAGCCACCAAATCCGCATTCCCTGCCCGGGTGATGGGCCGGGTGGCGTCGTTTGCCCAAACTCCTTCCCAGTCGAGGGTTTGGAAAAGCTAAGATCCAGAAAGAAGTCGTCCTTCCTTTGCGTGGAATGTTCAGAGGAACAGGATGTCGACCAAATTCTGAGTGGAATTTCCACGGGGATTAGCCTGCGCCGGGAGCTAGTCTCCGCCTCTGAGATCGAAAGTGTGCAGGCGAAGATTACAGCAGCCCACCAAGACATTGTTCAGCTTTCCTCCGACGCTCGCCAATTTCAGGAGAAGGCCGGAGCCTACTTGCACCTTTTGATGATCCTAGCGAAAGCGGGCAGTGCTGAGATCGCAGACTGTCCGAAACTCTTTTCGATGCAACTCGCACCCGAGCAGCGCTGGGATCCTAGGGCAATATGGTCCAAGAAGTTTATTCTTCATCTGTGGTGTGAGGAGACTGGTTCACAACACCCGGTGTCGCCGCCTTACGAGTTCCGCTCTTCCAAGGAATGGGTCGTGAGCGTTGCACCATATCTGAGAATTGCTGCTTCGGCAGTCAGCCTTCTCGCTCCCATCGTTGGGGGAGTTGCAGGAGCGGTTGATGTTGCCGCCATCAAAGACAGTGCTGACCTTATGAAGTCACTTGCCGATTCAGTCCACCTAGACGAAGGTGCAACCTCGAAGGGGCAAGAAGTAATTGGACTCTCAGCTTCCGAAGGTGCCGCGTTGCGTGCATTTCGGGAATTTCTCTTTGAGCTCGATGAAACCCGTAAGTTCCGCGACCTCCAGCGGGTTCTTACTCCTACTGGGGACTGGCAGTGGCTTTGCGCCCATCACTACGCTCAGTATGAGCCGTCGGTCCTACGGATTTATCCCGGAGTATCTAGAGGGGAGTCAAATATTCCAGATTCTAATTAGTACTCCCCGCGGGGGGCGGAGCGATCGTGGCGGCTGCGGCAACCGACCTCATCGTCGCGAGGGAAGTTGCAGGCTTGGATCGTGCCCTCCGGAACTTCAAGGAGTCACCTACAGGGCAGCGCATGGAGGACGCACCGTCACCGCTCCCCCCGAGTCCCACCAAGAACGCACCGACGGGACAGCCCGCTGATGACGAACCGTCAGCACCCGCGCCGGTCGACACCAACGTCTATCGCTGACGGGCGGACCCTAAGCGTTGTCCCGTAAATAATCTTGGAGTGCCCTCGGCAGGGTCGGTCGAAGTGCGGTCCGCTCGTCTATCCGGCGATGGCGAGGTTGTGCATGCGGGGCGATGCCGAGCATCGAGTGGTGGACGCCGTCGCGGCCGTCGCGGAGAATCTACCAGGTCTTCATACGGGCGAAGGTGTGCTCGACGCGGGCGCGGACCTGCTTGTGGGATTTGTTGTGTTCCTCTTTCCAGTCTGGGAGTTCGGTCTGGCCGCGCTCGCGGCGGTGAGGGATGACGAGTGCGGTGCCTGGGTAGACGCCGTCGGCGATCGTGAGTGTCTTGCCGACGGCGGCCTTGGCGCCGGACTCCTCCCATGCCTTGCAGTCGTTGCGGTTTCCGGCGAGCGGCCGGCGGACCACGACGACCAGGCGGGTGTCGGCGTCGATGACGACTTGGTGGTTGGTGGAGTACCGGTAGTTCTAATAGGTCATCGGTGAACCCAGGCGCGTGATTGCAAGGGCCACCAGGCGAGGTCGAGGCCTGCCGCCCTTCGGGGACCGGCCCTGCCTCGCCCGCGCCCTGCCGGGCGGAGACCTTCGGTAGTTCCGTGGCCTTGACCTCTCGTCAAAGACCGGTCCCGCCCGGCAGAGGCTCGATTATCACCAGCTTTCATGTCCTCAGCCCGCCGGCAGGGGCCGACCTCTCAACAGTCCGCGAGCCGATGAGCTCTCCAACAGACCGAGGTCCCTGCCGGTCGCTGGAGACACGAACGGCTCATGAGATGGCGTGCCCAGAGCACTTCTATTAGAGCGCCGCGTGCTCCGCATGGGATCGATCTGCAGGTTGAGAGGGAGGCACAGTGTTGAGCGAGATCTTCTGCGGAATTGACTGGGCGGAGGGGCACCACGACATAGCCCTGGTCGACCAGGACGGATCCCAGGTCGCCAAGCTACGGATCAGCGACGACAGTGCCGGCTTCCACGCACTGATCGAACTCTTGACCAGGCATGGTGACTCCGCAGAGCATCCGATCCCCGTTGCTATCGAGACGCCACGTGGCCTCCTCGTCGCCGGCCTGCGGGCAACCGGCCGACAGGTCTACGCGATCAACCCACTGGCCGCGGCCCGCTACCGCGATCGCGCGAGCGTCTCCCGGGCCAAGTCCGATGCAGCGGACGCCCGTGTTCTAGCAAATATCCTTCGGACCGACCGGCACGCTCACCGCCCCCTTCCCGACGACAGCGAGGCCGGGCAGGCCGTCGCTGTCCTGGCCCGCGCTCACCAGGACGCCATCTGGGACCGGCAACAGATGATGAACCGGCTCCGGTCGCACCTGCGCGAGTACTATCCAGCCGCTCTCATCGCCTTCCACGGCGCCGGCAAACCGGGACTCGATTCTCCACGTGCCCGCGTGATTCTCACCGCTGCACCCACGCCGGCCGACGCTGCAAAACTCTCCCGCAGCCAGCTGCGTGCGTTGCTCAAGCGGGGCGAGCGTCCACGCTGCGGAATCGAGGCTGAGGTCGAGCGGCTTCGGGCAATCTTCCGCGCGGACTACCTGCGGCAGCTGCCGCAGGTCGAGCAGGCCCTGGGGCACCAGGCAGTAGCGCTCATCCGCCAGGTCGATGCCTCATGCAACAGCGCCGCTCAGCTCGCGGCGGCGACGGAGGAGGCATTCCTCGCGCACCCAGATGCCGAAATCATCGCCAGCTTCCCTGGGCTGTCCGTACTTTCCGGAGCGCGAGTTCTCGCCGAACTCGGAGATGACCGCGAACGCTTTGCAGATGCCCGCGCCATGAAGGCGTACGCGGGAGCGGCTCCTATCACGCGGGCCTCCGGGCGCAGCCACGTCGTGGTGGCACGGACCGTCAAGAATCAGCGGCTGGCCTCAGCCGGGCACATGTGGGCCTTCGCAGCCCTTCGCACGCAGGCTCCACGCGCCCACTACGACCGGCGGCGCGCTGGTGGAGAGCGCCATACGGCAGCTCTCAGGAACCTGTTCAACAAACTGCTCGGCTGCCTCTACCACTGCCTGCAACGCCGCACGCTATTCGACCCCGATCGTGCTTTCGCGGCACCCCTGGAGCTCGCCGCCTGAGCGCCTACTTGACCTACCGACGACATGAGATGTCTTCGACCGCTCCGCCACGGTGTGGTCGCGGGTGGGCACGAGCGTGCCGTCCACGATGAGCACGGTGTCCTTGGCGAACCGTTTGCGGGGCTGTAGTGCAAGCATTGGCCCGAGGTGGTCGATGATGCGGTCCGCCGCCGACTTCGAGACCCCGAACAGCGGGGCGAGCTGGCGCATCGTCAAGTTCGTGCGCCAGTAAGCCGCGACCAGTAGTGCTCGATCCTCCAGCGGAAGGCTCCACGGCCGGCCCTTGCGAACCGCATCCGCACCCTGACGCCGCCGAACAGTCACCAGCTTGCCGAACTGGCGCGGGCTCAGCCCGGCGAACGGGGCTATCCAAGACGGCTGCGACGCCGTGATCACACCAGCCACCGCTGGATTATCTCAGTTGCAGACCTCGCTCGTCCCGACTGATCCTTTACGTATTCGACGATCTGAGGGAGAACGCCATGGGGCTGACTCTGTTTCCGGGAGACGGAGACACCAGCAGTCCCGACGTGGGCTGGTCCTACAGCGGCTTCGCCGCATTCAGGCGACAGCTGGCGCGAGCCGAGGGGTTCGATCTCGACGAGATGTGGGGGTTCGGCGGGGAGCGACCCTGGAGTGATGTCTCCACTTCGCTTAAACGGCTGCTCGATCGCCCCGATGACGGTGGAGGCGAGCTCTCGCCCACCGAATACGCCGCCCTCCTGCCCCGACTCGAGGCGATCGTCGACCAGTGGCGGAGCGAGGTCGGCGTCCCTCGGACACACATCGATGCGGCCCAACAGCTGACGGTTGTTCTGCGGCTCTGCGTCGCGAAGGACGTCGAACTTCTCTTCCTCTGATGTCCGCGAAGCCGGGGCAGGTCCTCACACTCCCGCAGTTGCGGGACAGCCCTTAGTTGGCGCCGCCCATGCCCCACCAAACCCCGCGCTGCACGAATTGCGCGGCTCCCAGAGGGGGTGTCTGCTGGAAGCAGGGGAGCTCTTCCCCCAACCGCTCCCTCAACGTCCTCACACTGGAGTCAACATGTCGTGGATGTCAGGACCCAGCTACCTGTCTCCAGGAACATCGGAACATACCTTGTTCATTATTGCGGGCGGGTCCACGTATGACGGCCCACAGTACATAGTTGGGGTTCCGACAGGAGACTTCCTGTCGCCCAACTATCAGAAGCTCGTCGTTTCCGAGCTAGGCCACGGGCGGGACAGGATCAACACCACGAGCCCTCCTAAGTACCAGTGGTCTCAGTTCGTCACCATCACAAATTTCGGAAGCATCGGAACCACCTACTCTTTTAATGGAGGGAAAGTGCCGTGAATGAGAGGCCTCCTATAGAGTCGGTCACCGTTCTGGCCGACCGCGCTGGAAACATTCTTGCGGCCCACGCTAAACCGCAGTTCGTGGAAGGCGAAGAGGGTATTCAAATCGAGATCCAGATTCTGCCGGATGTCGACCAGACGGTCCACGAGTTTCCTGCGCCTGATGCGGTCAAGGAAGAATTCCACCGGATCTCCGACTACCGAGTCACAGTGGAGGGTGATCAGGAGCAACTCCTAAGCAAGGACCACAACTGATTGGCTGTCCGGCCCCTGTCGGCGAGTTCAGTCAGCCGCCGCAGATGACCTCTGCCCGAACAGCGGGACGTCGTCCATGGTGTTCCGAGCGTGGCCGGGGTCGCAGAGCCCGCAGTCCGCTTGCCCACGGCTGAGCGGTTCGGCCTGGCGGCAGCCGGCTGACCTAGCCCCCGTCGGCTCCCCAGGAGGCCGGATCAGGCGCTGTGCGGGTCGTGCAGGATCGTCGCCCACCCGGCCACGTCCTGCGGTACGCCGAACCCCATGTCGGCGGTGCCGAGGAAGCCGTGGACACGCGCATGTCCCGCAGCGCCATCTTGTACCGGCCAGCGATCACGTCACCGACCCACACCGGCATGTCCGGCTCCAGGACGCCCTCCTGGACGGGAGCGAAGCTGGTGTCGCGCGGCTGGGAGGAATCCGGCACCAAAGCCGCCGTCGGCAAGACCATCACGATCGCCGACGGCGGCTATCAGGGCACCGGGCTGGTGATCCCGCACCGCCGCGGGCGCGGCCAGGCCAGCCTCCCGGACTGGAAAGAAGCACACAACCGGTCCCACAAGCAGGTCCGCGCCCGCGTCGAGCACGTCTTCGCCCGGATTGAAGACCTGGAGGATTCTCCGCGACTGCCGCCTCAAAGGCGACGGCGTCCACCACGCCGTGCTCGGCATCGCGCGGATGCACAACCTCGCCCTCGGCGGATAGGCGAGCGTCCCCGGACGGCCGACCCACCCGAGACAACGCGGAGATCATTTACGGGACAGCCCTTAGCCTCGCGGCATGGATAGCAATCCGTTCGAGGCGACCTCGACTGACGACATCAACCCGTTCGCTGTTCCCGACGACGAGCCCAAGGCCACAGCCGAGGAAGTAGCCCAGCACTTCGTGCGTATCTGGGCGGAGGCCGTGATCCGGGCGGCTGATCGGGCCCGAGCGATACGCGTGAAGGACGCCAAGGACTTCCGGAACGCCGAGCGGAATGAGGAGTGGAGTCCCACCGACGACGACCTCTACGCGAACACCCGGGTCCATTGGGCTGAGGACCACACACTCGTGTGGTCAGCCCACCAGCTTGAGCTTTGGCGTGCCCGTCTTGCCAAAGAGAGGGGGCAAGAGCCCCAGCCAGACAACGAGGTCCTGAGCCGGCTGCGCAACGTCTTGGAGCACCTCGTTGATCCGGACCTGGAGGACTGGGTGGCCACGATTCCGGAGGGTGCAGACCGCAGGCGGCGATGGTCTCTCCGGTCGATGCCTGGCGAGCAATTTGACCTCGGAGGGCAGAGCGGGGGAAGGCTGTTCGGTCTTCTGGAGAGCGAGGATCTCAACGCGGTCGCGATGGGGGTCGTGAAGTCGGTGCAGGACGAATTGTATGAACGCGAGCGGGACATGGTGGAGGCTTACCTCGCGGACTGAGGGCGTCTCTCACAGCAGCGACCTTGGAGCCGCCTTCGATGTGCCGACGCTGCTTCCTTACTGGTGCCGGAGTCTGGCCTCAGTACGTGTTGATCCCGAATTGGTGCAGCAGCCCTTCGACGAGTTCTTTGCGGGTTGCCTGGAGAACCTCGTCGTCGGCGATCGGTGGCAGTTCCGTGGTGGCCGGGAGGACACGGAGGGGCTGCCGTGCCCGCTCGATCGCGCGGGGTTGGCCGCTGCCGTACCCGTAGGGCATGAACCGGAATTCTGATCCGTTGTTGCTGTCGGCCACGATGGCTGCGGTGATGTCCACGGTGGAGTCGAGCTGGCGGCGTCGGCGGTGGGCGTCGATGACCGCGACGGCCTCGCCCAGGGCGGTGGGAAGCGTCGAGGTGTCGACCATTGCCGTGCCTATCTGACTGGGCAGGGGGTGGCTCAGGTCGACGCACACGACGACCCCTCCGTCATGGTGGAGTTCGACCATGGCCCCGGCTTGTGAGCTCCGCAGTTCCGGTACGAGGATGTTGCTGTCGACCCAGCGGCGCAGTCCCACATGCATGGCGTTGTTGAGCCGGTCGGACAGGACCCTGCGGACGCCGAACGGGTCGCTGTGGAGCCGGGCCGCGGTCTTGACGCCATCGAGGAGGGCGTCTTTGGCTTCGGTGCGGCTGGGGGCCGGCACCAGGCGCGGGACTGGCCGTGAGGGCCGTCCCGCAACGACCAGCCACGCACATGCCGGCTCGGACTCGCCGACGACGACTGAGGCGGCCTGTTGGACGAGTTCGGCGAGAGCTGTCTCGGCCCGCTCCTGTCGCGAGAAGCGCTCCTGGTAGGCCCGCGCGACTTGGTGCTCGGACATGTAGAACGTCTCGCTCCCGACGCGGCAAGGCGCGTTGAAGGTCGCCCGATCCTTGTCCTTCTGCTCCCACCCGTACTGGAAGTGCGGGGCGAGTTCGCTCGGTGTCACGTCGACGATCAGGAAGTCGGGACCGCCCCCGCCCGGAGCGGGCAGAGGAATGATGTCGACGCCGGACAGGTACGGCTGGACTCCGTTGCGGAGGGTCTGTGTCAGCTGCTGCTCGTTCACCTCGGCGAGGTTGATGCCGACGGGCTCGATGTCGTCCGAGACCCCGTAGACGAGCAGGCCGCCGCGGGTGTTCGCCATCGCGGTGACGTCCTTGGCGAACTCGTTCCAGATGCCCGGCTTGGGCACGAAGGCGGGCAGCTGTTTCTTCCAGTCAAGGTCGTCCGTCTCGCCGAGCTTCGAGGCCACGGCGTCCGTGACCATCCCGTGGGTGAGGGGGCCCATCGGGCGGCCCAGATGTTCGTGCAGTCGAGTCCAGGAGCGCGCCATCTCGTCACCTTATGGAGAATCGGCACACGCTGGCGGGTGGTTCGACAAACCAGAGGTCCGGGAGGACTGGCATCGCGTCCAGCCGGGGCAGGTGACCGGCGCGGAGAGCGGTTCAACCATGGGGTGGTCGTCGCTTCTTTGTGGCTGGTGTGGTGGGGGTGGGGCGGTGGTGGTGTGTGGGGGTGGGGCGCGCGGCGGCGTGGTGGTGGTCGTGTGGGTGGCGGCGGGGCGTGCAGCGGCGGTGGCGGTGGCGGTGTGGCGCGGTGCGGTGCGGGGGTGTCGGGGTGGGGTGCGGGGTCGTTGGTGGGGGTGATGTCCGGTGTTGGCGCGCCTGGTTTCCCGGCTCGCGGGCGCATGGTCCTGCAACCATTTTTCAGGCATTAGAAATTGGCAGCCAGTTAGTACGTAACGGGGGCAGTAAGCCCCCGGGACGCCGGAAAGCCGGTATCGGCTGGCACGGAATTGTGAGGGGCCTTGGGTGGCAGTCGGCGCGGACGGGAATACGGGTGGGCGGCGTCGTGAACGCCAGGCCGGTGAACCACGGAAGAAGCGCTTCTACGTGTCCTTCAGCGACACCGAACTGGCCGTCGTGCGCACCGCCGCGGAACGCGAGGGGATGGCGTCGGCGGCCTGGGCGGGGCGCCAGGTGATGGCGGTCGCGCAGCACGTGCTGGTGCCGGTCTCCCGGGACGCCGGGGACGTGCCGCGGGAGCTGGTCCAGGCCCGGGTGCACCTGCGGGAAACCGTCGCCGCGCTCGGCGCCCTGACCGCCACCAGCGTGTCCGGGGCCGGCCTTCCGGAGTCGGCCGCGACCGTGGTGGAGGAGACGCTGAAGGCGGTGGCCTGGGTCGACGCGGCGACGGTCCAGGTGATGCGGGAGAGGCGCCCACGGTCGTGATGCCGAAGAAGGCGGAGAGCGGCTCGACGACGATCGACCTCCTGGACTACCTCTTCGGTCCGGGCGAGCGCGACGAGCACGTCGACCCCCACCTCGTCGCCGGTTGGGACCCGGACCTGCCGTGCCCTGCCCGCACCCCGGACCGCATGACGCTCGCCGACCTGGCGCTCCTCCTGGACGCCCCCGTCGAAGCGCTGCGCGGACAGAAGCCGGAAGAACACGTGTGGCACATCTCGGTCCGCAACCACGGCGACGATCGCGTGCTGTCGGACGCGGAATGGGCGCAGGTCGCCGCCGCCATGGTGCACGCCGCGGGCATCGCGGAGCACGGCGACGAGCAGGCCTGCCGGTGGATCGCCGTACGGCACGCGCCCGACCACATCCACATCCTGGCGACCCTCGCCCGCCAGGACGGCCGGCACCCCCGCGTACGCGGCGACATCCTCAACATGCACACGGCCGCCCGCGTCTTCGAAGCCCGCTGGGGCCTGACCCCGATGTCGCCGCTGGACCGGACCGCGCGCCGACGGCCGGTCACCGGCGAGGCCGAGAAAGCCCCCCGCCGCGGCCTCGCGGAGACCGCCCGGGAGTCCCTGCAGCGCACCGTCCGCCAGGCCGCCGCACTCGCCCACGGCGACACCGACTTCCTCGACCGGCTTCGCGACGCCGGGCTGCGCGTGCGCGAGCGCCTGGGCGACGACGGCGCCCTGGTCGGGTACTCGGTCGCGCTGCCCGGGGACCGCGCCGACGGCGGCACCCGACCCGTCTGGTTCGCCGGATCGACGCTCGCCTACGGCGGCGATGGCGTCAGGGCGAGTCGTTCAGCCTGATCGGGCGAGCTGTGGGTGTTCCCATGCATCATGTGCGGCGGTTCTTCCAGCAGTCCGGCGGAGTGCGCCTGGTGCCGAGACGACGTTCGTCCCGGCACCTGACCTGCGGTGAGCGTGAGGAGATATCCCGCGGCATCGCGGCCGGCGAGACGGCGCGACAGGTGGCCAGGCGGCTCGGCCGGTCCGCTTCCACGATCTCGCGGGAGATCGCCCGCAACGGCGGCCGCGACCACTACCGGGCAGCGGCGGCCGATACGGCCGCCCTCGAACGCAGCCGCCGCCCCAAACAGGCGAAGCTCGCCCGGCGGCCCGCACTGCGCGTATTGGTGGAAGCGAAGCTCGCTCTGCGCTGGTCGTCCGAGCAGATCGCGGGCTGGCTCCGCCGCCAGTTCCCAGGTGACGCCTCCATGCGGGTCTCGCACGAGGCGATCTACCTCACCCTGTTCGATCCGCGCCGCCGTCACGCCATCGACCGCGCCCTCACACAGCAGCTACGGACGGGTCGGCCCATGCGCCGACCGAAGGTCGCCGCCAGGCCCACCGGGCGGGGCGTCATCCGCGACATGGTGTCCATCAGCGCCCGCCCCGCCGAAGTCGAGGACCGCACGGTGCCCGGCCATTGGGAAGGCGACCTGGTGATGGGCACAAGGCCTTCGGCGATAGCCACGCTGGTCGAGCGGACCAGCCGTTTCACCGCCATCGTCGCGCTGCCGGACGGCATCAAGGCCGAGCAGGTCGCCCCACACCTCACCCGCCGGCTCCTCGGCATTCCGCCTCAGCTACGGCGGACGCTGACCTGGGACCGGGGCCGCGAGATGGCCGAACACCGTGCCATCACCATCGCGACCGGCGTCCCGATCTACCTCTGCAACCCCCGGAGCCCCTGGCAGCGCGGCACGAACGAGAACACCAACCGACTGCTCCGCCAATACCTGCCGAAGGGAGCCGATCTCCGCACCTTCAGCCAGGAGGACCTGAACGCCATCGCCAACGAGCTGAACACCCGACCCCGCAAGATCCACGGCTACCGCACCCCGGCCGAGATCTATGCTGAGCTTCTGAACAGCGGTGATGCACTGACCGCTTGAGCCCGCCAAGGTTTTTTGAAGGCGGCGCCTACTGATCTTTTCGTAAGTTCAGTTGGTGTGGTGGGTGGATGGTCAGGCCGGTATGGGCGAGGAATGACCATGGCAGTTGTGGGTTGGTGTTGA
>NZ_JBHWUO010000045.1:0-58396 GCF_042736975.1 Streptomyces sp. NPDC059989
GCGCCGTTGCCGGGGGCCAGCCCCCGGACCCCCGCGCCTCAAACGCCGGCGGGGCTGGAGATGCCGACGGTGCCGGCAGGGCCGGAGGAACCGGCGGAGCTGGAGGAGCTGGAGGAGCCGGCAGGACTGGAGGAGCCGGGGGAGCCGGGGGAGCCGGGGGAGCCGGCAAGGCTGGAGGAGCCGGCAGGGCCCGAGAAGCCAGCGGGGCTGGAGGAGCCAGCGGGGCTGGAGGAGCCGGCACGGCTGGAATTACGACGGCTGCGTCAAGTGCTTGAAGGCGTCCAGGTTGTAGGTCGGCTCGCCGCGCGCCACGCGCCACTCGTACTCCCGCCGGATCGCGCTCGCGAACCCCAGCTCCAGCAGCGTGTTGAAGGCCCCGTCCGCCGCCTCCAGGACCGTCCCCAGCAACCGGTCCAGGTCCTCCGCGTTCACCACCGACAGCGGCAGGCGGCCGGTGAGGTAGACGTCCCCGAGGCGGTCCACGGCGTAGCTCAGGCCGTACAGCTTCAGGTTGCGCTCCAGCAACCACCGGTGGACGCCGGCCTCGTTCTCGTCCGGGTGGCGGATCACGAACGCGTTGACCGACAGCGAATGCCGGCCGACCCGGAGCGAGCACGTGGTGCTCAGCTTGCGCGTGCCGGGGAGCTGGACGACGTACGAACCCGGCTCGGGGCTCTCCCAGCTCAGCTCCGAGCCGGTCAGGACGCCCTCGATGATCGCGGCGGTGTCGGTGTCAGCGTCAGCCATGGTGGGAGCGTACGCGACGGCGATGATCATGCATGGCGGCGGTGTAGACGTCCGCCGTGCCGCTCGCGGCGGTGTCCCAGCCGAAGAACTGCGCGTGCCGAGCCGCCTCGGCCCCCATCCGGTCCGCGAGCCCGGGATCGTCCACGAAGCGCCGCAGCTCGCGCGCGTAGTCCACGGGGTCGTGCCCGGGTACGAGGATCCCCGTGACCCCGTCGTTCACGGCGACGGGCAGCCCGCCGACCTCGGCGGCGAGCACCGGCGTACCGCTGGCCTGGGCCTCTATGGCGACGAGCCCGAAGGACTCGCTGTACGAGGGCATGACCAGTACGGACGCCGCCCGGAACCAGTCGGCGAGCCCGTCCTGCGCCACCGGCGGGTGGAAGTGCACGAGATCGGCGATGCCGAGCTTCGCGGCGAGCTTCTGCAGCCCCTCCGGCTTGGCGAGGCCGCTGCCGCTCGGCCCGCCGACGACGGGGACGAAGAGGCGGCCGCGCAGCGAGGGGTCCCGGTCGACCAGGACGGCGACGGCGCGCAGCAGGATGTCGGGCGCCTTGAGGGGCTGGATCCGCCCGGCGAAGAGCGGGATGACGGCGTCCTGCGGCAGCCCGAGGCGGGCGCGGGCAGCGGCGCGGCCGTCGCCCACCGTGAAGCGGTCGAGGTTCACGCCGGGGTGGACGACGGCCACCTTGCCCGGGTCGGCCTCGTAGTGCCGGACGAGTTCGTCGGCTTCCTCGGCGGTGTTCGCGATGAGCCGGTCGGCGGCGGCCACGATCTGGGTCTCGCCGATGACGCGGGCGGCGGGCTCGGGCGTGTCGCCCTCGGCGAGCGCGGCGTTCTTGACCTTGGCCATGGTGTGCATGGCGTGCACGAGCGGGACGCCCCAGCGCTCTGCGGCGAGCCAGCCGACGTGGCCGGAGAGCCAGTAGTGGGAGTGGACGAGGTCGTAGTAGCCGGGGCGGTGGCCGGCCCAGGCCTGCATCACGCCGTGGGTGAAGGCGCACAGCTGGGCCGGGAGCTCCTCCTTGGCGAGGCCTTCGTACGGGCCCGCGTCCACGTGCCGTACGAGGACCCCGGGGGCCAGCTCGACCACGGGCGGCAGCCCGCCGGTGGTGGCCCGGGTGAAGATCTCGACCTCGATGTTGATCGCGGCGAGGCGCTTGGCCAGCTCCACGATGTAGACGTTCATCCCGCCGGCGTCGCCGGTACCGGGCTGGTGCAGGGGCGAGGTGTGCACGCTGAGCATGGCGACGCGGCGGGGCTTGCGGTGGTGGCCGACGGCCGGGAGGCGCAGCCGCGGCGGGTCGTGGCGGGTGCCGCGAGCCGCGGCGATCCGGCCGCTGATGCTGCCGCCGAGGCGGGACACGTACTGGCTCAAGGGAGCAGTTCCTCTCGCTCGGACAAACCGCTCGGACTAGCCGTTCGGACGCTGGTGGGCCGTCGGGAGGCCGGAACGCCGCGTCGAGCGCAGACGCACGGCATGCCGACAGGAGCGCGGTCGGCGCCCTGCAAGGAGTGCAACCCGGATGGCCGCCCACCGCATTCCGGGGGTGGCCGGTTTTCTCCTCCGTTTGCCGGATTTTTATCCGGCGCGGGCCCTCCGCTTACTCTCGGCTCATGGCCTCCCGCAGCACCCCGACCCCGAGCCGCGCCTCCGTGCGCCCTGTGGGCTCGGTGACGCGCGGGACGACGAACCCGAACCGCCTGCGCCGGATGGACCGCTGGATCGCCGCCACGCACGGGGCCGCGCTGCGGCGCGCGGAGGCGCCGGTCGCGGTGGACCTCGGCTACGGAGCGGCCCCCTGGACCGCGGTCGAGCTGCTGGCGCGGCTGCGGGAGGCGGCGCCGCGGGTGCGGGTGGTCGGCATCGAGATCGAGCCGGCGCGGGTAGCGGGGGCGAAGCCGTACGAGCGGGACGGGCTGAGCTTCCGGCACGGCGGCTTCGAGGTGCCCCTGGAGGGCGGCGTCCGCCCGGCGCTGATCCGTGCGGCGAACGTACTGCGGCAGTACGACGAGGAGCAGGTCGCGGAGGTGTGGGCGCGGCTCTGCGCGCGGCTGGATCCGGACGGCTTGCTGGTGGAGGGGACCTGCGACGAGATCGGGCGGCGGCACGTGTGGGTGGCACTGGGGCCCGAGGGGGCGCGCACGGTGACCTTCGCGACCCGGCTGGGCTCCCTGGAGCGCCCCTCGGACCTGGCGGAGCGGCTGCCGAAGGCGCTGATCCACCGCAACGTTCCGGGCGAGCCGGTGCACGCCTTCCTGCGGGACTTCGACCGGGCGTGGGCGGCGGCGGCCCCGTACGCCTCGTACGGGGCGCGGCAGCGCTGGATCCGCACGGCGCGGGCGCTGTCCGCCGACTGGCCGCTGGCGGACGGTCCGGGGCGGTGGCGGCAGGGGGAACTGACGGTGCGCTGGGACGCGTTGCGCCCGACGGGGTGAATGCGGCGTGCCGGGGAACCGGCGGCGGGGAGCGGCCCGTTGAGTCGTAGGGGTGGGGCAGCGGGGACCGGTGGGCTTCCTGATGGGTGATCCGGTGGCGTCCGATGGGGCGGACAAGATCGGAAGGACATCCACAAGGGTGTTGGAATTCATCGACTCATGGCACCATCCCGATGGCAAAGACAAGTTACTGATGAATAGTCAGATCTGATGCAGAGTGCGGGGTCTGGCTCGGGATGGCTGGGGGAACCATGGGGGCCGAGAGGCGTCGGCGGGGTGCAAGTGCTCTCGTGCTGCTGTGCGCGATGGCGGTACTGACGGCACCCGGCCTTGCGACGGGCATCGCGCACGCGGCGCCGGGCGCACCGGCGGCGCCGGGCGCACCGGCGGCACCGGGCGCACCGGCGGCACCGGGCGCGCCGGCCGCGCCCGCGCCGGAGCCGGGCGCCAAGTCCCTGGAGCAGGTCCGCAAGGAGATAGAGGACCTCTACCGCCAGGCGGGCACCGCCACCGACGCCTACAACCTCGCCGAGGCCGAGGCCAAGGCCCAGTCGGAGAAGATCGTCGCGATCGCCAACCTGATCGTCGCCGGCCAGGAGCGGATCACCACCCTGAAGAGCCGCGCGGGAGCCGCCGCGCGCGCCCAGTACCGCTCGGGCGGGCTGCCGGCGGGCGCGAAGCTGGCGCTGAGCGACGATCCGGGCCAGTTCCTCGACGGGGCCGGCCGGTTGCGCCAGGGCGAGAAGGCCGCCTCGGACCTGCTGACCGAACTGGACCGCACCCAGAACGACTTGAAGCGGTACGCCGAGGAGGCCAGCGCGCACTGGGCGACGCTGGAGGCCAATCGCGTCAAGCAGGAGGACGCGAAGAAGCAGATCGAGCAGAAGATCAAGGCCGCGGAGGAGCTGGAGAACAAGCTCGAGGCCGAGGAGAAGGCCCGGCTGATCCAGCTGGAGCAGGAAGCGCAGTACAAGGCCCAGACGGCATGGCTGTCGACGGGCGCGATGAAGGACGTCAACGGTGCGGCGACGGACGCCGGGAAGCGGGCCGTGCAGTACGCCACCGCGCAGATGGGCAAGCCGTACGTCTGGGGCGCGGAGGGCCCGGGGTCGTTCGACTGCTCCGGCCTGACCTCCCAGGCCTGGCTGGCGGCGGGCCGGGCCATCCCGCGCACCTCGCAGGAGCAGCTGCGGCTGCTGCCGAAGGTCGCGATCAAGGACATGCGGCCGGGTGATCTGATCATCTACTTCGACGACGCGAGCCATGTCGCGATGTACGTCGGCGACGGCGCGATGGTCCACGCGCCGCGGCCGGGCCGGAACGTGACGATGGCGGGCGCGGGCTCGATGCCGATCAAGGCGGTGGTCCGCCCCGACGCGTAGCCCCTGCGGGGTTGCTCGGCGTTCTCCGTGCCTTGGTGCGGCGCCGCTGCCGGGGCTCCGCCCCGGGCCCCGTACGTGCGCTCCGCGCCCGTGCCCTCAAACGCCGGGCGGGCTGGAAAATCCAGCCTCGCCGGCGTTTGAGGCGCGGGGTGTGGGGCGGAGCCCCAGGTCTGTGAGCCGCACCTGCACAGCGGCGCCGCGCCCAGCCCGCCACGCCCGGCGGAGCCCAAGGGCAACCAAAGGGCCGCCCCGTACGTCTCGCTAGACGGGACGGGAGTCGCCCCCGCCGTGACGTTGGTCATCAGTGAGGCCGATTTTCCCCCGCGATAAGCGCATATGACGGAGGCCATGGCCCAGAACGGCATTCCGTTCGCCGGTCCTGGACCGCTAGGGTCGCCCGGACGCACCCTCGGGGGGAGGGAAGGAACCGGAGACGATGCCCGTACCCGTACCGCGGCAGAGGGACACCCCCGCCACGGAGAGCGGTCAGGCCGTTCTACACGCCGCCGCACCGCCCAGCGCGCCCCACACGACCCCGCTGACCCTCCTCGTCATCGAGGACGACCCCGCGGGCGGCCTCACCGTCCCCGAGATCCTCGACACCGACGGCCACCGCATCCGGCTCCGCACCGCCCGCAACCTCACCGAGGCCGCGCGGCTGCTCACCCCCGACGTGCACTGCATCCTGCTCGACCTGTCGCTCCCGGACCCGAGCCCCCGCACCCCAGCGACGGCGGCAGCGACGGCGACAGCCGCGACCACCGCCGTCGACCAGCTCGCCAACCTCCGCCAGGTCCTCCGCATCGCCCCGCGCCACGCCGTCCTCGTCCTCACCGCAGAGGCCGACGCCGAGCGCGCCGCCGAAGCCGTCCGGGTCGGCGCCCAGGACTTCCTCTTCCGGGACGAGCTGGACGGCCGGCTGCTGAGCCGCGCCATCCGCTACGCGGTGGAGAGAAAACGGGCCGACATCGCCCAGTACAAGCTTGCAGAATCGAAACTGCGGGCCCAGGAGAACGCCCGCCTCGAACGCGGACTGCTCCCCAACCCGCTCCTGGAGGGCTCCGACCTCCGCTTCGCCGCCCGCTACCGCCCCGGCCGCAGCCGGGCCCTGCTCGGCGGCGACTTCTACGACACCGTCCGCACCCCCGACGGCACCGTCCACGCCATGATCGGCGACGTCTGCGGCCACGGCCCCGACGAGGCCGCCCTCGGCGTCGAGCTCCGCATCGCCTGGCGCGCCCTGACCCTGGCCGGGCTGTGCGGTGACGACCTGCTGTCCACGCTCCAGCAGGTCCTGGAGGTCGAGCGCCCCTGCGACGAGATCTTCGCGACGCTGTGCACGGTGGACATCTCCCCCGACGGCCGCCGCGCGGGCCTGTGCCTGGCCGGCCATCCGGCCCCGCTGATCTCCAGGCCGGGCCGCCCCGCGCGCCTGCTCCCGTACGAGAACAGCGGCCCGGCCCTGGGACTGCTGCCCCGGGCCCGCTGGCCCCGCCGGCAGGTCGAGCTCGGCGGCACGTGGAGCCTGATGCTCTACACGGACGGCCTGATCGAGGGCCGGATCGGCGAGGGCAAGGAGCGCCTCGGGCAGGACGGCATGGTCGAGATGATCAACCGCCACCTCGACCGCGGCCTGAGCGGCGAGGGCCTGCTGGAGGCCTCCGTCACCGAGGCGCGCCGCCTCAACGGCGGCGAGCTCACCGACGACGTGGCCGTGGTCCTGCTGTCCCGCGCCGAGGGCTGACCCAAGGACCAGGGAAAAGGGCCGGAGGCCCGGAGGGCTAGCGTCCGCCGTTGTACGGGCCGTACGGCCCGTCGCTGCTGCTGCCGCCGCTGCGCCGGCCGCCGCCCGAGACCTGCTTGAGGGCGGGGCGCACGTCGACGAAGAACACGATGGTCGCGACCAGACCGGCGATCTCCAGGAAGAGCATCCCCAGGAAGGCGTCCACCAGGACCGTGATGCCGAGGATGACCAGCCAGAAGGTCTTGCTCTGCTTGTCGGCCGCCCGGTACGCGTCCTCGCGTGCCACCGCGGCGAACACGAAGGCCACGACGGCGAGCGCCAGCATGGCGAACCCGAGCAACGGGAGCACCCCGTTATCGAACCCGTTCATCAGCATCGCTTCGACCGCCTTCTCATCTGACGCTTTGGTTCCACGCTACCGGGCCGGACCCCCAAAGGGTGCCCGGCCCGGCGGCGCTCATGCGGTTCAGCTCTCGTCGACCGGCGCGGCGGCGGCCTTCTTGGCCGTGCTCTTGCGCGCGGTGGTCTTCCTGGCGGCGGGCTTCTCCTCGGCGGCGGCCTCGGGCTCGGCCTTGGCCTCGGCCTCCGGCTCCGCCTCGGGCTCGACCGCGACGGCGATCTCGACGATCTCCTCGGAGACCTCGCCCCGCCAGGCCCGCACGGCCTGCTCTCCGTGCTCGGCGACCTTGTCGTAGGTCTCCTTGGCGCGGACCGCGTACTCCGCGGCCACACCGACGCCGCGCAGCGCCAGGTCCTGCGCGGTCTCCCCGAGCTTCTTCGGGTCGATCGCGCCGATCACCTCGGCGACCTTGGCGGTGACCGCCTCCTGCGCCTCCTTGGCCACGGCGGTGGCCTTCTCCTGCACGACCTTCGGGTCGGTGTTCTTCACGGCCTCGATGCGCGCGGGGGCCTCGGCGCGCAGCTGCTCGATGAGGCCCGGCACCTTCTTGGCCTGCTGCACGGCCAGGTCGGCGGTGCCGGCGGCGAAGTAGAGGGGCCTGGGGTCGGTGAGGGTCTTCTTCAGGTCATCGGCGATGGCCATGTGGTGGTCCTCCCGGATCAAGTTCGGTTCGGTTCAGTGCGTCGTCTTCGGCGGCATCTCGTCGGCGGGCGCGCCAGGTGCGCCGGGCGCGTCAGGTGCGCCGGGCGCGTCGAGTGCGTTCTCCTTGCGGAACGACTCGTAGATCTGGAGCAGCACCTGCTTCTGCCGCTCGTTGATCGACGGGTCGGCGAGGATGACGGCCCGCGTCTCCACCTCGTCCCGGTCCCGCTCATCCAGGATCCCGGCCTGCACGTACAGCGTCTCCGCGGAGATCCGCAGCGCCTTGGCCAGCTGCTGGAGGATGTCCGCGCTCGGCTTGCGCAGCCCGCGCTCGATCTGGCTCAGGTACGGATTCGACACCCCCGCCGCGTCGGCCAGCTGCCGCAGCGAAAGCTGGGCCTGTCGACGCTGCTCACGGAGGTATTCGCCGAGGTTTCCGACGTTGAGCGATGCCATGTCCCCATCCTGCCCGACCCTGCTAACTATTGCAAGCAGCCGCTTGCAATAGTTTCCACCCCGCTTCGGTGGGCGCCCGCGCCGGACGTGCCCGACCTGCTGCCGCCGGACACCGGGGCCGCGCCGATCACGCCGCCGCGATCACCACCGTCGCGTAGAACTCCTCCGAGGTGGCCACCCGGGTCTCCAGGCCCCCCTCGGTCAGGGCCGCGGCCGTCGACGGGCACTGGCGGGCGCTCGTCTCGATCAGCAGCCGGCCGCCCGGGGCCAGCCAGGGCAGGGCGCCGGCCGCGACCCGCCGGTGGATGTCCAGGCCGTCCGCGCCGCCGTCCAGCGAGACGAGCGGCTCGTGGTCCCGGGCCTCCGACGGCATGAAGTCGATCTCCTCCGTCGGGACGTACGGGGCGTTGACCACCAGCACGTCCACCCGGCCCCGGAGGGACTCGGGGAGCGGCCCGTACAGGTCGCCCTCCCACACGCTGCCACCGTACGGAGCCACGTTGCGCCGCGCGTACGCCAGCGCCGCCGGGTCGATGTCCGCCGCGTGCAGCTCCACCCCGCCCGGCACCTGCGCGGCCACCGCCGCGCCCAGCGCGCCGACCCCGCAGCACAAGTCCAGTACGACCGCCCCCGGCCGGGCGAGCGCCACCGCCTCCCGCACCAGGAACTCCGTCCGCCGGCGCGGTACGAAGGCCCCCGCGCCCACCTCCATGCGCAGACCGCAGAACTCCGCCCAGCCCACCACGTGTTCCAGCGGTTCACCGCCGACCCGGCGGGCCAGCAGCTCCGCCAGGTGGCCGTCGTCGCGCGCGGCCGCGGCGAGGAGATCCGCCTCCTCCTCCGCGAAGACGCAGCCCGCCGCACGCAGTTGTTCCACCACAGCCGTCACAGCCGTCAAATAGCTCAGTCCTCAGTCTCTGGTCATTGAAAGACAAGTCCGACGATACGGCCGGTCAGAACATGTCCGGGCACCACGGCCGGCGCGCGGTACGGAACACCGCGTCGGCCAGCGCGACCGCCCCCGGCCGCTCCTCCGCCACCCGGCCCAGCGCGGCCAGCCGCACCGCCGACTCGTCGCCGAGATACAGGGCGCCCAGCGCCGACACGTCCAGCCGCAGGTCGGCCGGCTCCGACGTCCGCACGCACGCGCCGGTTTCCGCGTCCAGCCAGTAGCGGCCGTCGGCCAGGCCCGCCGGGTCCGTCACCTCCAGTACGAGCACCCCGGGGACGGCGTACGTCCGCGCACGGAGGGCCCGTACGACGTCCAGCAGCCGCACCCACATGTAGTCCGCGGTGGCCAGGGGCCTGGCGGCGCGCGGGTCCGGGAGCAGCTGCGCGACGAGGTCGTCGGGGGCCCGGTAACCGGTGCGCACCTTCAGCACCCAGTCGATGGAGCACAGGAAGTGCCACAGCGCCCGCTCCGCCTGCGGGGTGACCGCGATCAGGTCCCTGACCTGCACGGTGTTCAGCGGAACCTTCGCGTCCGTCCAGTGGTCGTCGGCGGTGTAGACCGCCAGGCCGGCCACCTCGCCCGCCGCCGTCCGGTACACGGCGTGGAACTTCTCCTTGTACGGGCGGTGCGACACCTCCTCCACGCCGGTCGTCAGGTTCCACCAGCGGTCGTCCCGGTTCACCGCCCCGTGCGTGACCGCCCGCAGCCGCTCGTGCAGCTCCGGGCCCACCCGGCGCACCTCGGCCACGTCCACCAGGTCGATCCTCCCGCCGTCCACGGGCCGCGACAGGCGCCGGTCCAGTCCGGTCCGCGGTACGTCGATCTCCCATTCCGAGATCGAGGCGGCGGGCCCGTACCCGTAGCGCCCGTAGATCGGGTACTCGGCGGCGATCAGCGTCGACACCACGTCCCCGCGCGCCTGCGCGGCGGCGAGCTCGGCGGCCATCATCCGGGTCAGCAGACCCTGGCGGCGGTGGGTGGGCAGCACCGCGACGTTCGAGACGGCGCTGGAGGGGACGGCCGCCCCGCCCGGCACGGTCAGCTCCTGCGCGAAGGAGCGGAAGGTCGCCACGCAGCGGCCGGTGTCGGTGTCGAAGGCGCCCTGGATGCGGGCGAGGTCGCTGTACTTGGCCCGCTGGGCAACATCGGACTCCGTTGCCCGGCCCGGGGTCAGGAACCCTGCGTTCAGGGCCTCCAGCCACTCGGGGAGTTCGGATTCGGCGATCGGCCGGACGTCAGCACTCATAACGGGCCACGCTAACCGCCCGGTCCGGCCGAGTCCCGCGATTTTCCGCGCCGCACCATGCCCGGCGCCCGGCGCCCCGCGCCCGTCGCGGGTCTCAGGTCAGCAGGTCGTCCACCTGCGCCTCGCCCTCCCGGTACCGCCGGGTGATCTCCGCGGTGCAGTCGTCCACCGTGCGCTGCAGCTGCTGCCGGCGCCGCGAGACCTGCTGCTCGTACCGGACCAGCCGGCCCATCCCGTCGTACAGCTCCCCGTCCGTCCGGGCGCCCAGGTCCGAGAGCTCCACGTCGGCCAGCATCTCCGCGGCCAGCAGCCGGTACTCCTCCCCGTGCGGGGTCCCCAGCGTCACGTGCCGGGCGGAGGCGCTCCGGCTGGAGGGCGCGTCGGCGAGGATCTCCGAGAGCCGGTCCACCACCCGCGCCTCGGGATCGGTCCGCCGGGCCAGCTCGGCCCGCAGGATGTCGATGCGGCCCTGGAGCAGCCGGCGCACATAGCTCAGATCGGCCTCGTCGCGCTGCGCGTCCCGGCGCAGCGCGCGCAGCTCGGGCAGCCCGAGCGCCCCGACCGGCGTCGGCGTCCCCTGGGCGTCGGCGGTGCGCTGCGCGGGCGGTCGTACCGCGGCAGCGACAGCGGACACAGACGAATTGGACGCGGGTGATGCAGGTACGGAGGTACCAGAAGTATTCATACGAACGAGTCCGTCCCCTCGACCGGTGCGGCGCACCCGCACCGCCTGCGTGCATGGTGCCACTCTCCGTGGTCCCCATGCAGTCCCAGTCCACCCGATCGGCCCCGGACGGGTGCACGGCTGGTACACAGGTGGTATGCGAGCAGTGGTGCAGAGGGTGGACGGCGCGAGCGTCGTCGTGGGCGGCGAGACCGTGGGCGAGATCGTCGGCGAGGGGCTGTGCGTGCTGGTGGGGGTGACCCACGACGACACCCCGGAGAAGGCGGCGCTGCTGGCCCGCAAGCTGTGGTCGGTGCGGATCCTGGAGGCGGAGAAGTCCTGCAGCGACGTGAACGCGCCGCTGCTGGTGATCTCCCAGTTCACGCTCTACGGAGACGCCCGCAAGGGCCGCCGGCCCACCTGGAACGCGGCCGCGCCCGGACCTGTGGCCGAGCCGCTGGTCGACGAGGTCGTGGCGCAACTGCGGGCGCTGGGCGCGACGGTGGAGACGGGCCGGTTCGGCGCGGACATGCGGGTCTCGCTGACCAACCACGGCCCGTTCACCATCGTCATCGACATCTAGCGCGCCCGTGCACTAAGGCGCTACGACGACCTCCTGGGCCGCGGCCGTCTTGCCGGCCAGCAGCGGGGCGTCGACCGGGACGTTCCGCTTGACCAGCGCGAGGGCGATCGGGCCCAGTTCGTGGTGGCGTACGGCGGTGGTGACGAAGCCCAGCTGGCGGCCCTCCTCCCCGTCGGCGGCGAGCCGGACCGGGGCGCCGTGCGCCGGGAGCAGCACCTCGGAGCCATCCAGGTGCAGGAAGACCAGGCGGCGCGGGGGCTTCCCCAGGTTGTGGACGCGGGCCACCGTCTCCTGGCCGCGGTAGCAGCCCTTCTGGAGGTGGACGGCGGTGCCGATCCAGCCCAGCTCGTGCGGGATCGTGCGGTGGTCGGTCTCCAGGCCGAGCCGCGGCCGGTGCGCCTCGACGCGCAGGGCCTCGTAGGCGAGGAGCCCGGCGGCCGGGCCGTGCGCCGCGGCGAAGGCCTCCAGCTCGGCGCGGGGCAGGAAGACGTCGCGGCCGTACGCGGTCTCCCGTACGACGAGCTCCTTGGCGACCTCGGCGATGGAGCCGGCCGGCAGGTGCACGACCGCGAACTCCTCGGTGCGGTCGGCGACTTCGACGCGGTAGAAGAACTTCATGGACTCCAGGTAGGCGATCAACTCCCCCTGGGTGCCCGGCTCCACGTGCGCCCACGTGGTCTCGCCGTCGTCGACGAGGTAGAGCGCGTGCTCGATGTGGCCGTTCGCGGAGAGGATCAGCGCCTCGGTGGCCTGCCCGGCCGGCAGCTCGGTGAGGTGCTGGGTGAGCAGCAGGTGCAGCCAGCTCAGCCGCTCCGGTCCGGTGACGGTGACGACCCCGCGGTGCGACAGGTCGACGAAGCCGCGGCCGTCCGCGAGGGCGCGCTGTTCGCCGTACAGCTCTCCGTAGTGGGCGGCGACGCCCTCGTCACGGCCTTCGGCCTGCACGGCGCCGGGAAGATGGAGCAAAGGGCTGGTCATGGCACAAGCCTACGACCCTGCTACGGCTGGGCGGCAGCACGGTGTTTGGCCGCGCATTTCCTGCACAGGCCGAAGATCGCGAAGTGCTTCATGTCGGTCTCGAAACCGAAGGTCGTACGGAGCTTCGCGGTGAACTCGGCGGCGATGTCCACGTCCGCCTCGATGACGTCGCCGCAGTCGCGGCAGACCAGGTGGATGTGGTGGTGCCGGTCGGCGAGGTGGTAGGTCGGCGCCCCGTGCCCGAGGTGGGCGTGCGAGACCAGCTTGAGCTCCTCCAGCAGCTCCAGCGTCCGGTAGACGGTGGAGATGTTGACCCCGGAGGCGGTCTTGCGCACCTGGGCGAGGATCTCGTCCGGAGTCGCGTGCTCCAGGGTGTCGACCGCTTCCAGCACGAGCTGGCGCTGCGGTGTCAGCCGGTATCCGCGCTGCCGCAGGTCGCTCTTCCAGTCCATGCTGTCGGTGTCTCCGGTGCTCACCACCCGGCCAGTGTAAGCGCGCGAAGGGGACCGCGGGCATGGTCTGCCCGCGGTCCCCTCCTCACACGGCTGTGGGGGCGTGTGCGGCGATCAGCGGCGATCAGCGGAAGAAGGCGATGCCGTCGTCCGGCATGTCCGGGAGGTTGCGCGCCATCTCGGCGACCTCCTCCGGGGTGACGACCTTCTTCAGCTGGGCCGACATGTACGGGCGCAGCTCGACGTCCGGGGTGGCCTTCTCGCCGACCCACATGAGGTCGCTCTTGACGTAGCCGTAGAGCCGCTTGCCGCCGCTGTACGGCCCGGAGGCCGCGGTGCGGGCGACCGCGTCGGTGACCAGGTCGATCTGGGGCTTCTGGTCGGCGAGCTCCCCGTACCAGACCTCGATGACGCCCTGGTCGCGGACCATGACGATCTCGACCTTGCGGTCCTTGTCGATGCGCCAGTAGCCCGACTCGGATTCGAGCGGCCGGACCTTGTTGCCCTCGCTGTCGAGGACCCAGGTGCGGGAGGTGTACTCCAGGAAGTCCCGGCCGTCGTGGCTGAAGACGACCTCCTGGCCGAAGTTGCACTTCTCCTCACCCGGGAAGTCGAAGACGCCCGCGCCCTCCCAGTTGCCGAGGAGGAAGGCGAGGGGGACGAGGCCCGGGTTCAGGTCGGACGGGATCTGGATCATGTGTGGCTGCTCAGGCGATCTGTGGGAGGGGTTCCGGGGCGGTCGGCCGGGCGGATGCTCAGCGCTGACCCTGGTACAGCTTCTTGACGGCCAGGCCGGTGAAGGCGAGGACGCCGACGCAGACCAGGACCAGCAGGGAGGTGAAGACTGCCTCAAGCACGGGGTGCTCCTCGGAATTCGTATCGGGGCTGTACGGGCCGGTCCCCAAGCCTACTGGCCCGGGGACCGGCGCACTCTGTGAGGTCGGCCGGACGGACCTCAGCTCAGCAGCTGGCTCTGGAGGATCACCGTCTGGTGGAAGGGAATGACCGGCAGCCCGCCCTTGCGGGACTGGACGACCACCGCCTGGACGTCACCCATCTGCAGGCAGCCGAGGCGGACCTGCTCGTCCCCGAAGGGCTTGGCCTCCTCGTAGAGGCTGATTTCGCTGGAGCCGGGGGTGCCCGGTCCGGCGAAGTCGGCGCCCCCGGACTGCCCGGTCTTGGCCTTGGTCCACGACAAGTCGACCGAGAGCGAGTCGGCGCCGGTCAGCCGGGTGTTGAGGCTGCAGCCGCTGAAGGCGTCCACGAAGCTGGAGGAGTGGAAGCGCAGCAGGTAGACGCGGGTCCGCGTGCCGTCGGGCATGGTCCAGGACCGGCCGGTGATCTGGCGCAGCCCCTCGTACTCGAAGCCCTGCTTGAGCTTCGGCCGGTCGTCGGGGGCGTACTCCTCCAGGAAGGCGTCCGGCTCCACCTTCCCGTCCTTGTCCGCCTTGACGACGTCGTCGGGCCGGGACCCCTCGGGGGCGGGGAGCAGCAGGCCGCTCAGGGCGGCGTAGTGCGTGCCGTCCGGGTTGTCCGCGGCGCCGGGCAGCGGGGCTCCGGCCGGCAGCTCGGGCTTGGCCAGCTGCGGGTAGGTCCAGCGGCCGTCGGGCAGCGTGGACAGCCCGGGGATCTTGGTCCGCTCCGGCTGGACGACCCCGTACGCGGTGCCCGCGCCGACGGCGGCGAAGACGAGAACGGCGGCGGTCCACCGCAGCGCGGCGAAGAGCTTCCTGCGGTCCTTCGGCGCGGCCGGCACCGACTCGGGAGCCGACTCGGGAGCCGTCACGGCCACGGGCTCGGGGGCCGACTCGGGAGCCGACTCGGGAGCCGTCACGGCCACGGGCTCGGGGGCCGACTCGGGCACCGGCTCGGCCACGAGGTCCCGTCCCTCGGCGGGGGCGGCGTCGGTGGTGTTCTGCTCGGTCACGCGGACTCCCCGGGGGACTTCAGGTGGTTCAGCTGCTGCGTGAACAGATCGACGGCCGTCTTCACGTTGAACCGGGGCCGGGGAGCGTACGAACGGAAGGTCACCAGCACGTCCCCTTCGACGGCCACGCAGTCGAGGGATTCGATCGTCTCGGGCTTCGACGACGCGTTGGGCCGTTCCTCGACGATGTCCAGCAGGACGCACTTGGCCTGCGGGAACCCTTCGACGGCGGGCGCTTCCTTCTTCTTCTCGCCCAGCGCCACGATGACGTCGAGGAGCTTCTTGTTGAGGTCCGCGAACTTGCCGAGTGCCTGCGGGTCCGCCTGCGTGAGCTCGATCTCGCTGATCGGGCCGGCGTACCCGAGGATGTAGCTGCGACCGGCCACGCCCTTGAGCTTCAGCTCGGCCACGGCCTTGTCCCGCTCGGCGCGCTCGGCGGCGGACAGCCCCGTACGGGAGTCCTTCACGGCCTGGATCGCGCGCTCGCCCGACACGTAGAAGTCGTTGCCCTCGTCCTCCAGGTCGGGCCCCAGCTCATAGCTCGCGGGGACCGGCAGCAGCTTGCCCGTGAGCTCGTTGGGCGGCACGGTCGGCACCGGGGTCGCCGAGGCGGTCGGCCGGGGGCCGTCCGGTACCCAGTAGCGCGTCGGGGAGGTCCGGTCCGCCTGGTCGATCCTGTCGGCGGCCCAGAAGCCGCCGCCCGCGAGGACGGCCAGGCCGAGCCCGCCCGCGACCAGGGCCAGCGTCCTGCGGTTCACCTTGCGCGGCGGGCGCGCGGAGACCGGTGCGTCCTGCTCCGGCGCCGGACCGGTCACGGCGTCGTTCTCCTGCTCCGGCGCCTGACCCGTCACGGCGTCGTTCTCCTGCTCCGACGCCGGAGCCGTCACGGCGTCGTTCTGCTGCTCGGTCACAGCCGCTCCATCTGTCGCTTGGCCAGATCGGTGATCTCGCCCTGGGAGACGTCACCCCGGTTGTTCGTGAGCTCGACGTCCATGACGATGTCCCCGCGCCGGAAGATGGCCCGGGCCTGGCGCAGCGGGAGGTACCCCGCCTTCGTCTTCGGCTTGTAGAGCCAGCCGCGGCCGTAGCCGTCGGGTACGCCGGGCAGCGCGAAGCCGTCGTTGCCCGCGCGCTTCTCCTCCTCCTGGTACGCGGACTGGCCCTCCTGGTACTTCTGGGCCGCGTGCTGGTCCTGGAACTGGAGCAGCCGGATCTCGATGAAGTCGTTTTCGCCCTGCTGCCAGCCCGCCGTGGCGATCCGCCGCACGTTCTTGGCGATGGAGTCGAAGCCGCGGTCGGGGGACTCGTAGTAGTCCGCCGCGAACATGTCCAGCGACTGGTAACCCGAGTAGCCGTCCTTCGCGCCGCCCGGGGCCTCCAGCAGCTTCTTGGCGAGGTCCTCCTCCGCCTTGTCCCACCGGTTGGCGTTGACGGAGCGACGGGTGGTCGCGTCGTTCGGCGCGACGGGTGGCTGCACGGCCACGTTCTGCTGCGCCAGTGGCTGCAGCGGGGTCGGGGCCCGGTGGTACTGGACCGCGTAGCCGGTGATCGTCCCGGCGACCACGCCGAGGACGGCCGCGCCGGCGATCAGGAGCGTCGTACGGCCCCGGCGGCGGCGCGGGGCGATGGCCGGCGCGGGATCGGCAGCGGGGTCAGGAGCCGCGAGCTCCCCCTCTTTCCGCTGCTCGGGGATGGTGTGTTCGTGTTCCAAGGAAGTCCCCCCACAGGCCTGGAGGCGCGGATGCGTGTACCCGCGCGTACCCATGACCCGCCCTGGCGAGGACTGGTTGTACGAACCCTTATTACATTTTTATCTCACGGCGTTTCAATCCTCGTGACGCCGCTTTCCGTCCAGTTCGTCCCACCACTCGTCGGACTTCGGATCGCCCGAGGGGTCGTCCCACCAGCGGTCGTCCGGGCCGCGCCGGTTGGCGATCATCGCGGCGACCGGCGGGATGACCATGGCGACCACGCACAGGGCCACGGCCGCCTCCACCGAGAACAGGCGCACGAAGGACCAGGCGGAGACGAAGAGGAACAGGCATCCGCCCATCAGCAGGAAGTAGGCGCGCCGGCGCCGGGCGTACATGCCTTCAGGGTAGAACCGGACCCCGCGAATGACAGCCCGTACGGCACGAAGGGCCGCACCCCGATCCAGTGGCGTCCAACCCCCGGGGGTGCGGCCCTTCGGCCGATCAACAAGGCGATCACATGTGCGGTGCTCAGACCGCGATCGCCACGTCCGTCACGCCGCCGGCCTCGGCGACGACGACCTTGCGGTCCGCCGTGCCGCCCGGGACGAGCGCGCGCAGCGTCCAGGAGCCCTCGGCCGCGTAGAAGCGGAACTGGCCGGTCGCCGAGGTCGGGACCTCGGCGGTGAACTCGCCGGTCGAGTCCAGCAGGCGGACGTAGCCGGACACCGGCTCGCCGCCCTTGGTGATCTGCCCCTGGATGGCGGTCTCACCGGGCTTGAGCGTGGCGAGGTCGGGCCCGCCGATCTGTGCTCCACACATGTTCTCTGTCCTGTCCTAGAGAGGTTCAGCTACGAGGGCGTCGCGTGCCCGGAATTACTTGTTGGCGCCGAGCTCGATCGGCACGCCGACCAGCGAGCCGTACTCGGTCCACGAGCCGTCGTAGTTCTTGACGTTCTCCTGGCCCAGGAGCTCGTGCAGCACGAACCACGTGAGCGCGGAGCGCTCACCGATGCGGCAGTAGGCGATGGTGTCCTTCGCCAGGTCGACCTGCTCGGCCGCGTAGAGGGCGGTGAGCTCCTCGTCGGACTTGAAGGTGCCGTCGTCGTTGGCGTTCTTCGACCACGGGATGTTGCGGGCGCTCGGGATGTGCCCCGGACGCTGCGACTGCTCCTGCGGCAGGTGCGCCGGCGCGAGCAGCTTGCCGGAGAACTCGTCGGGGGAGCGGACGTCGACCAGGTTCTTCGTGCCGATCGCGGCGACCGCGTCGTCGCGGAAGGCGCGGATGGAGGTGTCCTGGGCCTTGGCCTTGTACTGGGTGGCCGGGCGGTTCGGGACGTCCTTGCCGTCGACCAGGTCGCGGGAGTCGAGCTCCCACTTCTTGCGGCCGCCGTCGAGCAGGCGGACGTCCTGGTGGCCGTACAGCTTGAAGTACCAGTAGGCGTAGGACGCGAACCAGTTGTTGTTGCCGCCGTAGAGGACGACCGTGTCGTCGTTGGAGATGCCCTTGGCGGAGAGGAGCTTCTCGAAGCCCTCCTGGTCCACGAAGTCACGGCGGACCGGGTCCTGGAGGTCGCTCTTCCAGTCGATCCGGACGGCGTTGGTGATGTGGTTCTTGTCGTAGGCGGACGTGTCCTCGTCCACCTCGACGATGACGACGTCGGCGTCGTTCAGGTGGGCCTCGACCCAGTCGGCGTCTACGAGGACGTCGCTGCGGCTCATGGTGTTCTCCTCCGGGGCAGTGTGCGGCGGGGCTGTGCTGGTCCAGCAGGTGGGTGCTGGTGCTGCGGGGTGCTGCGTGCGTGCGTCCGGGTGCGCTCGCAGGTCCTGAGCGGGGAGGCGTCAGGGATCAGGAGGCGGGTACGGTCACGCGGGGAAAAAGCCGTCGTCCGGCTGATGGAGCGGATGCGCTCACACGTCACATGGATCGACAGAGCATGGCGGCGACGCGACACAGGTCTACTGCCCGCCGCTTCGTGAGGTCCGCCTGCTGATGCTTCATAGGCATGGATCGTAGGGACGAATCGGCCGCCCTGTCACCGGTGTGTCATATTCCGAGACAGGATCGTCCGCATAGTGGGATCCGAGCCCCGTGGGCGACCGCCGCGCCACCCCCGGAGCACCTCGTGCGGCCCGTCCTTCTGCGGATCGGACCGCTCCGTCTCACGATCCGGCCATCACCACGTTCGAACCGTCCAGCGTGAGGTGTACGCCGGTCTCGTCCGAGGTCAGGGCGGAGAGGTGGAGCCCCGACGGCAGCCCGCTGTCGAGGTTGCGGTCGAAGTCGGTCTTCTTGCGGACCAGCTTCTCCAGCCCGGGGATGCCTTCGCCCGGCACCTCGTCGGCGCGCACGCGGACGGTCTTGCCGCCCTTTCCGTCCTTCGCGTCCTCAAGGGTGATGGTGGACACCACGCTGCGCGTCAGCGTCTTGCCGAGGATGTCCACGCCCGCCGTCACCTTCACCTTGCCCGGCGCCCCGCCGTAGGAGAGGGTCGCGCCGGTCTGCGAGGCCGCGGTCAGGTCCGCGTACGTGATGAGCCCGGTGCCCGTGGCGCTCTTGGCGGTGCCGCCGCTGTAGCTCCCGTTCAGCTTCACGTTGCGGAAGCTCGCGTCGAGCTCGGAGAGCCGCGTCTTGCGGCCGTCCGCCATCACCTCGACGCCCCGGAGCTTCAGGTCGACGCGGTCGAGGTCGTGGCTGAGCGCCTGCGTCAGGAACGGGAACCCGTGGATCTCCACCTCCGAGCTGCCGGCCAGCCCCTGCCGGGCCTGGATCCGCTCGGCCAGCCGGTTCTCGGCATAGCCGGCCAGCAGGCGGTCCGCTCCGACGAAGACCGCCCCCAGCACCACTCCGATGATCACAACGACACGCAGAAAACGCACGTGCCCCACCCCCTACTAGTCGGTACGTGCGACCAAGTTGACCATGGACGGATGTGAAGGGGCCGTCAGCCCGCCACCCCCACCGGCCGGACCGGTCAGCCCACCACCCGGCCGATGAGGTAGACGGCGGGGGCGGCGGCCGCCAGCGGCAGCGCGACACCGGCCGTCATGTGGACGAACTTGGACGGGTAGTCGTACGCCGCCACGCGCAGCCCGATCAGCGCGCACACCCCGGCGACGAGGCCGATCAGCGCCCCGCCCGCGCCGACGCCGACCATCCCGCCGACGGCGATGCCCGCACCGGCCGCGGCGGCCAGCGAGACGCCGACCGAGGGGGCGGGGGGCAGCGGCAGCGCGCGGGCGAAGACGGCGACGGCCACGGCGGCCGCGCCGACGCTGACCGCGCGGGTGTCGGCGGCCAGGAAGCCGGCGCAGACGATGGCGAGGGCGGCGGAGGCCACCGAGGCCATCAGGCCGTACATCCGCTCGTCGGGGTCGGCGTGGCTGCGCAGCTGGAGCACGAGGGTGAGCAGCACCCAGGCGCCCAGGGTGCCGATGATCGCGCCGGGCCCGTACGCGTCGTCCACCGCGAGCACGGCCACATCGGCGACGAGGGCTCCGGCGAAGGCGAGGGCGATGCCCTGGCGGGCCGGCCACATGCCGTTGAGGCGGAACCAGCCGGCCGCGGTGAGCCCCTGGAGGGCGACCAGCGGCACGACGAGCGCGAGCTGCCCGAACGCCGCGGCCGCGGCGAGCAGCACCCCGAGGGCGGCGGTCAGTATGGCCGACTGCGGACCGGGGTCGATGATCGGCGACCGGCCCTCGGCGCGGGCCTGCGCCGGGTCGACGGCGCGCAGGGTGTTGCCGGCGAGGGTGGGCGGGGAGTACGCGGGCTCCTCCTCGGCGGCGGGCTCGGGGGCCGCGGCCGCCTGGGGCGGGAGGTAGGCGGTCTGCTCGGCCGGCGCCTCCTCGCGGAACCAGCCGTCCAGGGCGGAGGGCTCCGGAGCGGGCGCGTGGGCCTGCTCCTGGTACGGCGGGAGGTAGGCCGTCTGCTCGGCGGCGGGGGCCGGGGCCGGAGCCGGGGCCGCCTGCGACCAGTCCTGGGCGGGAGCGGGAGCCGGAGCCGGGACCTCGTCCCGGAACCAGCCCTCCGGAACCGCGGCCTGGGCAGACCCCGGGGCCTGCTCCTGGTACGGCGGCAGGTAGGCGGTCTGCTCGGCGGCCGGAGCCGGGTGCGACCAGTCCTGGACCGGCGCGGGAGCGGGGGCCTGGGCCGGAGCCTGGACCTCGTCCCGGAACCACCCCTCGGGCGCGACCGGCTGCCCCGGCACCCCGCCCAGCGGCGGCTGCACCGGCTGGTACCCGGTGTCCCAGGTGTCGGACTGCCAGGTCTGGGTCCCGTACGGGTCCTGCTGCTGCTGTTGCTGCTGCTCGTACAGGTGCTGCTGTTGCTGCTGGTACTGCTGCTGCTGTTCTTCAGGCGTGCTCATCGGCTCCCGCTCACCCGCCCGCGAACGGCGGGAGCACCTCTACGGTGCCCCCCTCAGTCAGCAGGACGGCATCGTGCGGGCGCTTGCCCACAGGCTCGTCGTTCACGAGGAAGGAGCAGCGCAGCAGGACCCGGGTCAGCTCCCCGGGGTGGCGTTCCCGCACGGCGTCGAGCGCCTCGGCCAGTGTGCGCGCCGAGTACGGCTCCTCCGCCGTCTTGGCCGCGGCCTTGGCCGCCGCCCAGTAGCGGATGGTTCCGGTTGCCACTGCAGCTCCTATCGTCGGCTCTCTACCGTCGGCCTCCATGATGACCCCTCGCACCGCCCGCTCCGGCGTGCCTCCGCGCGCCCCGTGTGCACCCGGGCGGCCCGGCGGTACTGCTCGGCGGGCCGCCGATCGCATGAAACCGGGGCATACGCTGGACTTGCGCGTGGCAGGAACCACAGAACTGGGAGCGGAAGAAGCCTCGGCCCGGAAAGGGCCGGTGGGCTATTCTGCTGCGAAGAGGATCCGGGCAACGTTGCCCCCGGGTCCTTTTGTGCTTTCAGCACGTTGAACGAACCGAGAACAGTGGTATCCATCCGGACCTCAGGGCGCGGGGACCGGACGGAGGCCACGCACCACACGTACGAAGCAGAACCACGCATGTCCTCGACGGGACCGAGGAGGAACCGACGTGATGGACCAGCGAACCGTGTTCGACCTGCCGACCGGAACCGGGCGGGGTGGTCGGGCATGAGCTCTCTCCTGCTGCTGACCAACGCCCTGCAGCCGTCCACCGAGGTGCTGCCCGCCCTCGGCCTGCTGCTGCACAGCGTCCGGGTGGCGCCCGCCGAGGGCCCGGCCCTCGTGGACACCCCGGGTGCCGACGTCATCCTCGTGGACGGCCGCCGCGACCTGCCCCAGGTGCGGTCGCTGTGCCAGCTGCTGCGGTCCACCGGACCCGGCTGCCCGCTCCTCCTCGTGGTCACCGAGGGCGGCCTCGCGGCCGTCACCGCCGACTGGGGCATCGACGACGTGCTCCTCGACACCGCGGGCCCGGCGGAGGTCGAGGCGCGGCTGCGGCTGGCCACCGGCCGCCAGCAGCTGGGCACGGACGACTCCCCGATGGAGATCCGCAACGGCGACCTGTCGGTCGACGAGGCGACGTACTCGGCGAAGCTGAAGGGCCGGGTCCTGGACCTCACCTTCAAGGAGTTCGAGCTGCTCAAGTACCTCGCGCAGCACCCGGGGCGGGTCTTCACCCGCGCCCAGCTGCTGCAGGAGGTCTGGGGCTACGACTACTTCGGCGGCACCCGGACGGTGGACGTCCACGTACGGCGGCTGCGCGCCAAGCTCGGCCCCGAGCACGAGTCGCTGATCGGTACGGTCCGCAACGTCGGCTACCGCTTCGTCACGCCGGAGAAGGTCGAGCGGGCGGCCGCGGAAGCCGCGGCGCAGGCGGCCGCACAGGCTTCGGCACAGGCGGCGGCACAGGCGGGTGCGGCCGTCACCCGTCCGGCTGAAGATCCTGTGACCATCCACTCCGCAGGACGCCCTGCCCAGAGGTAGGTCACCCCGCGTAGACTTCCGCGCGTGGCCAAGGTGACGCGGGATGACGTGGCGCGACTTGCGGGTACCTCTACCGCCGTCGTGAGCTACGTCATCAACAACGGACCCCGGCCGGTTGCCCCGGCCACGCGCGAGCGTGTCCTCGCCGCGATCAAGGAGCTGGGCTACCGCCCGGACCGGGTCGCCCAGGCGATGGCCTCGCGGCGCACCGATCTCATAGGCATGATCGTCCCCGATGCCCGCCAGCCGTTCTTCGCGGAGATGGCGCACGCGGTCGAGCAGGCCGCCGCCGAGCGCGGAAAGATGGTGCTGGTCGGGAACTCCGACTACCGGGACGAGCGCGAGGTCCACTACCTGCGGGCCTTCCTGGGCATGCGGGTCTCGGGCCTGATCCTGGTCAGCCAGGGCATGAGCGAACGCGCCGCCTCTGAGATCGAGGCGTGGGACGCCCGTATCGTCCTCCTCCACGAGCGCCCGGAGGCGATCGACGACGTCGCCGTCGTCACGGACGACATCGGCGGCGCCCAGCTCGCCACCCGCCACCTGCTCGAACACGGGCACGAGTACGTCGCCTGCATCGGCGGCGTCGAGAACACCCCGTCGGTCGGCGACCCGGTCGCGGACCACGTCGAGGGCTGGCGCCGGGCCATGCAGGAGTCCGGCCGCTCGACCGAGGGCCGCCTCTTCGAGGCCCCGTACAACCGCTACGACGCCTACCGCGTCGCCCTGGAGGTCCTGTCGGGCCCGGACCGTCCGCCGGCCATCTTCTGCGCCACGGACGACCAGGCCATCGGCGTGCTCCGGGCCGCCCGCGAACTGCGCATCGACGTCCCCGGCGAGCTGGCGGTGGCCGGCTTCGACGACGTCAAGGAGGCGGCCCTCACGGACCCGCCCCTGACCACCATCGCCTCGGACCGCCCGGCGATGGCCCGCGCGGCGGTGGACCTCGTCCTGGACGACGCGCTCCGCGTGACCGGCTCCCGGCGCGAGCGGCTGCGGCAGTTCCCTTCGGCGTTGGTGATCAGGCGCTCCTGCGGCTGCCGCTAGCCGATAGCCACCGGCGGTCGGCGGATCCACCCTCTCGGCCGAGGCCGTGCACTGCGCCTGCGGCCCGCCCTCCTGGGGCTCCGCCCCAGACCCTCCCCCAGACTCCGTCCGGGGGGACCCCCACGCCTCAAACGCCGGCGAGGCTTGATTGGCCTCCGGCGGCGCCTCAAACGCCGGCGGGGCTGGAATTGCCCCTCCGGGCAATCCAGCCCGCCTGGGCGGCAGGGTTACGCCACGCGCACGGCCAAATCCAGCCTCGCCGGCGTTTGAGGCGCGGGGGTTCGGGGGCAGCGCCCCCGCAGCGGCGCCGCACCCGACAACGCGGCCTTATATCGGGCATACGCGGTTCTGTCGGGCTTCTCAGGTCAGACTCAGGAAGCTCTCATCATCGGCGACCAGAGTCATAGCCATGACCGACAGCTTCCGCCGCGAAGGCGAGTACCCGCAGGAGAACAACCCGACCCAGCACGGGGCGTACCCGCCGGCGCCCGCGTACCCGCCCGCCGCGCCCGGATGGCACGAGGCGCACCAGCCCCCGGTCCTCCGGGGCGAGACCGTACCGGCCGGCTGGGGCGACGGCGGCGGCGGACCGCAGGGACACGGCCCCGCCCACGCGGCCGCGCCCGCCCCCCGCGCCAAGCGGCCCGTCGCGCTGCTGGCCGCCGTCGCCCTCGCGGCGGCCGTGGTCGGCGGCGGCACGGCCGCCGCCGTCCAGCAGCTGATGGGCTCCCAGAACGGCACCGGCACCGGCATCAGCGGCACCAACGTCTCGCAGTCCAGCAACGGCACCGTCTCCGGCGTCGCCGAGCAGGTCAGCCCCTCCGTGGTCCGCATCGACACCCGCACCGCGTCCGGCCAGGGCACCGGCTCCGGCATCGTCATCACCGCCGACGGCGAGATCGTCACCAACAACCACGTCGTGAACGGCGCCTCCGAGATCGAGGTGACGATGAGCGACGGCAAGAAGTACAAGGCCAAGATCGTCGGCACCGACCCCGACAAGGACCTGGCCCTCATCAAGCTGCAGGGCGCCGGCGGCCTCAAGCCCGCCAAGCTCGGCGACTCCGGCAGCCTGAAGGTCGGCGACCAGGTCGTCGCCATCGGCTCCCCCGACCGCCTCACCGGCACCGTCACCAGCGGCATCGTCTCCGCGCTGAACCGCGACGTCACCGTCGACAAGTCGGAGGAGAGGCAGTCCCCGCAGAGCAGCCCGCAGGGCGGCGGCGGCTGGCCCTTCTCCTTCGGCGGACAGCAGTTCAACGGGCAGACCGGCTCGGACACCACCACGTACAAGGCCATCCAGACGGACGCCTCCCTCAACCCCGGCAACTCCGGCGGCGCCCTCGTCAACATGAACGGCGAGATCGTCGGCATGCCCTCCGCGATCTACTCCCCCTCCAACGGCAGCTCCACCGCGGGCAGCGTCGGCCTCGGCTTCGCCATCCCGGTCAACACGATCAAGGCGGACCTGGACTCCCTCCGCAAGGGCGGCCCCGGCGGCAACGGCGGCAGCACCGGCAACAACACCGGCACCAACGGCTTCGGCACCTCGCTCTGACGGGCCCGGTACCACCCGCGTGCGACGCTGAAGGGAACGTCACGACCACCATGGAGGAACCGTCCATGCATCCCGCCGAAGGCGACCCGCAGCGCATCCTCGTCGTCGACGACGAGCCGGCCGTCCGTGAGGCCCTGCGCCGCAGCCTCGCCTTCGAGGGGTACGCCGTGCAGACCGCGGTCGACGGGCTCGACGCCCTCGACAAGGCGGCCTCGTACGCTCCCGATCTGATCGTCCTGGACATCCAGATGCCCCGGATGGACGGTCTGACGGCGGCCCGGCGGCTGCGCTCGGCGGGCAGTGTCACCCCGGTCCTGATGCTCACCGCCCGCGACACCGTCGGCGACCGCGTCACCGGCCTCGACGCGGGCGCCGACGACTACCTCGTCAAGCCCTTCGAGCTGGACGAGCTCTTCGCCCGCGTCCGCGCACTGCTGCGCCGCAGCTCCTACGCCGCCCCGCGGACCGGCGAGGAGAGCCACGAGGACGCCCTGACCTTCGGCGACCTGCGCATGGACCTCGCCACCCGCGAGGTCACCCGGGCCGGGCGCCCGGTGGAGCTGACCCGGACCGAGTTCACGCTGCTGGAGATGTTCCTCGCGCACCCGCGCCAGGTCCTGACCCGCGAGCAGATCCTCAAGACCGTCTGGGGCTTCGACTTCGAGCCCAGCTCCAACTCCCTGGACGTGTACGTGATGTACCTGCGCCGCAAGACCGAGGCGCGCGGCGAGCCCCGCGTGGTGCACACCGTGCGCGGGGTCGGCTACGTCCTGCGCGCCGGCGAGAGCGGGCCCGAGTGAGCCCGACCGCCAGATTCCGCGCCCTCCCGCTGCGCTCCCGCCTCGCGCTGCTGGTCACGGTGGCGGTGGCCCTGGCCGTGGCCGCCGTCGCGGCGGTGTCGTGGGTGATGGTGCGGGGCCAGCTGCGCGACCAGCTCGACAGCTCGCTGCGCGCCACCAACGCGGAGGCCCAGGCCAACCAGGTGTACAGCGCGATCGGCTGCGTCGTCGGCGGCGCCCTGCCGGACCGGCCCGCCAACAACCTCAGCGCCCAGGTCCAGATCGTGCGGGCGGACGGCAGCCACTGCTGGATCGACGGCAAGAACACGCTGGAGGTGACCGAGACCGACCTGGACGTCGCCCAGCGCCGGCGCAACGCCGTCCTCTACGACGCGACCACCTCCGACGGCACCGCGGTCCGCGTCTACGCCCAGCCCGCCCTGGTGAACCGGCAGCCCGCCGCACTGATCGTGGCGAAGCCGCTGGCCGATGTCGACAAGCCCCTGTCCACCCTGGCCTGGGTGCTGCTCCTGGTCTGCGGCATCGGGGTCGTCGGCGCGGGCGCCGCCGGGCTGTGGGTGGCCCGTACCGGGCTGCAGCCCGTCGACGAACTGACCGACGCCGTCGAGCACATCGCCCGGACCGAGGACCTCACCGTACGGATCCCCGACGAGGGCGACGACGAGATCGCCCGCCTGTCGCGGTCCTTCAACTCCATGACGGCCGCCCTCGCCTCCTCCCAGGAGCGCCAGGCGCAGCTGATCGCCGACGCCGGGCACGAGCTGCGCACCCCGCTCACCTCGCTGCGGACGAACATCGAGCTGCTGGCGCGCAGCGAGGAGACCGGCCGGGCCATCCCGCCCGAGGACCGCAGGGAGCTGCTGGCCTCGGTCAAGGCGCAGATGACGGAGCTCGCCGCGCTCATCGGGGACCTCCAGGAGCTGTCCCGGCCGGACGCCGTCTCCCCCGGCCCGCTCGGGGTGGTGGCCCTGCACGAGATCGCCGGGAGCGCGCTGTCCCGGGCCCGGCTGCGCGGCCCCGAGCTGGACTTCACCGCCGACCTGGCGCCCTGGTACGTACGGGGCGAGGCGGCCGCGCTGGAGCGGGCGGTGGTCAACGTCCTCGACAACGCGGTGAAGTTCAGCCCGCCCGGCGGCGCGGTCGCGGTGACGCTGCGGGCGGGCGAGCTGGCCGTACGGGACCACGGTCCGGGCATCCCGGCCGAGGAACTCCCGCACGTCTTCGAGCGGTTCTGGCGCTCCCCGTCGGCCCGCGCCCTGCCCGGCAGCGGCCTGGGCCTGTCCATCGTGGCCCGTACGGTGCAGCGCGCGGGCGGCAGCGCCGAGCTGCGGGCGGCGGCCGACGGCGGCCCGGGGGCGGAGGCGGTGCTCCGCTTCCCGGGGGCGCCGACCCCGCCGCCCGCCCCGCTGCCGACCGGGCCGGCGGCCGAGCCGTCAGTTGTGCCGGATCAGTGAGGCGACCAGGCCGGAGCGGGTGTTCGGGAAGTCCATGGGGACGATCCCGAGCCCGGTCCGGCCGGACAGCTCCCCGCCGTCGACGAAGGCGTGCACCTGCGGGCCCAGCCGGTCGGAGTTCCAGCGCGGCGGCATGTACGCCGAGGTGCTGGTGTAGTTCACGAAGAGCTTGCCGGGCTGCTGGACGGCCTTGCGGAAGTGGTTCTCGATCTTGCCGCGCTTCGCGAAGGGCTCCGCGTTCCAGTCGTCCTGGATGTCGAAGACGTTGCCGTCCCCGTAGCGCAGGCCGGGCAGCCCGCCGTTGTCGGCGAGCAGGACCACCTTGCCGCGGGCCTGCCCGAGGTTCGGCAGGGTGTCGGCGATGCGGAAGAGCGGGCGCCAGCCCCGGTGGTCGAGGTAGTCGTCGAAGACGGCGCGGAAGGTGGCGTCGCCGTCCGTGGAGTACTCCTGCTTGAGCCGCATCAGGACGGTCTCGGAGGGGTGCGCGGCGAGGAAGTTCGCGCAGGCGACGAGGACGTCGCCGAACATCAGGTTCTGGTAGAAGGACCCGTGGTGGATGGCGAAGGACCCGCCGGTGACGCGGCAGCGGACGTCGAGGAAGCGGATCCCGGAGTCGAGCTGCTGCGCGATCGAGGTGTTCTGGCAGGCCACGTAGAGCCCGCCCTGGGTGGCGCCGGAGTCGTGCGTGCCGGGGATGGTCATCCGCTGGAGGGGGGTGGGGTCGGCCAGGCCGGCCATCCAGTCCTGCGTGCCGAGTGTCGCGGCGGAGGCCGGGCCGGCCGACCCGAGTCCCACGGCGGCGGCCGCCGCGAGCGCCGCCGCCCCGGTCAGGAACCCCCGGCGGCCCAGCCCGGCGCCCGTGGCTCTGCTCGTAGCCGTTCCCGCGTGCGTACCCGCGTCCGTACCCGTACCCGTGTCCGTGCCCGCTGCCACGCCCATGCCCGCCCCTTTGCCGACCCAGTGGTGGGACCGGATTATGGCGTGCGGAACCAGCCTTTACTACCCGTCGGTAGCGGTCAGCTTTCGAGCAACTCGACCATCTCGCGCAGCCCTTGGAGGAGTTCGCGGCCGTTCGGAGCCTGCTCCGGGTCGGTGAGGGCCTGCACCATCACCCCGCTCAGCAGCGCGATGTGCATCGATCCGAGGGACCGTACGTCCTCCTCCGACACCTCGCTCTCGGGAACCCCGCGCAGCGCGGCGGCCACCATCGTGCGGTTGCGGCGCTGCCCCTCGGCGAGGACGGCGAGCAGCTCGGGCGAGGACTGCGCGTGCACGAAGGCCTCGACGGAGGCCAGCCACAGCCAGCGCATCTCGCCGAAGTCCCGGATCTTGCGGTCCCAGGTGTCGGCGTAGCGCTCCCCCGCGGTGTCCCCCTCGCCGGCGAGCCGGCCCGATCCCGCGGCCCACTCGTCCATGGCGGCGAACAGCGCCTGGTTGAGCAGGGCCTCGCGCGATCCGAAGTGGTAGCCGATCGCGGCCATGCTCACCTTCGAGGCCGTGGCGACGTCGCGCACGGTCGTGCGCAGGTAGCCCTTCTCCTCCAGGCAGCGGCGCGCTCCGGCCAGCAGGTCCTCGCGATTTCCCATGCCGGGATCGTATCCGCGCCCCGTTTTGGGCAAGCGCGCTACACAGACGTATTGCGCGCTTGCCCAAATCCTGGCACGCTTCACCCATCGGAAGATCCACAGACCCACGGAAGGCACACGCCATGCGCCACGAGCTGAAGATCGACGACCGCACTCTCTCCTACCTGGACTTCGGCGGGACCGGCCGCCCGCTGCTCGCCCTGCACGGCGGCATGTCCGAAGGCCTCGCCTTCACCGGGCTGGCCGAGCACCTCGGCGACGCGTGGCGGATCATCGCCCCCGACCAGCGCGGCCACGGCGACTCCGACCGGGCCGCCGAGTACAGCCGCGAGGGATACGTCGCCGACGCCGTCGCCCTGCTCGACCACCTCGGCATCGAGGCCCCCGTGGCCGTCCTCGGCTACTCCCTCGGCGGGCTCAACGCCTACCACCTGGCCGCCGCCCATCCCCACCGGGTCGCCGCGCTCATCAACGTGGACACCACCGTGGAGACCCACCCCGCGGAATCCGACTGGTTCGCCTTGCTCCGCGGCCTGCGCTACACCGCGCCCACCACCGAGGAACTGCTGGCCGCGGCCGGACCGGTGGGCGCGCAGTTCGTCGCGCACGCGCTGCGCCCGCTCCCCGACGGGACCGGCTGGCGCCTGCCGTTCCACCCGCAGGACCAGCTCGACTCGATCGAAGCCTGCCGCGGCGACCACTGGGACGCCTGGCTCGCGAGCGACAGCCCGGCGCTGCTCGTCCACGGCACCCGCAGCGAGGCACTCCCCCAGGCGGTGGCCGACGCGATGGTCTCCCGGCGGCCGGGGACCTCGTACGCGCCCCTGGAGGGCGACCACTTCGTGCCGTTCCAGGACCCGCAGGGTTTCCACGAGGCTGTCGGGAAGTTCCTGGCCACCCTCTGAGAACGCCGAAGGGGCGGCGGGCCGCCAGGCCCACCGCCCCTCCGGGCGCTTGCGGAAGTTACTTGACGACCGTGATCCGGTCCGCCGCCGGCGGCGCGATCGGGCTCGTGGCCGTCGACTTGCCCAGGTAGGCGTTGAAGCAGTCCAGGTCGGACGCGCCCACCAGCTTGTTCTTGTGCTCCTTCAGGACGGTGAAGCCGTCACCGCCGCCCGCGAGGAACTCGTTCATCGCGACCCGGTAGGTCTTGGCGGGGTCGATCGCCGCGCCGTTCAGCTTCACCGAGTCCACGACGATGCGGTCGGCACCCGTCTTCGTCATGTCGAGGGTGTAGGTGAACCCCTTCGACACCTGCAGGATCTTCGGGTTCGGGCCGTTGACCGTGCCGCTGACCTGCTGCTGGAGCGCGGTGATCAGCTGCGCGCCGGTCAGGTCCACGATGTTCATCATGTTGGTGAAGGGCTGGACCGTGTAGGACTCGCCGTACGTCACCACACCGTCGCCCTCGGCGCCCGCGGCCTTGTAGGCCAGGTCGGCACGGATGCCGCCCGGGTTCATGATGGCCAGCTGCGCGCCGCCCTTGTCGGCCGGGGCCAGGGCCTCCAGCTGCGCGTCGGCGATCAGGTCGCCCAGCGGCTTCTCCGGCGACTCCGAGCCGCGGCCCGGGATGTCCGCCGAGATGTAGCCCATCGGACGGTTGGCGACCGGGGCCGCGAGGGCGTTCCAGCGGCCGAGGAGCTCGGTCATGTCCGGCGCCTTGGGCACGTCACGGGTGACGACCTTCTGCACCGGCTTCGAGACGCCGGCCGCCGTACGGACGATGTCCTTGGTCTGCCGGTCGTACTTCAGGGTGCTCTCGGTGAACAGCCGGCCGTAGGAGGCGGCCGAGGTCACCATGCGCGGGTTGCCCGCCGGGTCCGGGATGTTGCAGGCGTACGCCTGGTGCGTGTGGCCGGTCACCAGGGCGTCGACCTTCGGGTCCACGTTCTTGGCGATGTCCACGATCGCGCCCGAGATGCCGGCGCCGGCGCCCGGGACGTCGCAGTCGTAGTTGTACGCGCCGCTCGCGGGCAGGCCGCCCTCGTGGATCAGCGCGACGATCGACTTCACGCCCTGCTTGTTCAGCTCGGCCGCGTACTTGTTGATCGTCTCGACCTCGTCGCCGAACTTCAGGCCCTTGACGCCCTCGGCGGTGACGACGTCCGGCGTGCCCTCCAGGGTGACGCCGATGAAGCCGATCTTCACGTCCCCCTTCTTCCAGATGAAGGTGGGCGACATCATCGGACGCTTGGTCTTCACGTCCGTCACGTTGGCGGCGAGGTACTGGAACTCGGAGCCCAGGAACTCCTTGCCGTACTCGAAACAGCCCTCGACCGGGTGGCAGCCGCCGTACTGCATGCGGCGCAGCTCGGTCCGGCCCTCGTCGAACTCGTGGTTGCCGACGCTGGTGACGTCCAGGTCGAGCTTGTTCAGCGCCTCGATGCTCGGCTCGTCGTGGAAGAGCCCGGACAGCATCGGGCTGCCGCCGATCATGTCACCGGCCGCGGCCGTGACGGAGTACTCGTGGCCCTTGCGGGCTTCGCGCAGGCTGGTCGCGAGGTACTCGACCCCGCCCGCGGGTATGGCCTTGGTGGTGCCGTCGGCCTGACGCTCGGTCACATTGCCGGAAGAGCCCTGCGGGGGCTCCAGCGTGCCGTGGAAGTCGTTGAACGACAGCATCTGCACGTCGACGGTCCGGCTCTTGCCGGCACCGCCACCACTCGCGGCACCGGCCGGAAGTGCGGCGGCGACCATCGCGCCGGCCCCTGCCGTGACGGCGAGGGCGGCGAAGGTCAACCGGCGGGCTCGGCGGTGCCGTTGTGGCGTCGCTGACATTTAATCCCCTTTGTGGACAGCGATACTGCTTGGGAGGTCCGCCGAAGCCTATTGTCAACGCGCGTAGCACGACAGGGGGGAACGGGTATCGAGCTGGTTACGCGCAGAAGACGGACCGACCCCGCGCCCGCCCCCGCCCGCCGCCCGCGACGGTCGTAGGCTCATGACATGACTGACGCAGCAGCGGCCCTGGAGCCGGGACGGCAGATTCAGACCCTCGACGAGCTGACGGAGGAACAGGCCGACTCCGTGCTCGCCCTGATCGAGGAGGCGGCGCGCACCGACGGCACCACCGCCGTCTCCGAGCAGGGGCGGCTCCAGCTCCGCGGCGGGCCGCGCGAGGGCATCCGGCACTTCCTGCTCACCGAGGGCGGCCGGCTCGCCGGATACGGGCAACTGGAGGACACCGACCCGGTGGAGGCCCCGGCCGCCGAGCTGGTCATCCACCCGGCGCTGCGCGGGCGCGGCCACGGACGGGCGCTGGGCACGGCCCTGCTGGCCGCCTCCGGCAAGCGGATCCGGGTGTGGGCGCACGGGGGCAAATCGGCCGCCCGGCACCTCGCGCAGGTCCTGGGCCTGACCCTCTTCCGCGAACTGCGCCAGCTCCGCAGGCCGCTGTCGGAGGGCGGCCCGCTGCCCGAGCCGGTGCTCCCGCCCGGGGTGACGATCCGCACCTTCGTCCCCGGCGTGGACGACGCGGCCTGGCTCGCGACGAACGCGGCCGCCTTCGCCCACCACCCCGAGCAGGGCGCGCTGACCCAGCGGGACCTCAACGACCGGATCGCGCAGCCGTGGTTCGACCCGAAGGGCTTCTTCCTCGCGGAGCGGGACGGCGAGCTGGTCGGCTTCCACTGGACCAAGGTCCACCGGGCGGAGCAGCTGGGCGAGGTCTACGTACTGGGCGTCCGCCCGGGCGCCCAGGGCGGCGGCCTCGGCAAGGCCCTCACGGCCATCGGCCTGCGCCACCTGTCGGACGCCGGCCTCCCGACGGCGATGCTCTACGTCGACGCCGACAACCCGGCGGCCCTCGCCGTCTACGAGGGCCTCGGCTTCACCACCCACGAGGTGGACCTGATGTACCGCACCGAAAGCTGACCCGGCCCCCGCCGGGAGGTCCCCGCCCGAGGCGCCGACGAGGCACATCCAGCCTCGCCGGCGTTTGAGGCGCGGGGCCCGGGGCGGAGCCCCGATCCGTAAGCCGCACCCACCCACGCAGACGGGCCAAATCCAGCCCCGCCGGCGATTGAGGCGCGGGGCCCGGGGCGGAGCCCCGATCCTTGAGGCGCGCGGGCCCACCCACCTCGGCGGCGCACGCCCACTCGTGCACCAGCCAGAGCCGGGAAGCCATACGCCATTAACCAGGCATTAATGCGCGCTTGCGACTCTCCCCCCATGCAGCCCCGGCAGCCCCGCCTCCGACTGACGGCCGACACTTCCGACGCGCCTGTCCTCCCGCGCGCGCGGAAGAATGGAGTCATGAGCCACCAGCCCAGCGTCGGCCCCACCGAGGTCCCCGCCCAGCACCCGTCTCACACGTCCGCCGCCCCCGCGGGAGGGCCGGGCAATATGGCCGTCACCGGCGCCCACGCGCGCATAGGCTCCATCAGCGCGCACCGCCCCCACGTCGACCTCGAGCCCGACCTCGACGCCGACCTGGACGCCTACGACGACAAGGACGGCGGCGAGCTGCCGCCCGGCCGGTTCCTCGACCGGGAGCGCAGCTGGCTCGCCTTCAACGAGCGCGTCCTGGAGCTCGCCGAAGATCCGACGACGCCCCTCCTGGAGCGCGCCAACTTCCTGGCGATCTTCGCGAGCAACCTCGACGAGTTCTTCATGGTCCGCGTGGCCGGCCTCAAGCGCCGCATCGCGACCGGCGTCGCCACCCGTTCGGCCTCAGGCCTCCAGCCCCGTGAGGTCCTGGACCTGATCTGGACCCGCTCGCGCGAGCTCATGGCCCGCCACGCCGCCTGCTTCCAGCAGGACATCTCCCCGGCGCTCGCCGAAGAAGGCGTCCACCTGATCCGCTGGCCCGACCTCACCGAGAAGGAGCAGGCCCGCCTCTTCACGCTGTTCCGGAACCAGATCTTCCCGGTGCTGACCCCGCTGGCCGTGGACCCCGCGCACCCCTTCCCGTACATCTCGGGCCTCTCCCTCAACCTGGCCGTCGTCGTACGCAACCCGGTCAGCGGCCACCGCCACTTCGCCCGCGTCAAGGTCCCGCCCCTCCTCTCCCGCTTCCTGGAGGCCTCCCCGCAGCGCTACGTCCCGCTGGAGGACGTCATCGCCGCGCACCTGGAGGAGCTGTTCCCCGGCATGGAGGTGCTCGCGCACCACATGTTCCGCGTGACCCGCAACGAGGACCTCGAAGTGGAGGAGGACGACGCCGAGAACCTCCTCCAGGCCCTGGAGAAGGAGCTCATGCGGCGCCGCTTCGGCCCGCCCGTGCGCCTGGAGGTCGAGGAGTCCATCGACCCGGGCGTACTGGACCTCCTCGTCCAGGAGCTGAAGGTCTCCCACGGCGAGGTGTACCCGCTGCCCGGCCCGCTGGACCTGACCTCCCTCTTCGGGATCGCCTCCCTGGACCGGCCCGAGCTGAAGTACCCGAAGTTCGTCGCCGGCACCCACCGGGACCTCGCCGAGGTCGAGTCCGCGCACGCGCCCGACATCTTCGCCGCCCTGCGCGAGCGGGACGTCCTGCTGCACCACCCGTACGACTCCTTCTCCACCTCGGTGCAGGCCTTCCTGGAGCAGGCCGCCGCCGACCCCGACGTCCTCGCGATCAAGCAGACGCTCTACCGCACCTCCGGCGACTCCCCGATCGTGGACGCCCTGATCGACGCCGCCGAATCCGGCAAGCAGGTCCTCGTACTCGTCGAGATCAAGGCCCGCTTCGACGAGCAGGCCAACATCAAGTGGGCGCGCAAGCTGGAGGAGTCCGGCTGCCACGTCGTCTACGGGCTCGTCGGCCTCAAGACCCACTGCAAGCTGTCGCTCGTCGTCCGCCAGGAGGGCGACCAGCTGCGCCGCTACGCGCACGTCGGCACCGGCAACTACCACCCGAAGACGGCCCGCCTCTACGAGGACCTCGGTCTGCTCACCGCCGACCCGCAGGTCGGCGCGGACCTCTCCGACCTCTTCAACCGGCTGTCCGGCTACTCGCGCCGCGAGACCTACCGCCGCCTGATGGTGGCGCCGCGGTCGCTGCGGGACGGGCTGATAGCGCGGATCGACAAGGAGGCCGACCACCACCGGGCCGGCCGTCCCGCCTCCGTGCGCCTGAAGATGAACTCGATCGTCGACGAGGCGATCATCGACGCGCTCTACCGGGCCTCCCAGGCGGGGGTCCCCATCGACATCTGGGTCCGCGGCATCTGCGCGGTGCGCCCAGGAGTCCCCGGGCTCTCGGAGAACATCCGGGTCCGCTCGATCCTCGGCCGCTTCCTGGAGCACTCCCGGGTCTTCGCCTTCGGCAACGGCGGCGAGCCCGAGGTGTGGATCGGCAGCGCCGACATGATGCACCGCAACCTCGACCGCCGCATCGAGGCACTGGTCAGGGTCGCCGACCCGGCCCACCGCGCGGCACTGGACCGGATGCTGGAAACCGGGATGTCCGACCTCACGTCCTCCTGGCACCTGGGACCGGACGGCGAATGGACCCGGCACAGCACGGACGCGGACGGCCAGCCGCTGCGGCACGTACAGGAGATGCTCATAGACGCCCGGAGGCGCCGGCGTGGCTCAGCCAAACCATGACCCGATGGCAGGGGCGGACGCGGGTGACGTGCTCGGCACGTACCTGCGCTCGCAGGCCACCGCTTTCCTCCGCGGGCTGCGCCTGCACGAGGAGAGCGGGGCCGATGCCGCGGAAGGAAGCGACGCGGCGCGCAGCCTGCGGGGGGCTGCGCGCCGCATCAGCGGGTCCCTGGCCACCTTCCGGGTGGTGACCGAGTCGTCCTGGGCCGACGGGCTGCGCACCGAGCTGGTGTGGCTGTCCTCGACCCTGGCCGACGAGCACGCGTACGCCGCCCGGCTGGTGCGGCTGCTCGACGCGCTGCACCGGCTGTCGGGGGCCCCGGAGGTCCCGGCGCCGCGCGGCGGCGCGGGCGCGCTCACGGTGGGCTCGGCCCGCGCCGGCGCGCTGCTGGAGCGCCAGCTGACCCTGGCGCGGACCCGCGCCCACTCGGCGACGCTCCAGGCGCTCGGCTCCGCCCGCTTCCACGCGGTGGCGGACGCGGTGGCGGTGCTGGCCTCGGAGGTTCCGCTGGACGTGGTCGCGGCCCGGGGGCGGGTCGCGAAGGTCCTCGTACCACTGGCAGAGGTGGCCGAAACCCGCCTGTCGGCGGCGATCGCGGCGCTGCCGCCCGCCGAGGACGAGCACCCGTACAACGCGGACCACGACGGGCTCTGGCACGAGGTGCGCCGCCTCCTGCGGGTCCACCGGTACGCACAGGAGGCGCTGGGCGAGGACGTGACCCGGCTGGAAATCGCCGGTCAGGCCCTGGACCGCCACCGCGACGCCGCCGAGGCCGCGGCGGCCTCCGCGACCGCGGCCCGCACCCCCCGCATCGCCCCCGCCACGGCGTACGCCCTCGGCGTGCTGCACGCCGACCAGCGCCACGAGGTCGAGGCCGCCCGCCTGGCCTTCCGGCACGTCTGGCTCCCGGCACCGCTGACATCGGGCGCCGCCGGTTTCACCGGCGCGGTCACGGCGGGATAACGGCCGGGTAACGGATGGTTACGCCCGTGCGCGGACCGGCCGGGACGCACCGGGTCGTCCGCCATGGTTCACCGTCCGTTCACTCGGCCCGGTCGGCGGCTTCACCTGTTCTGCCTAATTTCGGTGATGCACGGAGCGAGTCGCCCGCAGACCGAGCAGCTCAGCCGCGCAAACCGACGTAGTCCTCTTCGCACGCCGCCCCGATACAGAAAGCGGCCGGCGGCTTCTGGAAGGAACACCCGAAAGTGAAGCTTCAGCGCAAGAACATGCTTCGTGCCTCCGCCCTCGGGGCGCTTGTCGTGTCCGGCGCCCTGGTCCTCACGGCGTGCGGCTCGGACGACAACACCAAGACCGCCGACGGCACGGCCAAGCCCTCCGCGGCCGCCGCGGGCGACATCAAGTGCGACGACGCCAAGGGCAAGCTCCTGGCGTCGGGCTCCTCCGCGCAGAAGAACGCGGTCGAGCTGTGGGTGAAGAACTACATGGCCGCCTGCCCGGGCGTCGAGGTGAACTACAAGTCCTCCTCCTCCGGTGAGGGCATCGTCGCCTTCAACCAGGGCACCGTCGGTTTCGCCGGCTCCGACTCGGCGCTGAAGCCGGAGCAGGTCGAGGAGTCGAAGAAGATCTGCACCGGTGGCCAGGGCATCGACCTGCCGATGGTCGGCGGCCCCATCGCCCTCGGCTTCAACGTCGCCGGCGTGGACAAGCTGAACCTCGACGCCGCCACGATCGCCAACATCTTCAACGACAAGATCAAGAAGTGGGACGACGAGGCGATCAAGAAGCTGAACCCGGGCGTCACGCTTCCCTCCACCGCCATCCAGGCCTTCCACCGCTCCGACGACTCGGGCACCACCGAGAACCTCACCAAGTACCTCAAGGCCACCGCGGGCGACGCCTGGCCGTACGAGGCCGCCAAGAAGTGGGCCGCCCCGGGTGGCCAGGCCGCCTCCGGCTCCTCCAGCGTCGCCGCCCAGGTCAAGCAGGTCGACGGTGCGATCGGCTACTTCGAGCTCTCCTTCGCCAGCTCGCAGAGCATCAAGACGGTCGACCTGAACACCGGCGCCTCCGCCCCGGTCAAGGCCTCCGGTGAGAACGCCTCCAAGGCCATCGCCGCCGCCAAGATCTCCGGCACCGGCTCCGACCTGGCCCTGAAGCTCGACTACACCACCAAGGCCGAGGGCGCCTACCCGCTCACCCTGGTCACCTACGAGGTCGTCTGCGACAAGGGCAACAAGCCCGAGACGCTGGCCACCGTGAAGTCCTTCCTGAACTACGCCGCCTCCGACGCCGGCCAGAAGGTCCTCACCGAGAACGGCTACGCGCCGATCCCGGCCGAGATCAACACCAAGGTCCGCGAAGTCATCAAGACCCTCGGCTAAATCCTGACCCCGAGGTCCGGTCCACTCCCCGTCCGGAGCGGACCGGACCCGGGACCTTTCCCCTTCACCCGGGGGAAATCCGGTGCACCGCCGCCAGGGGGCCTGCCCCCCACTCAGACCGGAAAGATTATGGCTTCCACCACACCCACCCAGATAGACACGGCTCCGCCTGTCGCCAAGAGCGGAAGGTCCACCGGCCGCGCCGGTGACAAGATCTTCGCCGGCCTCTCCAAGGGCTCCGGCATCCTGCTCCTGGTGATCATGGCGTCGATCGCCGTCTTCCTCACCTACCGGGCCTCGATCGCCTTGTCGAAGAACGAGGGGAACTTCCTCACCACCTTCGACTGGAACGCGTCCGCCAACCCGCCCGTCTTCGGCATCGCCGTCCTGCTCTTCGGCACCGTCGTCAGCTCGATCATCGCGATGGCCATCGCGGTTCCGATCGCTGTCGGCATCGCCCTCTTCATCTCGCACTACGCGCCGCGCAAGCTGGCCGCGCCCCTCGCCTACGTGGTCGACCTGCTGGCCGCCGTGCCGTCGATCATCTACGGCATCTGGGGCGCCCTCTTCCTCGTCCCGCAGCTGGGCGGGCTGAACCTCTGGCTCGACGAGTACCTGGGCTGGACCTACGTCTTCGAGAAGACCCAGGTCGGCGTCGCCCGCTCGCTCTTCACCGTCGGCATCCTGCTCGCCATCATGATCCTGCCGATCGTGACCAGCGTCAGCCGCGAGGTCTTCCTCCAGGTCCCGCGCATGAACGAGGAGGCCGCCCTGGCCCTCGGCGCGACCCGCTGGGAGGTCATCCGGATGTCGGTGCTGCCCTTCGGCCGCTCCGGCGTCATCTCCGCCTCGATGCTCGGCCTCGGCCGCGCACTCGGCGAGACCATGGCCGTGGCGACCGTCCTCTCCCCGAGCTTCCTGATCTCGTTCCACGTCCTGAACCCGGGCGGCGGAACCTTCGCGCAGAACATCGCCGCGAAGTTCGACGAGGCCAACGAGTTCGGCCGGGACGCGCTGATCGCCTCCGGCCTGGTCCTCTTCCTGCTCACCCTGCTGGTCAACGGTGCAGCTCGCCTGATCATCGCTCGCCGCAAGGACTTCTCGGGGGCGAACGCCTGATGAGCCACGCACTCCAGGACCAGCGGCCCGCCCGGGCCCCGAAGTCCGCCGCCCCCACCAGCCTCACCCGAGGCGGCCTGCCCCGCTGGGCCCCGGCCGGCATCGCGGTCCTCTCGATCGCCCTCGGCACCGGCATCGGCCTCGTCTTCGGCCTCGACAGCAAGATCCAGTGGGGCCTGCTCGCGGCCCTCCTGTTCGTCGCCGTCACGTACACCGCCAGCGCGGTCATCGAGAACCGCCGCCAGGCCAAGGACCGCGTCGCGACCTCCGTCGTGTGGGTCTGCTTCGTCCTCGCGGTCATCCCGCTGCTCTCGCTGATGTGGACCACGATCAGCCGCGGCATCAAGCTCCTCGACGGGAACTTCCTCAGCCACTCCATGAACGGAGTGACCAGCTTCGACCAGGGCGGCGGCGTCTACCACGCGCTGCTCGGCACGATCGAGCAGGTCGCCCTGGCCACCGCGATCGCGGCCCCCATCGGCCTGCTGACCGCCGTCTACCTGGTCGAGTACGGCAAGGGCTCGCTCGCCAAGGCCGTGACGTTCTTCGTCGACGTCATGACCGGCATCCCCTCCATCGTCGCGGGTCTGTTCATCCTGACGACCTGGAACCTGATGCTCGGCTTCGGCCCCTCCGGCTTCGCCGGCGCCATGGCCCTGTCGATCCTGATGATGCCCGTCGTGGTCCGCTCCACCGAGGAGATGCTCAAGCTCGTCCCGAACGAGCTGCGCGAGGCCGCCCTCGCCCTCGGCGTGCCGAAGTGGCGCATGATCCTCAAGGTCGTGCTCCCCACCGCCATCGGCGGCATCTCCACCGGTGTCATGCTGGCCGTAGCCCGCATCGCCGGTGAGACCGCGCCGATCATGCTGCTGGTCTTCGGCTCCCAGCTGATCAACGGAAACCCCTTCGAAGGTGCTCAGTCCTCGCTCCCCCTCTACATCTGGGAGCAGTACAAGGTCGGCAGTGAAGCCTCCTACGACCGGGCATGGGCCGCAGCGCTCGTCCTGATCGCCTTCGTCATGATCCTCAATCTGGTGGCCCGCGGCATCGCCCGCTGGAAGGCCCCGAAGACCGGTCGCTGACGCGACCACATGAAAGCGAAGTGACCCCTCATGGCGAAGCGAATCGACGTCAGCGGACTGTCCGCCTTCTACGGCACCCACAAGGCCATCGATGACATCTCGATGACCGTGGAGCCCCGCTCCGTGACCGCCTTCATCGGCCCCTCCGGCTGCGGCAAGTCCACCTTCCTGCGCACCCTCAACCGCATGCACGAGGTCACCCCCGGCGGCCGCGTCGAGGGCAAGGTCCTCCTGGACGACGAGAACCTGTACGGCCCCGGCGTGGACCCGGTCGCGGTCCGCCGCACGGTCGGCATGGTCTTCCAGCGCCCCAACCCCTTCCCCACCATGTCGATCTTCGACAACGTGGCGGCGGGCCTGCGGCTGAACGGCAGCTTCAAGAAGTCCGAGCTGACCGACATCGTGGAGAAGTCCCTCCAGGGCGCCAACCTCTGGAACGAGGTCAAGGACCGCCTGAACAAGCCGGGCTCCGGCCTCTCCGGCGGCCAGCAGCAGCGTCTGTGCATCGCCCGCGCCATCGCGGTCGAGCCCCAGGTCCTGCTGATGGACGAGCCCTGCTCGGCCCTCGACCCGATCTCCACCCTGGCGATCGAGGACCTGATCGGCGAGCTGAAGGAGCGCTTCACGATCGTCATCGTGACGCACAACATGCAGCAGGCGGCCCGCGTCTCGGACCGCACCGCCTTCTTCAACCTCTCCGCCGTCGGCCAGCCCGGCAAGCTCATCGAGATCGACGACACGGACCGGATCTTCTCCAACCCGTCCGTGCAGGCGACCGAGGACTACATCTCGGGCCGCTTCGGCTAAGCCCGGACGAGACATCATGCGGCTCCGCCGCGTGATCTGAACGTCCTGCGGTGCTGCATGGCGGTGCCACCGCAAGGCGAAAGAAAGAAAAAGGGCCGGCTCCCCCTGGGTGGGGGGAGCCGGCCCGCTTTCGTTGTCCCGCTACACGAAGGCGAGGTTCACGATCCAGAAGCTGACCGCGGCGACGAGCGCCGCGGCCGGCATCGTGATGAACCAGCCCAGGATGATGTTCTTGGCGACGCCCCAGCGGACCGCGTTCACCCGCTTGGTGGCACCCACACCCATGATCGCCGAGGTGATCACGTGGGTGGTGGAGATCGGCGCGTGGAAGAGGAACGCCGAGCCGAACATGATCGAGGCACCGGTGGTCTCGGCCGCGAAGCCCTGCGGCGGGTCCAGCTCGATGATCTTGCGGCCGAGCGTGCGCATGATGCGCCAGCCACCCGCGTACGTGCCCAGCGACAGCATCACCGCACACGCGATCTTGACCCAGATCGGGATCTCGGAACCGGCGGCCTGCACATCGGCGATGACCAGGGCCATCATCACGATGCCCATGGTCTTCTGCGCGTCCTGGAGGCCGTGGCCCAGGGCCATGCCGGCCGCCGAGACGGTCTGCGCGATACGGAAACCGCGCTTGGCCTTGTGCGGGTTGGCCCGGCGGAACATCCACAGGATGGCGACCATGACCAGGTAACCGACGACCAGACCCACGACGGGCGAGACGAACATCGGGATGACGACCTTGTCGACCACGCCCGACCAGATCACCTCGGTGCCGCCGGCCAGCGCCGCGCCCACCATGCCGCCGAACAGCGCGTGCGAGGAGGACGAGGGCAGACCGAAGTACCAGGTGATCAGGTTCCAGACGATCGCACCGACCAGCGCCGCGAAGAGGATCCACATGCCCCGGTTGCCGTGGGGCGTCTCGATCAGGCCCTCGCTGACCGTCTTGGCGACCCCGCTGCCCAGGAAGGCGCCGGCGAGGTTCATCACGGCCGCCATGGCCAGCGCCGCGCGCGGGGTCAGCGCCCTCGTCGAAACGGAGGTCGCGATCGCGTTCGCGGAGTCGTGAAAACCATTCGTATAGGTAAAGCCGAGCGCGACACCGATGGTCACGATCAGAGCGAAGGTGTCCACGAGGTTCAGGACTCCTTGACCGCGATGGTCTCCACCGTGTTCGCAACGTGCTCGAACGCGTCGGCCGCCTCTTCGAGCACGTCGACGATCTGCTTGAGCTTCAGCACCTCGATGGCGTCGTACTTGCCGTTGAAGAGCTGGGCGAGCAGCTTGCGGTGGATCTGGTCGGCCTGGTTCTCAAGACGGTTGACCTCGATCCAGTACTCGGTGAGGTTGTCCATCGTCCGCAGGTGCGGCATGGCCTCGGCGGTCAGCTCGGCCGCGCGCGCCAGCACCTCGATCTGCTGCTCGACGCCCTTGGGGAGCTCCTCCACGTTGTAGAGGACGACCAGGTCGACCGCCTCCTCCATGAAGTCCATGATGTCGTCGAGCGACGAGGCCAGGTTGTAGATGTCCTCGCGGTCGAACGGCGTGATGAAGGAGGAGTTCAGCTGGTGGAAGATCGCGTGGGTCGCGTCGTCCCCCGCGTGTTCCGCCGCCCGCATCCGCTCCGCGATCTCGGCCCGGGCGGAGGAGTCCGCTCCGAGCAGTTCCATCAGGAGCTTGGAGCCCGTGACGATGTTGTCCGCGGATGCGGCGAACATGTCGTAGAAGCTCGTCTCCCTGGGGGTCAGACGAAATCGCACGTGAGGTCCTCGGGGTGCATTGGATTCGGTCAGGCTGATGCTAGGCGCATCCCCCTGCCACGGCTAACCGGCGGTTCCCCAGTGTCCTCCATCAGGCAGAGTGAGGACCACGGGCCCCTGTCCCTGCGACCGAGGCCCGGTATCCTATACCCGTGAGGGGTATGCATCCCCTTGCGGGTCACGGGTCACGGATCACGAAACACCGATCACACGGGAGAGCACATGACGACCATCGAGGCGGAGGGCTCCGGAGCCGTCCACGGCTACCACCACCAGAAGGACGAGCACCTCAAGCGACTGCGCCGGATCGAGGGCCAGATCCGCGGCCTCCAGCGGCTCGTCGACGAGGACGTCTACTGCATCGACATACTCACGCAGGTCTCGGCGAGCACGAAGGCCCTCCAGTCCTTCGCCCTCCAGCTCCTGGAGGAGCACCTCCGCCACTGCGTGGCCGACGCGGCCCTCAAGGGCGGCACCGAAATCGACGCCAAGGTGGAAGAGGCCACGAAGGCCATCGCCCGCCTGCTGCGCACCTGACGGCCCCGGGCCCGAGGGGGCGGAGGGCGGGTCAGCTGCCCGCCAACCCCAACAACACCTCGTCGATCCGGTCCAGACTCAGCCGGTCCTCGTCCGCCGCCGAAGCGGCAATGATCAACTCACCGCACAGCTCGATCTCGGCGAGCGCCACGTGGTCCTGCACCGTCGTACCGCCAGCGGGAGTCACGCGTGTCACCTCAATCTGCCGTCATCGACATCGGCACTCGACTCCCCAAGCGTAGGGAGCCCCCGGCTCACCGCGCATGACACGGATGGACCATTTCCGGATACCGCCCCATGGCCCGACCGCGCCGCCCACCCCCGCCCGCCGCCCCTAATCGGCGATCTTCCCCGCGTAAATGTCCGCACTTGCGGGCAATACGACGGTCACCGGCGTCCCGAACCCGTACAGCAGCGTGGTCGACGAGACATCGATCACGCCATTGTTGACGTACGTGAACCGGTGCCTGACCTTCCGCAGCCGCCCCTGCTCGTCCAGATAGGCATCGAACGGCACGGTGTCCTTGCTGAACCCTTTCGCCGCCGCCGCCAGCGCCCCCCGCACGTCCGGTGACGCGCTCCCCGCCGCCCGCCCGATGTCGGTGGTCCCCCGGTAGTGCCGCACCTTGGTGCCCGCCACCTCGGTCTCCCCGACGTACGTGACCTCCTGCGCGCCCCGCAGCAGCTCGGCCGCGACCAGCGGATCGGTGGCCCCGCCCGTGACCAGGTTCCCGTCGGCCAGGGTCGTCGTGTCGACCCGTACCCACTTGTCGTCGGGAACGCCCGAGCCGCGGTTCTTCATGTAGAGCGCGCCCGGCACGAGCAGCTCGGTGATCGGCCGGTGCTCGGCCTTGCCCTTCACGTCGGCCGGGAGCATCACCAGCAGCTGGCCCATGCGCTGCTTGAAGTCGACCCCGCCCTCGCCCCGGATCGTGACCCGGGTGCCGCCCGTGGCCATCTCCATGGCCGTACGGGCCTGCGCGCTGCCCGTCTTCGCCAGCGCGTCGGCGGCCCCGCGGACCACCGCCGCCGGGTCCGCGGGGGGCGTGTCGTCGCTGCCGCCGGCGCCCGCGCAGGCGCCCGTCGCCGCAACCGCCAGGGTGACCCCGGCAGCGAGCATCACCTCACCCGCACGCCCGCGCCGCCGCCTGTGCTGGTGAACCACCATCGCCTGCCCAACCCCCAACGCATGACCGCTGTTTGCCCGAGGCCCCCACCCGCTCCGCTTAACGAGGTCCGGGGTTTCCCGTCACGGGCCACGCACCGCCCCGCCCCGTGCCCGACCCGGGTACCGTGGAGGCGTGGAACCGCACACGAAAGCGACCCTGGTCCCTCCGCTTGCCTCCGTACCCTTCCAGCGGCCACAGCCGCAGCCACCCACCGGGCACGCCACCTCCACCGCCGAGCGCGGATCCTTCTGCCTGGCCGTCTGCACCTGCGGCTGGAGCGGCCCGGCCCGCCGCTCCCGCGACCTGGCCCGCAAGGACGCCAACCGGCACACCGCGGGGTAGTCGCGGTCCGGCACACACCCCGGGGTAATCGATCTAGCCCGTTCGGACGGCCCGGCTGGCCGGTGCCCGCCGGAGCGGATGCCCTTGATTCATGCCAGGACCCGCAGCCCGCCTCGCGGCCCTTCTCTGGGCCCTGCTCATCGCCTTCACCCCGGCCGCCGGCGCCTGGGCCCGGCCCGTGGGCACGGCGGACGGCCCGGCCGACGTGGCCCTGGCCATCGGGCTCACCGCCGCCGCGGCCGTGGCCACCGGCCTGTGGCTGCGCTCCCGCTACCGCCGCGACGGCGACGAGCGGCGCGAGCCATGACCCCGCGCCCCCGCCCTACGGCGGTGCGCCTGTGCTTCGGGGCGGCGCTGGTGTGCCTGCTGGCGGCCGTCCTGATCGCCGCCTGGGAGTCGTACGGAAGCGGAACCCCGTAAACCGGTGAATCCGTAAACCGGTGAACCCGTAGGCCCCGCAGGCGGTGGTGGAGAACCGCCCTCAGGCGGCGAGGTCGCTCTCCTGCGTGCGCTGCTGTCCCGCCGACGGGGTCTGCGCCTGCGCCAGGTCGACCGGCCGCGGCAGCGCCCCGCCCTTGGCCCGCACCAGCCGCCCCACGCGCGGGGAGCGGGCCACCGCCCGCACCACCGGGTTCAGCGACGCCATCGCGAGCGGCGCGAGGACGAGGACCACGGCGGTGCCGAGCGCGAAGCCGCCGATCACGTCGGTGGGGTAGTGGACGCCCATGTACACGCGGCACAGTCCCTCGGCGAGGGCCAGCCCGATACCGATGAGCCCGAGCTTCCGGTTGGCCACGAACAGGCCGACGCCCAGGGCCATCGCGAGGGTCGCGTGGTCGCTGACGAAGGAGAACTCCGACTTCGCGAGGCCGATCCCGAGGCCCGGGTCGAGTACCTGAAGGCCCTCGTGCTGCCGGAACGGCCGCGGCCGCCCGACGAATTCGCGCAGCGGCGCATTGACGAGCAGCGCCAGCCCGGCGCCGAGCGGGGCCCATACGAGCGCGGCGAAGGACTCGGCGGCCGTGGCCTCGTCCTGCCGGCGCGCACCTCGCCAGCACCACAGGACCAGGAGCACCAGGGCCAGCAGGATCCCGTACTCGCCGACCAGGCTCACGGCGCGGTCCACCCAGCCCGGGGCCTGCCGGGCAAGTCCGTTGAGCTCGTACAGCAGGCTGACATCCACGTTCGGCCCACCGGTCGTGAGTCCAGCCATGGTGATGCGGCCCCTTGCCCTTGCCGTGGTTCCCCTGTGTCCATGGAACGCCCGTTCTGGCGGCTACGTTCCACTCTCCACCGAATGATCACTCCAACGTTATCGAAGAGTGACTCATCGTCGCAGCTCAGGGCCTTGGCTTCACGGAGAGTTGCTACGGCGCCCTGCTCGCCCCGGCGCGCTCCGGAAGAGCCTCGGCCCCGTCCTTCGTCACGCGCGTCGCGCCGAAGTAATCAGGGGTGTCAATCTTGTCGAACCGGATCACGGCACCCGTATAGGGGGCGTTGATCATGTATCCGCCGCCCACGTAGAGCCCGACGTGCCGGATCTCCCGAGAGTTCGTCAGATCATCGGAGAAGAACACCAGGTCGCCCGGCAGCAGTTGGTCGCGCGAAGGATGCGCCCCGGCGTTGTACTGGTCATTGGCGACGCGCGGCAGCTCGATCCCCACCGTCTCGTACGCGGCCTTGGTCAGCCCCGAGCAGTCGAACCGCCCGTCCTGGTCGGGGGTTCCGTTCCCACCCCACAGATACGGCGTCCCGAGCTGCTTCTGCGCGAAGTAAATGGCCCCGGCGGCCTGTTGCGAGGGCGCCACCCGCCCCACGGGCCGGGCAAAGCTCTTCGCCAGCGTCGTAATGGTCTTCACGTACCCCTGGGTCTCCTTGTACGGCGGCACGCCCCCGTACTTGATGACCGCGTAGGCCCCCGCGTTGTAGGCGGCGAGCATGTTCGACGCCGGATCACCCGGCACGCTCGCCACGTCCTTGGCCAGTTCACAGTCGTACGAGGCCGCCGAGGGGATCGCGTCATTCGGGTCCCAGATGTCCCGGTCCCCGTCCCCGTCCCCGTCGATCCCGTGCCCCGACCACGTACCCGGGATGAACTGCGCGATACCGCGCGCGTCCGCCGGACTGACGGCACTCGGGTTCCAGCCGCTCTCGGAGTACAGCTGGGCGGCGAGCAGCGCCGGGTTGATGGCCGGGCACAGGTTGCCCCACTTCTCCACCAGCGCCTGATACTTCGCCGGCACCGCCCCCTTGGCGAGCCCCACCCGACCGCCCGCCCCCGCACCGGCTCCCACCAGGCCCGCCGCGGCCGAGTACGTCCCCACTACGAGCAGGACGACGAAGGTCAGACACAGCCCGACCCCGATCCCACCGGCCATCCAGAATCTGCGCACCCGTCAACCCTCCCCCATGGCCCTGGCTTTCCGCCGCGATTCGCCCGTGTCGCCGGTCGTACTAGCCCACTTGCTCCACCGCCCGACCCCACCCATCCTCAACGCCCCACAGGACCACCGTCCAGCCCCCCTCCCCGAAACCCAGTCCCAGGCGATTCCAGCCCCGCCGGCGCTTGAGGCGCGGGGCCCGGGGCGGAGCCCCGATCTGTAACCCGCACCTGCACACCCAGAGCGCTCCCAGCCCCGCCGGCGTTTGAGGCGCGGGGCGCGGAGCGGAGCCCCGATCTGTAACCCGCACCTGCACACCCAGAGCACTCCCAGCCTCGCCGGCGTTTGAGGCGCGGGGCCCGGGGCGGAGCCCCGATCTCCAACCCGCACCTGCACACACAGGCGGGACACCCCCAGCCCCGCCGGGGCCCCCCGCCCCGCCCCCTACCTCGGCGCGACGAACAGACTCTGCGCACTCCGCCCGATCGGCCCCTTCTCATCGTGCAGCCGCGCATCGGCCAGCCCGATCCCGCCCCCGTCCACACTCGTACGCGCCTCCACGCACGCCCACTCCCCCACCGGATGCCGATGCAGATGCACGCTGAGGTCCCCGTTGATGAAGACGTACCGCCCGAAGTCCATCACCGAGCTGATCCCGTTCCCGGAGTCGGCGGCGATCAGCACCCGGTCCAGCGCCCTGGTCTCCTCCCCGGCAACGAGCGGCACCTTCATCCGCATCCAGCACGTACCGGGACCCAGCTCGACGAACGCCCCCTCGGTGAACCGCGTCTCCATCGCCGAGTGGTAGCCGACCTCCCACGGCACCGGGAAGAACGGCGTCACCTCCACCTCCCCCGGCGGCGGCAGCTGCGGCCCCGGAACCACCGCCGGCACGACCTCCTCGGCCACCCGGATCCGCAGCGCCCGCGCCAGCATCACCGGCGCGGCCCCACCCGCCGGGGTGAGGGCCGCCTCGACCACCTCGGTGCTGCGCCCGGCCCGCAGCACCGAGGTCGAAATCTCCAGCTCCCCGATCGGCACCGGCCGCAGGATCTCGTACGTGATCCGCGCGACCCGCATGTCCGTACGCGCCCCCGCCCGCTCCTCGACGGCCCGCCCGAGCAACGCCGCAGGCGGCCCGGCATGCTGCGAGCCCGGGTCCCACGGCCCGCGCGTGTACTCGGTGGCGGTGAACCGCCCGGCATCAACCCGTTCGAAGAACCCCTCGACAGCGCCCATACCCAGCACGCTACCGACAGGTAACCCCCCACACCAGCCCCTCATGAACCCCGCACGCACCGATCAGCGGGCGAACCCCAGCCCCACCCCCAGCCCCACCAGCACCGACCCGATGGCCCGGTTCAGCGCCTTCTGCGCCTTCAGCATCCGGTCCCGCAGCCGGGAGTTGGAGAAGAACAGCGCCACCGCCCCGAACCACGCCAGATGCGCCCCCGACATGAACAATCCGTAGCCCGCCTGCTGCCACACCACCGTCTCCGGATCGACCACCTGCGTAAAGGTCGACACGACGAACAGCGTCGTCTTCGGATTGAGCACATTGGTCAAGAACCCCGACCGCAGCGCCCCCAGCCGCGTCAGCTGCGGCTTCGACTCCAGGTCCACGGTCACCTCGGCCCGCGCCCGGAAGGTCCGTATCCCGATCCACACCAGATACGCCGCGCCCGCCAGCTTGATCGCGGTGAACAGCGCGGTGGAGGAGGCGATCAGCAGACCGACCCCGAGCATCGTGTAGGAGACGTGGACCAGCACCCCGCCCGCGACCCCGGCCGCGGCGAACAGCCCGGTGGGCCGCCCGTACAGATAGCTGTTGCGGACCACCATGGCGAAATCGGCGCCCGGGCTGATCACGGCGAGAAAGGTAATGACACCAACTGCGATCACTTCAGTCATAGGGGCATGCTCACCTCCCCACCCCCACCGATCAACCCCTCCCAAACCCAACACACTTGAAGCCCACCGATACTGACGGAATGCCGATGCCGACCCCGCCGCCGATCCCGCCGCCGACGCCGCTCTCCCTGCGCCCCTTCCACCCCACCCACGACGCCCCCCTCCTCCGCACCTGGGTGACCAGCCACGCCGAGCTCATGACCTGGGCCGGCCCCTCCTTCTCCTGGCCCCTGGACGAGGCCCAGCTCACCGCCTACGCCGCCGAGCCCGGCCGCCACACCTGGACCGCCGTCACCCCCGCCGGCGACCCGGTCGGCCACGCCTCGATCGCCGGCACCCGCCTCGGCCGGGTACTGATCGCCCCCGAGGCCCGCGGCCGGGGCCTCGGCGAGACGCTCGTCTCACTCACCGTCTCCCGCGCCTTCGGCGAGCTGAACCTCCCCCAGCTCGGCCTCGGCGTCTGGGCCCACAACACGGCGGCGATCCGCCTCTACGAGAAGCTGGGCTTCCGCACCCACGACACGCTCAAGGACGTCGAAGAGGTCGACGGCGTGCCGTGGACCGCCCACCAGATGAAACTCATCGCCCCCGACCCGTCACAATGAAAGACGTGCCGAGTACCCCCGCCCCGCTTCCCGCCCCCCTTCCCGTCCTGCAAGCCGACTGCGCGAACTGCTTCGCCCTCTGCTGCGTGGCCCTCCCCTTCGCCAAGTCCACCGACTTCGCGGTGAACAAGCCCGCCGGAACCCCCTGCAAGAACCTCCAGCAGGACTTCCGCTGCGGCATCCACACCCGGCTGCGCGACAAGGGGTTCCAGGGCTGCACGGTCTTCGACTGCTTCGGCGCGGGCCAGCAGGTCTCCCAGGTCACCTTCGGCGGCCAGGACTGGCGCACCCACCCCGACACGGCCCGCCGGATGTTCGACGCCTTCCCGATCATGCGCCAGCTGCACGAGCTGCTCTTCTACGTCTCCTCGGCACTGACCCTCCCGGACGCCGCCCCGGTCCACGCGGACCTGCGCCGGGCGCTGTCGGAAGCGTCCGAATGGACCCGGGCCGACGCGGACACCCTCGCCACCCTGAACGTCGACGCCCTCCGCCAGGAGATCAACACCCTCCTCCTCAAGACGAGCGAGCTCGTACGGGCCAAGGTGCCGGGCCGCAAGAAGAACCACCGCGGCGCCGACCTGATGGGCGCCCGCCTCTCCGGCGCGGACCTCCGCGGCGCGAACCTCCGCGGCGCCTACCTGATCGCCGCCGACCTCACCCGCGCCGACCTCCGCACGGCCGACCTGATCGGCGCGGACCTCCGCGACACCAACCTCCGCGGCGCGGACCTCCGCGACACCATCTTCCTCACGCAGCCCCAACTCAACGCCGCCCAGGGCGACCCCACCACCCGCATCCCCCCCACCCTCACCCGCCCCGCGCACTGGGCGTAGCCCCACCGAGGCTCGAAACGCGGGGGGTCCGGGGCTACGCCGAACGGCGTCCCCGCACCCCACCCGTACGCCGAGACGACAATCATTGCCCGGCGTCACCCCCCGTGATACACAGAGTGACCATACGTTCTTTCGCATACACACCGCCCGCGCCCAGGTCAGAGCGCACGGGCGGGGCGCGGGCCGGGAGATCGGGTAAAGAGAGCCGTCAAGTCGACGACGGCGGCAGTTTCATCAGCGAAGATAGTGAGTGACCCCTGCCGTCGGGCACGGGCTTCCGGAACTACCCATACAGGGGCGGTGAGTTACATGATCCTGGCAGCCGAAAAGGGCGACATCACCACCATCATCGGCGGAATCGCCCCGAACTGGGGGCCGTTCGGCAGTCTCGGCAACGAAGCGAAGGTCATGATCGAGGTGGTCATGGCCGTGGCGATCCTCCTCTGCCTCGGCATCGCCATCTGGGGCGCGGCCAAGCAGCGCATCGGCGCGACCGCCCTGCGCGACACGTTCAGCGCGGAACAGGGCAAGGGCCTGATCGTGGCCGGCCTCACGGGCGTCTTCATCATCGGCTCCCTGGGCACCCTCTTCACGATCGTCTACGGAATGGCCGTCTAGCCGGGCCGCCGCGGCCGTACCTGATGAGGAATCACCACACCGCGCCTGCGCGGGAACCAGCGCTAACGTCGTACGACGCGGAGGGGGCCGACACGGAATGAGCAACGACGACCAGTACGGCGGCACGGGCCAGACCCGTACCCGCCTCCCGGACTCCGCCGCGGACCCGTACGGCCCCACCCGCCGCACCCCCCGCGCCACCCGCAGCCTGATCACGGTGGTCGGCGTGGTGGTCCTCCTGATCGCCGCCATCGCGTTCGCGAACCAGGGCCCCGACGCCCCGGAGGCCAAGCCCTCGGACAACGCCCCGGCCGCCTCCTCCACGACCACCACGGGCACGGCCCCGGTAACGGGCAAGAACGGTGGTGTGGCCTCCGGGTTCGCCCAGGACCAACAGGGCGCCCAGTCGGCAGCCTCCAACTACGCCGTCGCCCTTGGTTCTGACGGCATGTTCAACCCGGCGCGCCGCCACTCCATCGTGGACGCGGTCGCCGAGGAAGGCAGCCGGACGAAGCTTCAGGCCGCGTTCGACGCCGACTACTCGGCAGGCCTGCTCTCCCAGATCGGCCTCACGAAGGATGGTCTTGCGCCGGCCGGTGCCACTTTCGTCAACCGGACGGTACCGGTCGGCGCCAAGGTGAAGAACTTCGCCAGTGGGACCGCCGCGGTCGATGTGTGGTGCGTCGGCATGTTCGGCCTGACCGGCGAGAAGTCCACGCGCCCCGTCACCAGCGGCTGGTTCACGATCTCCATGACGCTCAAGTGGAACGGCAGCGACTGGAAGGTCGTCGAGACCTCGCAGAAGGACGGCCCCACTCCGGTCACCGGCGACAACCCCGTATCCACCTCCGACGAGATCGGCAGTGCCGTCACCGAATTCGGAGGGTTCACCTATGCCCGGTAGTCACCGGCTCCCGCTCCGAAGGGTGGGCGCCACCGCGGCGGTCCTCCAGACCGCGGTCGTCCTGTTCGCCTCGCGCGCGATGGCCGCGCCGACTCCCACGCCAACTCCGGCGCCGAGCGCGAGCAACGACCCGTGTGCGCTGATCGCCGGGCCGGCCCGGGAGTACTGCGACCGCGGCTCCGGCCAAGGCCCCCGTACAGGCCTAGCGCCCAGCGACCCGGCCGACGCCCTCAACCCCCTAGCCTCGCTAGCGAAGGGCTGCGCCGACGCCGCCTCCTGGATCGTCGGCAAACTCAGCGAAGCGGTCAAGGGCACAGCCAACGTCGACTTCACCAACCCCGCCTTCCTCAAGCAGTACTCGGTCGTCTTCGCCGCCTCCACCATCCTCACCCTCGTCCTCTGGCTCTTCGCCGTCGCCAAGCGAGCCGTCCGCGGCGTCCCCCTCACCACCGCCATCTCCGAAGCCATCGGCTTCCTCTGGCTCACCGTCCTCGCCTCCGCCTTCACCCCCCTCGTCCTCTACACCGTCGTCTCCGCCACCGACGGCGTCACCGAGGTCATCGCCTCCGCCACCGGCGGCCAGACCGACGTCTTCTTCGGCTCCTTCTCCGAAGCCCTCAAGAAGGGCGACGACATCGGCGGCGGCCCGATCATGCTGATCGTCGTCGCCCTCGTCACCGTCCTCGCCGCCGGCGTGCTCTACCTCGAGCTCTTCATCCGCGCCGCCCTCCTCTACGTCGGCGCCCTCCTCGGCGTCGTCGTCTACGCGGGCCTCGTCGACCGGAACCTCTGGGGCCACGTCCGCCGCTGGGCGGGCATCATGATCGCCGTCATCCTCGTGAAGCCGGTCATCGTCATCGTCCTCGGCCTCGCCGGAGCCCTCACCGGCGAGAAGGGCCCCAACGCCTTCTCCGCCGTCGTCACCGGCCTCGCCATCATCCTCCTGGCGATCTTCGCCTCCGCGATGATCTACCGCTTCGTCCCCGGCTTCGGCGACGAGATCGCCTCCGCCCGCTCGAACCGCAGCAAGGCCACCGACGGCGCCCAGGCGGCCGCCGTCATCAGCTCCCCGGCCTCCCTCGTCTCGCAGGGCATCAAGACCCACAGCAGCCGCGGCGCCCACCGCGGAGGCGACGGCGGCGGCAACAGCGCGCCCCGCCCCGCCAACCCCATCTCCGGAGGCGTGGCCGCCCACAGCAGCCGCCCCACCTCCGGCGGCGGAGCCGGCGGCGGATCTGTCCCCTCCGCCGCACCCGCACCCCGCACGAGTTCGAGTACGAGGAACACAGGAGGTGACGGGCGTTGACGACCCAGTCCCACCAGATGCACCCGGTCGCGCCCCGCCGCACGTATCTCATCGGCCGCGCCCGGCCGAACGCGATCGTCGGCAAGAACCGCGAGACCGGCGAGATCGCCCTGATCATCGCGGGGGCGTTCTTCGGCATGATGAGCGGACTGCTCGTCCCCGACCTCACCCTGCGCATCGTCAGCCTCGCCGGCTTCCCCATGCTCGCGCTCGCCGCCGTGTACGTCCCGTACAAGGGCCGTACGTTCTACCGCTGGTTCGAGATCAGCCGCAGCTACAAGCGCACGCTGCGCCGCGGCACCACCTACCGCTCCTCCGCCATCGAGGCAGGCACCCGCGCCGCCGACGGCCGCGAGGTCGAGGTCGGCCCGCCCCCCGGCATCGGCCGCATCAACTGGCTCGCCGCCCCCTTCGGCCCCGACGAGATCGCCGTACTCCTCCACGCGGACCGCCGCACCGTCACCGCCGCCATCGAGATCGAGGGCCCCGGCGTCGGCCTGCGCGACAGCGAGGACCAGGAAGCCCTCGTCGACCGCTTCGGCACCCTCCTCAAGCACGTGGCCAACGGCGACGGCTTCGTCACCCGCCTCCAGATGCTCGCCCGCACCCTGCCCGCCGACCCCGACGCGCACGCCAAGGACGTGGCCCAGCGCGGCGACACCCAGGCCCCCGGCTGGCTGCGCGACTCGTACGACCAGCTCCAGTCGATGGTGTCCACCTCCTCCGAGCAGCACCGCGCGTACCTCGTCGCCTGCATGCACTACACGCGCGAACTCGCCGCCGAGGCCCACACCATCGCCCGCGCCGCCACCCCCCACAAGGGCCGCAAGCTCGACCGCGACGCCGGCCTCGCCATCGTCATGGCCCGCGAGCTCACCGACATCTGCGCCCGCCTCGCCGAAGCCGACATCCGCGTCCGCCAGCCGCTGGGCCAGGGCCGCCTGTCCTCCCTCGTGCACTCCATGTACGACCCGGACCACCCCATCGACCACATCCAGGCCATGACCAAGCGCAACGCCTGGCCCGCCGAGCTCGACGCCGTCGAGCCCACCTACCTCCAGGCCAAGACCCGCGAGTCCTCCACCCGCGCCCCCTGGTGCCACGCCACCGCCTGGGTCAAGGAGTGGCCGATGACCCCCGTCGGCGTCAACTTCCTCGCCCCGCTCCTCGTCCACACCCCCGACGTCATCCGCACCGTCGCCGTCACCATGGACCTGGAGCCCACCGAGGTGGCCATCGAGCGCATGCTCACGGAGAAGACCAACGACGAGGCCGACGCCTCCCGCGCCGCCAAGATGAACCGCACCGTCGACCCCCGCGACATCGCCGCCCACGGCCGGCTCGACCAAAGAGGTGAAGATCTCGCCAGCGGTGCGGCGGGAGTCAACCTGGTCGGGTACATCACGGTGTCCTCTCGGTCACCCGAAGCCCTCGCCCGCGACAAGCGGACGATCCGCGCCTCGGCCGGCAAGTCCTACCTGAAGCTGGAGTGGTGCGACCGCGAGCACCACCGCGCCTTCGTCAACACCCTGCCGTTCGCCACCGGCATCCGACGCTAGCTGGAGGGAAGTGCCGCCCATGCGAGATCCCATGTCCGCCCTGACGGACGCCTTCACCAGCTTCCTCTTCGGCAAAGTCGAAACCACGCGCCTGCCCGTACGCACCTCCACCGGGCAGGCGCAGGCCGTCTACCTGCCCACCGCCGCCCCCGGACTCGGCGACTCCGGCGTCATCATCGGCCGCGAGGTCTACAGCGGCAAGGGCTACATCTACGACCCCTTCCAGCTGTACGGACAGCAGCTCCCGGCCCCCCACTGGCTGGTCCTCGGCGAATCCGGCAACGGAAAGTCCGCCCTGGAGAAGACGTACGTCCTGCGCCAGCTCCGCTTCAAGGACCGCCAGGTCGTCGTCCTCGACGCGCAGGGCGAGGACGGCGTCGGCGAGTGGAACCTGATCGCCCAGCAGCTGGGGATAACCCCCATCCGCCTGGACCCGATCGCCGCCAACGACGACGGGATCCGCCTCAACCCCCTCGACCCGGCGATCACCACGACCGGCCAGCTCGCGCTGCTCCGGACGATCATCGAGGTCGCCATGGGCCACGGCCTCGACGAGCGCGCCGGCTTCGCGCTCAAGGTCGCCCACGCCTACGTCGTCGACACCATCCGCGACCGCCAGCCCGTCCTCACCGACATCGTCGAGCAACTGCGCCACCCCGAAGCCGAATCCGCCCTCGCCATGAACGTCGACATAGACGATGTCCGGGCCTGGGGCCTCGACGTCGCGCTCGTCATCGACCGCCTCGTCGACGGCGACCTGCGCGGCATGTTCGACGGCCCCACCACCGTCGGCATCGACCTCGACGCCCCGCTGATCGTCTTCGACCTCTCCCACATCGACCGCAACTCCATCGCCATGCCCATCCTCATGGCGATCGTCGGCGTCTGGCTGGAGCACACCTGGATCCGGCCGGACCGCAAGAAGCGCATCTTCCTCGTCGAAGAGGCCTGGCACATCATCAACAGCCCCTTCGTGGCCCAGCTGTTCCAGCGCCTGCTGAAGTTCGGCCGCCGCCTCGGCCTGTCCTTCGTCGCCGTCGTCCACCACCTCTCCGACGTCGTCGACGGCGCGGCCGCCCGCGAGGCCGCGGCCATCCTCAAGATGGCCTCCACCAGAACCATCTACGCCCAAAAGGCGGACGAGGCCCGCGCGACGGGCCGCGTCCTCGGCCTCCCCCGCTGGGCGGTGGAGATCATCCCGACCCTCACCCCGGGCATCGCGGTCTGGGACGTCAACGGCAACGTCCAGGTGGTCAAACACCTGATCACCGAAGCCGAACGCCCCCTCGTCTACACCGACCGCGCCATGACCGAGTCCTCCACCCCCGCCCGCCTCCACGACGACATGCTGGCCGCCGAACTGGAGGCGGAGGAGCGCGCCCTGGCCATCGAACGCCGCCGAGGCAGCGGCGGCCCGGGTTCCGCGACCACGGTGGCCTGACCATGCACGACGCGCGACGTACGGAGGCCCCCGCGCGGGGCGGCATCCCGGACGGCCTGCTGGTCGGCCTCCTGGCCTTCCTCCTCGGCCTCGCCGTCCTCATCTGGTCGGCGACGGGCCTCGCCGCCCTCTTCTCCAAGGGCGCCTGGCCCGGCACCGTGACCTTCACCCGGACCCCGGGAGCCGTGCGCGCCCTGATAGCGCAACCGCACGACGTCGCGGGCGCCTGGCCGGACACCGACCCGGCCGCGCTCCCCGGCTGGGGCCTGTTCTGGGGCCTGTTCATCAGCCAGCTCCTGGTGCTGTTCGTGCTCACCGTCTTCGCCATCGGCGTCATCGCCCGCACCAAGTCCCGCCGCGCCCTGGCCCGCCAGGCGGCACTGAGCCAGGCACCCCCCGAGCCGCCGCAGCCCTTCGCCTCGCCGGCGCAGCAGCCTCGGGTGGATCCAGCCGCACCTACGCACTCGGCCCGGGCCGATTCAGCCCCGCCCGCGGAGCGGCCTCCAGTGGATCCAGCCGCGCCCGGGCACCCAGCCATGGCCGATTCAGCCTCGCCGGCGCTTGAGGCGCGGGGGTCTGGGGGCAGCGCCCCCAGCGGCCCCGCCCCGGCGGGCCGACAAGCCCCGGCCGCAGCCCCCGCCGCGCACCCACAGACCATGGGCGGAGCCCGCCTGGCTTACGCCGGCCCGAACGACCGCTTCCGCGCGGCCGCGACCCGTATCCGGGAATCAGAGGGAGCGGCACTGATCATCACGTCCTCGCCCACCCTCTGGGCGGAGACCAAGGACGCCCGCGCCAAACTCGGCCCGGTCCTCCTCTACGACCCCTCGCACCTCTGCGACACCCCGGCCCGCATGCACTGGAACCCCACCGAGGGCTGCGCCGACCGGGACACCGCCGCCGCCCGCGCGATCGCCCTGCTGGCCCCCGTACGCCCCCAGGCCCGCATGGACGCGGCGGTGGCGGACACCGCGGAAACGCTCCTGCGCAGCTGGCTGCAGGCCGCCGCCCTGGACGACCGCCCCTTCAAGCAGCTCCACCGCTGGACCCAGGGCAACAACGCCCAGGACCCGGTCCGCATCCTGCGCACCCACCCCCACGCCGCCCCCGGCACGGCCGGCGAGCTGGAGAGCGCCCTCACCGCCCACCCCGAACGCCGCGAGCTGGCCCAGCACCTGACGGCCCGTGCCCTCTCCTGCCTGACCTCGATCCACATCCGCGAGGCCTGCAATCCGAACCGAACGGATGCCCTCACCCTCGCATCGTTCACGGCCGAAGGGGGCACCCTCTACATGGTGGGCGAAGCCCTGGAGGACCCCCGCACCCACCCGGGTGCGATGCCCTTGCTGACCGCACTCGCCTCTCACGTGGTCGAGCACGGCCGCCGCATGGCCGCACGGTCATCCCACGGTCGGCTCGACCCACCACTGTCCCTGGTCCTGGACGACGTGGCGGCGGTGGCCCCCATCCCCCAGCTCCCGGAGCTCCTCCAGGACGAGACGCTCCCGCTCCTCGCCCTGTGCCGCAGCCGCGAACAGGCCCGCTCCCGCTGGCCGGAGGCGGCCCTCCCCTAGTGCTGTGACCGGAAAGGTTCACCGGGTCGCGGCACCCGGCACGGCACCTCGCCGCGTTGTCGGACCACGCAAGTACGTCCAGTACGAGGCGCGGTCCTCCGCCTTGCGATGCACCGCACCGGACACCGCGACCCGGCAAACCTTCCCGGCCACAGCACTAGAGGGACGGCCTGGGAAACACGTACTCGACCTCCAGGCCGGCCGTATCGGTGGGCACAGGCACGGAAAGCCCCGTCGCCTCGAACCCGAACCGCCGATAGAAGGCCGCGGCCCGCCCGTTCTCCTCGTGCACGAAGAGCCGTACGCGCTCCAGCGCCGGCTCCTCCAGCGACCAGGCCCACTCCAGCGCTGCCTCGAACAGCGCCTCGGTCAGCCCGCTCCCCCGCTCCTCGGGCCGCACGAACACCCCGACCAGGTGCCCCTGGTGCACGGTGATGTCCTCGTCGAAGATGCCGGTGGTCCCGGCCTCCTCAACGAGCACCACGACATTGCCGTTCCACGTCCCGTCCGGCGCCTCGGCAATGAACTGCCGCACCGACCGCCCGTGCGAAGCCCCCTCGGTACGCTCCTGCCAAAACGCATCCGGCCGGCCCGCGGCAGCCTCCTCGGTCTCCAGGAAGGCAAGGTCCGCCACCGGGTCCCGCAGAGCCGCGATCCGCAGCTCCTTGACCTTCTCCCACTCGTCGGCTCGGACAGGACGTATCACGTGCTGGTTCATGGCTGGAGATCATAGCGACCACTCACGACGAACGATCAACCTGCCCCGAAACGCAGAAAAGCCCCGCACCAACCCCGAAGGGCTTGGTGCGGGGCTTTCCCACAATGATTGTTCGGCGGCGTCCTACTCTCCCACAGGGTCCCCCCTGCAGTACCATCGGCGCTGAAAGGCTTAGCTTCC
>NZ_JBHWUO010000046.1:0-57746 GCF_042736975.1 Streptomyces sp. NPDC059989
GCTGGTCTCCGGGTCGATGGGCAGCTCGGAGATGTGTATAAGAGACAGCGCGAAGCCGGCGGCGACGGCCCGGCGCCCGCGCGCGCCCAAGCCGGCCTCGCCCCACCCGCGGCGGCGGCCGGCGCCGCCCCCTGGGGTGGACGAGCTGTGCGCGGCCGCGGAGGGCGCGGTACCGCCGTCCATCGTGGACCTGTGCCTGCGCCAGTACGGCCGCTGAGCACGCCGCACGGCACCGGACCGCACCACCCCGCTCGGCTGCGAGGCTTGACCCTCCCCCTGTGTCAGACCCTGCACTGGAGAACGTCATGTTCACCATCGGAGACTTCGCCAAGCACGGCCGGGTATCGGTCCGCATGCTGCGTCACTACGACGCCCTCGGACTGCTGCGCCCGGCCCGTGTCGACCCCTTCACCGGCTACCGCTTCTACGAGGCCGGGCAGCTCGCCCGCCTCAACCGTGTCATCGCGCTCAAGGAACTCGGCTTCAGCCTCGACCAGGTGGGGACGATCCTCGACGAGCGGGTGGGCACGGAGGAGCTGCGCGGCATGCTGCGGCTGCGGCAGGCGGAGCTGGAGACCGCCGTGGCCGCCGCGGCGGCCCGGCTGGTCCAGGTCGAGGCGAGGCTCCGGACCATCGAGAGTGAGGGATCCATGCCCGCCGACGACATCGTCGTGAAGAGCCTCCCGCCCGTCCGGCTCGCCGAGCTGAGCGGCATCGCGCGGAGTTACGAGCCGCAGGACATCGACCCGGTGATCGGCCCGCTCTTCGAGGAGCTGTGCCGCGGCGTCGAGGAGGCCGGGGTGACCCCGGCCGGACCCGGTGTCGCCTTCTACGAGGACGCGCCCGACGGGGCGATCCTCGTGCACGCCGGGCTGCCCGTGGCGGCATCGGTCCGCGCCGAGGACCTCGGGGGCGGGATACGGATCGTCACGCTGCCCGGGGTCGAACGGGCCGCGACCGTCGTGCACCGCGGCCCGATGGACGGGGTTCTGCCGACGTCCCAGGCCCTGGCGCGGTGGATCGACGCACACGGCCACCGCTCGGCGGGCTACGCGCGCGAGCTGAGCCTCGCCTGCCCGGAGGACCGGGACCAGTGGGTGACCGAGCTGCAGGAGCCGCTCGCCACGATCTAGGGGCGGCGGCCGCAGGCGTGGGCGCACCGCCGGGCCGTGTCGCGGCGGGCGGTGCGCAGCCGACGCAGGGTGCTGTGGCTCCGCCGGCGCCACTCGCCCCGGGGCAGGGAGGCGCGCTGGCCACCGCCCGCGATCAGCGCGTTGACCGGTGTCATCGGGTCGGCGGCCATGGCCTTGGCGAGGAGGACACCGACCACGAGCGGGACCAGGGCCACGGCGAGGGCCGAACCGGCGGTGGTCACGTGCTGCATGCGGGGGCGGGGGGTCGCTGAGGTCATGCCGCCACTCCATCAGCGGCGGCGCGGCGGGGAATCGGGGCGGATACTCAGGCCGTTGGGCACGACGTACTCAGACGGGCGGGGGGGTGGGTGGGTGATGTCGGTGTCGGGCTCCGGGCAGGGCTTCGAGGCGGCGACCGGCGACGGTCCGGCCGCGCTGCCGGATGCGGGGCGCGCGGCGGAGCTGCGCACGGCGTACGAGGGGCTGCTGCAGATCCGCCGTCTGGTCAACGGCCCGGCGGGGGCTGCGGTTCCCGCGCCGTGGGAGGTACGGCAGCTGCCGCGCGCCGTGGCCCTCGTACTGGAGGCGTCGGGGATCACCCCGTCGGCGGTGGACGCGCAGGGCCTGCCGGTGCGCACGGGCTACCGCGTGAGCGCCGCCCCGGAGCCGGGGCGCGCGGAGGTGACCTGGGTCGGCCCCCGCGGCGGCGGCGCGGCCGAGGAGGAACAGGAGCGGCTGACGGCCTGCGCGGCCGCCCTGGAATCCCTGGGCTGGGTGTGCCTCCTCTACCGGGGCTCCCGCCGACGCCGCTTCCTGGAGGTGGAACCCCCGCGCTGACGCCCGCCGCCCCGAAATCCGCTGGTCCCGCCGCCCGGGCCGGGGGAGACTCGCCCGATGGACGTACGGGGCACACCGGGGGACTACACCGACGGCACCGGCTGCGGAGCGACCGCGGCCGAGTTGCGTCAACGCGTCCGGGCCGTCGGATTGGCCGGGCCGCGGGTCGATCTGGTGCCGTTGGAGGCCGGGCACGCCGATGAGATGGCCGGTGTGCTGGGCGATCCCGCCCTGCACGCCTTCATCGGCGGGGCGCCGTTGGCGGTCGGTGCGCTGCGGGCCCGGTACGAGCGGCTGGCGGGCGGGTCGCCCGATCCCGGGGTCGTCTGGGCGAACTGGGTGGTGCGGCTGCGCGGGGCGGGGCGGCTGGTCGGTACCGTGCAGGCGACGATCACCCCGGCGCGGGACCTCGCCGAGCTGGCCTGGGTCGTCGGGACGCCCTGGCAGGGCCGCGGGTTGGCCGCGGAGGCCGCCCGGGTGATGGCCGCCTGGTTGGCCGAGGTCCCGATCGGCCGCCTGGTCGCGCACGTCCACCCCGACCACACCGCCTCGGCGGCGGTCGCCGCGGCCTGTGGGCTGCGGGCGACCCCGTACCGCCAGGACGGCGAGGTCCGTTGGGAGTCCGGCGGACTCAGCGGAGGGTGAGGAGGACGACGTCCACCTCTTCGCCGCGGGCCAGGGCGAAGTCCCGGGTGCGGCCCGTGACGGTGAAGCCGCACTTCTCCAGCACGCGCACGGAGCCCGCGTTGTCGGCCGCCGCCCCGGCGTGCAGCGGCCGGGTCCCCTCCAGCCGGATCAGTTCCGCCAGTGCCCGGGTGGCGATGCCGCGCCCCCAGTGCTCGGGCCCGACCACGTACGTGACCTCGCGCTCTTCCGGCGGCCCGAACACGGCGGCGTGCCCGACCACCACCCCGTCCGCGAGCACCGTACGCAGCGTCACGGCGGGATCGTTGCGCACTTTCACCCAGTGCGCATCGAAGTGCCCCCGGTCGTAGTGGTACTTCCTGGTCATCGCCGCCATCTGCTGGAGCCTGCTGTCGGTCAACTGCTCCCAGAAGACGGCCAGATCGCTGTCCTGCGTCTCGCGCAGCTCGATGTCCATGCGCTGTTCCCCTCCCCCACCTGCATCCTGCGTCCTGTCCCGCCCCACCCTAGGACGGCCGGGACCGGTAGCGGTCCGCGAGGGCCGCGACCGTCTCCGCGAGCGCGGCGCGCAGTTCGGGCGGTCCGAGCACCTCGGCGTCCGTGCCCAGCCGGAGCAGGTCGCCGACCGCGACGGCCGCCGATTCGACCGGGAGGCCGATCCGTACCCATCCGTCCCCGTCGGCCGGGCCGGCGTCGGCGAGGGCCCGTACGCCCGCGGCGCCGAACCGCATCGGGAGCAGTTGCTGCCCGCGGGGCGAGAGCCGCAGCTCGGCGGTCTGCTGGTGGAGGGACGCGTCGAGGCGGTCGGTGGATTCCTGCCAGTACGCGGCGAGTTCGAAGCCGGCGGGCCGCTCGAAGCCGTCCTCCGCGGTGTCCACGGCCAGGAACCGGGAGACGCGGTAGGTCCGCACCGCACCCTCGGTCCGGGCCACGAGGTACCAGATGCCGCCCTTGAGGACGAGCCCGAGCGGGTGCAGTTCTCGGTGCACCTCCCCGCGCCAGCGGCGGTAGTGGGTGCGCAGGATCCGCTGGTCCCAGACGGCCTGGGCGATCTGCGCGAGGTGCGGTACGGGGTCGGCGTCCCGGAACCAGGCGGGGGCGTCGAGGTGGAAGCGGTCCTGGATCTGCCGGGCCCGGCCCGCGAGCGCGGCGGGCAGCGCGGCCTGGAGCTTCAGCTGGGCGGCGGCCAGGTCGGCGCCGAGGCCCAGCTCCCGGGCCGGTCCGGGGGCACCGGCGAGGAAGAGGGAGCCGGCCTGGGTGTCGGTGAGGCCGGTGCGGCGGGTGCGGTAGCCCTCCGCCAGCCGGTACCCGCCGGCCGGGCCGCGGTCGGCGAGGACGGGCACTCCGGACGCGCCGAGGGCTTCGACGTCCCGGTAGACGGTACGGACGGACACCTCCAGTTCGGCGGCGAGCTCGGGCGCGGTCATCCGGCCGCGGTTCTGGAGCAGCAGGAGCAGGGAGAGGAGCCGGTCGGCGCGCATGGGGCCATTGTGGCGCCGTACCTGACAGAGGGTGTCAGGTACGGCTGCCAGCCTGGGGTCACGCCGGGCGGAGCAGACCGTCCGGCCCGCCGAGAGGACGCCCATGCCCACGCCGATCACCGTCGAGACCGCCGGCCGCTTCACCTTCGCCGACTGGCGGGAACAGCCCGTCGGCGCCCCGGACTCCACTCCGCGCCTCGCCCACGCCACCGTCACCAACGCCTTCTCCGGCGGGATCGAGGCGGCCGCGACCAGCTGCTCGTACGCGATCGCCTACACCGGGGAGAACGTCGGCACCTACTCCGGCATGGAACTGCTCTCCGGCAGCGTCGACGGCCGCAAGGGCGCCTTCGTCCTGGAGGAGCGCGGCGCCTTCGACGCCGGCGGCACCACCTGCCGCTTCGAGGTGGTCCCCGGCTCCGGCACCGGGGACCTGGCCGGGCTGACCGGCTCCGGCGGGTTCACCTACCGCCACGGCGACACCTCCGTCGCGTACACCTTCACCTACGCGCTCGCCTGAGGCGTCGGGTCCGGGTGGCGCAGCAGCCGCAGGGCGGCGCAGGTCGTCGGACATCAGGGCGATGTCCGCCGTCTCCAGGGCCACCGCCGAGCCGGCCGCGCCCAACGCCACGCCCACGGTGGCACCGGCCATGGCCGGTGCGTCGTTGACGCCGTCGCCGATCACCGCGGTGCGGGCGGTCCGGCGCAGCCGGGCGACCTCGGCGACCTTGTCGTGCGGCACGAGGCCGCCGCGGACCTCGTCCACGCCGACCGCGCGGCCCACCGCGTCGGCACCGGCCGCCGTGACGGGCGCAGCGTGGTCTACGAGCTCCACGACGCGCACGTCACGGCCCTGCTCCGGCAGGTGCCGGCGCACGTGCACCACGGCGGCCGGGCGTAGGAGCGCGCCCGGATCCCCTGTCCGCTAGGGCGCGCCGAAGGTCAGCGTCAGCTGCGGGGTGCCCTCGTTGGCCTGCGCTTCCGAGGACCAGAGCCACAGGGCGTCCGTGCCGGTGCTGCTCAGCGCCAGGCCGTAGGCGCCGCCGAGCGCCGCGGCGACGGTCGGGGTGTTCAGCCCGGTGGTGTGGACCGCCGAGCCGTCCGGGATCCCCGCGAAGCCGCCGAGCGCCGGACCGCCCAGCCCTGGGCGGTTGTTGTAGGTCGTTCCGCCCTCGGTCCACGAACCGGTGACCGGCACGACCGAGACGGTGTCCGTCGTTCCGGCGCCGCTCATGGTGTTCGTCTTGACGGCGAGCACGGCCGACTTCAGCACCGTGCCCGCGGGCGCGGCGGGCAGGTTGAAGCGGAGGTAGCTCGCGTAGAACGAGGTGCCGCGCACGGCGAGCGATCCCGAGGTCCCGTAGTTGCCGTCGGGCGCGCCCGCGTTGGCGTAGGTGTCCTCGGCGGCGGTCACCTGGACCACCGAGTCCGCCGGGGCGGTGGCGAGGGCGTAGTGGTGCTGGACCTGCGCCGCGCTCAGGACGGTCGGGTAGACGGCGGTCTCGTCGAGCAGGCCCGCCCAGTACTCGCTCGTGGGGCGGTCGGGCCAGCCGCCGAGGCTGTCCCCGCCGGCGTGCCAGTAGCCCGCGAAGTTCTCGTGCGTGGTGACGGCGAGGGTGCCCTTCTGTGCGCCGTCCACGTAGAGGGTCATCCCGCCGGGTCCCTGGGTGGCGACGGCATGGTGCCACTGGTTGTCGTTGTAGGTGCCGGTGGTGGTGATGGTGCGGGTGGCGCCGGTGTAGACGCCGTAGACCAGCCGCCCGTCATTGGTCATGTAGAGGTGCTTGTCGTACTGGTTGCTGCCGCGCGCCTGGTTGCTGCCGAAGCCGAAGAGCTTGCCGCCCCGGGTGGTGTTCGTCCTGAACCAGGTCTCGATGGTGTAGGTGCTGCCGACCGTCTGCCGCTTGTCCCCGTACACCTGTGTGTCGGTGCCGTTGAAGCCGATCGCGGTGCTGCCGCCGGAGACGGCGCCGGGGGTCTGGCGCAGGGCGGGGGCGTTCAGGTGCACGCCGCTCTGGTTGCCGTCCGAGGAGTCGGCGGCGAAGGGCAGGGCCGACTCGTCGTAGCGCCAGTACTGCTGGGCTCCGTCGGTACGGACCTGGTTCGGGTAGCCGTCCACCGAGGTCGGGACCGTCACGCCGGCCGGCCCCGACAGGGCGCTGGTGTTGCCCGCCGCGTCGGTCGCCGTCACCCGGTAGGTGTAGGTCTGGCCCGGCGTGACGGTGGTGTCGGTCCAGGAGGCCTGCGGGCGGCGGAAGAAGAGCGAGTCCGCGGTGACGGTCGCGATCGGCGTGGTCGCTCCGTTGCGGTAGATCCTGTAGGTCAGCGCGCTGTCGTCCAGGTCGAGGCTGGTGCGCCAGCGCACCTGGACCTCGCCGGGCTTGAAGCCGACCGCGCTCGCGACGGGCACGGTGGGCGCGCCTGTGTCCCCGGTGGAGGCGAAGCGCGTCAGGCTCTGCTGCGCCGCCCCGTTGACGGTGGTGAACTCCCCGCCGACCCACAGGTACTGGACGCCGCCCTTGGAGCCGACCGTCATCACGCGCGGGCCGATGCCCTCCCCGATGCCGTCGTTGGTGTCGGGGGCCCAGCCCAGCTTGCCCGTGCCGGTGGTGGGCTGGGCGAGCAGGTGGTGGCGCTGGCCGTCGGGGAACTCGCCGACGCTGGAGCAGTCGTGTGCGTGCGAGGCGCTGTAGAGCACGCTCTGGTACGGCAGTACGGCCTGGGTGGCGCCGAGGCAGGTGTCGCGCCAGCGCTGGCCCAGGTCGCCGAGGTTGAGCGCGATGCGGCCGTCGAAGACGCCGCCGCCCGTGCCCTCGTTGGCGGTGTAGAAGCCGGTCGCGTCGGTCGCGATGTCCTTGACGACGGAGTTGGTCTCGATGAAGCCGGGGTACGCCTTGGTGAGGGCGCCGCTGGTGGCGTTCACTACGGCCAGCGCGTGGGTGTTCGTGCCGTTGACGGTGAAGAAGTCGCCGCCCAGGACGACGTTGTTGCCGTCCGGGGTGACCTCGACGGCGCGCCCGGGCTCGTCGGCGTCGGCGGTGAAGGGCCGCAGCGTCCCGTCGGCGGCGTCGACCGCGGCGAAGCGCTCGCGCGGCCGGCCTGCGACGGTGAGGAAGTCGCCGCCCGCGTAGACGGTGTCCGCGGTGACGGCGAGGGCGCGGACGGTGGCCGCGAAGGCCGGCCGGAAGGAGGTCTTGACCGTGCAGCTCGCCACGTCGATGGCGGCGAGGCTGGAGACCGGGGTGCCGTTGACGGCGCCGAAGTAGCCGCCCGCGTAGAGGGTCTTCTTGTCCGGCGAGAGGGTGAGCGCGCGGACGGTGGCGCTGCCCGAGCCGACGGTGAAGGACAGGGTGCAGGCGGTCGGGGCGCCGGTCGCGGCGTCGAGCGCCGCGAAGTTCACGGCGGGCTGCTCGCTGCCGCCGCCGCCCGCGGGCGGGCGCACGGCGGAGAAGGTGCCGCCGACGAAGACCTGGCCGCCCGCTTCGGCCAGGGCCCAGACGACTCCGTTGGGCTGCCAGGCCGGCAGGGCGTCCGCGGTGAAGGCGACGGGCGGGGTGACGGCCGCGGCGGGCGGGGCGAGGCCGAGGCCGATGCCCGCGCCGGTTCCTGCCAGGGCCAGGGACAGGGCGAGAGCGGCGGCGAACCCTTTGGATCTACGCATGAACCCCCCAGATCGGTGTGCGGTGCGGCCGTAAGGGAGCGCGGCCGGTGAGCCATGGCCGAAAACCGCCGAACAGCCGTCCACACAGCCATGCGTACGGCCGCACCCTAGGGTGAATCACCGTACGGTTCACGCCACTTGACGCATCGGATGCCAAATCGTCGCGGGCACCGGGAAGGGCGCGATGGGTCGGTTCTGAGCCGGATGGCGTCAACCGGCACCCGCCGCCGCCACCCGTTCACACAGGGTCACCCTGGCGAAACAGCCCCGCGCCGGGCCGGGCCCCTCTACCGTGCCCTGAGGTGATGGGCACGGCACCGGAGGGGTGGGGCGGATGGACGACGAAGAGGACATGCGGCTGGCGAGGATGACGCCGGAGATCTCCCGCCGCACCCTCAGCATGCTGCGCGGTCTCGCGGGACTGGAGCCACCCGAACAGGTGCCCGAAGACGCCATGGTCGTCGCCGACGCGATCCTGGCCGACCACGGCACCGACGGGCTCCGTGTGCTGGTGATGACGCTGGCGGCCTGGGCCACGGCCCAGATCGAGAACGTCGCCGAGCTGAGCGGGCGCAGCCACGAGGCCGTGCTGGACGCGATGGAGCTGGCCTGCCTGGAGGCGAATGCCGAGGAGTAGCCGCGGCGACGGGCGGGGCGGACACTGGGCCGGACCGGGCCGATCCGGAAGAAGCCCCGCCCGACCCGGACGGGATCCGGCGGCCGTCGGCGACACTGGGGATAGCAGTCGCGTCGTGGGGGGTCTGATCGGAGGCCGTCGTGAGCACACCTTCCCCCGTACGAATCGCTGCCATGCTGTCCACGGAGCACCGGGGACGGCTGATGTCCCAGGCCCGTGAGGTCAATTTCGTCGAAGGTGCGCGCATCTTCGACGAAGGCACCCAGGCGGACTCCTTCTGGATCGTGCGCTCCGGCACGGTGACCCTGGAGATCCCCGTGCCCGGCCGCCGGCCCGCGCCGGTGGAGAACCTCGGCCCCGGTGAGCTGGTGGGCTGGTCGTGGCTGTTCCCGCCGTACGTGTGGCAGCTGGGCGCCGAGGCGATGACACCGGTCCGCGCGTACGAGTTCGACGGCCCGGGCGTACGGATGCTCATGGACGCCGATCCCGCCTTCGGATCGGCGATCGGGCACTGGGTCGGCCGGGTCCTCTCCCTGCGGCTCCAGCAGACCCGCACCCGGCTCCTGGACCTGTACGCCCCGCGCGCCACGGCGGGCTGGTCCGGCGCCCGCGGGGGCGCGGCCTGATTGCCGGCCACGCCCGCCGGCGGGGGCGCGGCCGGATGTCCGGCCACGCCCCCGCCCCGCCCGCCCCCGCCCGGCAGCCCCCGTCTGCCGGCCCCCCGTCGGCCCCCCGTATGCCCCCGTCCGCCGGACCCGTCCGCGCCGTCAGGCGCGCAGGGCGTCCACGGTCGGGACCACGAGGCCGAACACGTCGGTGACGGTCGTCAGGGCAGCGGCCTGGAGGGCCGCGGCGGGCAGGACCGTACCGTCCGGGGCCGCGAGGGCCCGGGTGGCGGTGGCCTCGGCCACGACCGTGGGCCGGTAGCCGAGGTGGAAGGCCCCCTCGGCCGTGAACGTGATGCACATGTGCGTCATGAATCCGGCCAGGACCAGGTCCTTGCCGCTGCCCGGACCGGCGCCCAGGCCGGTCAGGGTCTTCTCCAGGTCCGTGCCGTGGAAGGAATTGGGGACCCCCTTGACCACGACCGCTTCTCCCTCGGCCGGCGCGACCTCGTCGCTGATGGAGCCGATGTGGGCGCGGATGTCGTACGGGGTGTTCTCGCCGCCGTCGTTGATCACGTGGATCACCGGGGTGCCCGCGGCGCGGGCGCGCTCCAGCAGGCGGGCGCCCGCTGCGAGGGCTTCCTCGGCGCCGTCCAGGGCCATGACGCCGGTGCGGTAGGTGTTCTGGAAGTCGATCATGATCAGGACGGACTCGCTCAGCCGGGCCGGCCGGTTGTCCAGTCCGCTCACGTCGCGCAGGGTCCTGGACGCGGTGCTCGTGCTCATCGGATGCCTCTCATCGGGGAAAAGGGCAGGGCGAAGCCGTCCGCCTCGCTCAGTGCCGGGGAAACAGGTGGTGGGTGCGGCCGGTCAGCCGGCCTGTGTACGGAAACGGCGGCGGTAGGCCGCCGGGGTGGTGGCGAGCTGCCGCCGGAACGCCCGGTGCAGGGTCTCTGCCGAGCCGAGTCCGGCGGCGGCCGCGATCCGGTCGAGCCGGCCGTCGGTGGTCTCCAGCAGCCGCCGGGCCACCTCGATGCGGGCCGCTTCGACGTAGGCGGCGGGGCTCGTGCCGGTCTCCTGGGTGAAGACGCGGGCGAAGTGGCGTTCGCTGAGGCACATCCGGGCGGCCAGGGCCGGCGCGGAGAGGTCCTCGTCGAGGTTTTCGGCGATCCACAGCCGCAGCTCGTCGATGTCCCGGCGCTCGGCGGCCGGGCGGCTGAGCGGTACGGAGAACTGGCTCTGGCCGCCCTGCCGCTTGAGGTACATCACCAGCTGCCGGGCCACGGAGAGCGCCGTCTGCTCGCCCAGGTCCTCGGCCACCAGGGCCAGGGCGAGGTCCAGGCAGGCGCTGATCCCGGCCCCGGTCCACAGCCGGCCCCGGTCGGTCCGGACGAAGATCGGGTCGGGGTCGACCGTGATCTCCGGGTGGTCGGCGGCGAGCTGGGCGGCGGTCGACCAGTGGGTGGTGGCCGTCTTCCCGTCCAGCAGTCCGGCCGCGGCCAGGAGGTGCGCGCCCACGCACACCGAGGCGACCCGCCGGGCGTGCGGGGCGGTCTCCTTCAGCCACGCCACGACCGTGTCGTCGATACGGGCGACCGGCCCGTCCTCGGCCATGTCGACCGCGCCGGGCACCAGCAGGGTGTCGACCTCCCCGCCGACCTCGTCGAAGGCCACGTCGGTGAGCAGTCGTACGCCCGCCGACGTGCGGACCGCGCCCGCGACCGGCCCGGCGAGGCGGACCTGGTAGCCGGCGCGGCCCGCGGTCTCCCGGTTGGCCAGCGCGAAGACCTCGGCCGGGCCGGTGACGTCGAGGAGATCGACATCGGGGAAGACCGCGATGACGACGCGGTGTGGAGTGGGCATGAACCGATCTTCACGTCTGCGCGCCATGGCCGCAATGACGATTCCCTGTCACATTCGGACACGCCCGCGGTCGGACGCTCCCCTACTCGCGTACGCCCGCCAGATCCACCGCGCGCCGTCGCAGGACGACCGCGGCCGAGGAGACGGCCGAGACCACGGCCAGGGCCGCGCAGGCGGCGGCCGTCGCGCCGACTACGGCCCAGGGGACCACGAGGCCGCTGCGGACCCCCAGCAGGGCCAGGGCGCCGTCGATGCCGGCCAGGTTCAGGGCGGCGACGAGCGTGCCCATGACCGCTCCGACGAGGACGGCCATCAGGGACTCCCCCGCCACCAGCCGCAGCACCTGCCGGCGGGTGGCGCCCGCCAGCCGGAGCGCCGCGAATTCGCGGGCCCGGTCGGAGGTGGCCATGACCAGGGTGTTGGCGAGCCCGATGCCGGTGTAGAGGAGGGCGATACCGAGGACCAGCAGGAGGCCGAGCCGGGTGGTGCGCTTGGTCGCGGGGTAACTGTCCGCCACCCACTGCTCCTTGGTGAGCACCCGGCCCCCGGCCTGCCGGGCGGCTTCGGCCAGCGCCGGGCCGGCCGCGGCGGCGTCGGCGCCCGGGGCGAGCCGCACGTCGATCCGGTCCACCGTGGCGCCGGGGGCGTTGGCCGGGGTGACGTAGACCCCGTTGTTGCCGGTGCCGATGCTCATCACGGCGGCGATGCGCAGCGGTTTGCGGCTGCCGTCGCCGAGCCAGACGTCGACGGTGGATCCGACCTCGTGCCGCTCCCATTCCTCGTTGACGATGACGGAGTCGTCGTCGAGATCGGTGGTCTTGCCCGCGGTGAGGGGCAGTTCGGCCGTTCTGGCGAGGGCCGCGGGGTCGGCCGCACGGGCTTCGGAGCGGATCAGCGCCACGCCCTCCTCCAGGACGTGGACGGTGGTGCCCGCGGTGGCGGAGACCTCGGTTCCGGGGACGGCGCGGACCCGCTCGACGGCGGCCGGGGCGAAGCCGCCGGCGCCGCCCGTGATCACGAAGTCGGCGGTGGTCCGCTGCCGGATCTCCGCGGCCTTGGCCTCGTTCAGCGTGGCGGTGGTGCCGAGCAGGGACCCGGCGAGGGCCACGGTGACCAGGACGGGCGCGGCGACGGCCGCCGTACGCCGGATGCCCGTGGCCGCGTTCTCGCGCACCAGCATCCCGCCGGCGCCCGGCAGCCGGGCCGGGAGCCAACCGGCGAGCCGGACCAGCGGCCGGACCAGCACCGGCGCGAGCAGCGCGAAGGCGACGATCAGCAGCATGGGCCGGCTGAGGTACGTCTTGCGGTGGAGCAGGTCGGACGGGTCGGTGAACAGTGCGTGGGCCAGGGTGCCGAGGCCGGTCAGCAGCAGTCCGGCGCCGAGGATCCAGCGGCCGGCGGTCATGGCCCCCGGTTCCACGGCGGCTTCGCGCAGCGCCTCGGCGGGGCCCACCCGGCCTGCCCGCCAGGAGGCGGCGACGACTCCGGCGAGGGAGACGAACAGGCCGGTCCAGAAGGCCAGGTGGAAGGGCCAGGCGGCGTCGCCGATGGCGAACCAGTGCGGTGCCAGCTCCCCCTCCACCATGGCCTCGGCGAGCACGGGCGCCCCGTACGCCCCGAGGACGCAGCCGGCGGCGGAGGCGAGCACGCCCAGGACCAGCGCCTCGGCGATCACCATGCGGCGGATCTGCCCGGGAGTGGCGCCGGCGGTGCGCAGCAGGGCGAACTCCTTGCGGCGCTGGGCGACGGCGAAGGCGAAGGTGGAGGCGACGACGAACACGGAGACGAAGCCGGTGATGCCGCCCGCGGTGCCGAGAGCGGCGTTGACGGCGAGCAGGGCTTCGCTGTCGCGCTCGGGATCGGGGTCGGCGTAGCGGCGGTCGCGGTCGGTCAGGACCCGCACCGAGGGGTCCTGGCCGACCGCGGCCCGTACGGCGGCCGGGTCGGCGGCGACGACGAGCTGGTCGACGGCGGGCGACAGCCGGGCCGCGCGGGCGTCGGTCCAGAAGAGGGCGTCCTCGAACCGGTGGCCGCCGGGGGCCTTCACGGTGCCGACGACGGTGGCGGGGCCCCGGTCGGTGGTGAGGCGCTCGCCGGGCCGGGCCCAGCCGGTGGTGACGACCTCGCCGTCGGACTGCGGGGCGCGGCCCTCGTCGAGGGCGTACGGGGCGAAGGCGGCGACCGACCACGGATGGCCGACCAGCCGCTCCGGTCCGCCGTCGGCGCGCACCGGGAAGGAGCGGTCCTCGGTGGTGCGGCCGAGGGCGGCCAGCCGCTCGGCGAGTTCGGGGGGCACGGCTCCGGGGTGGGCCCGCCTCCCGGTGCGCTCGCCGATCGGGGTCGGGACGCGCAGGGTGTCGTTGCCCTTGACGACGACGGGGGCCCGGGCGAAACGCTCCGGCCCGCGTTGCGGGGCTTCCAGGGTGGCGGCGAGCCCCAGGCCCATGGTGGCGATCAGGCCGACGCCGAGGGCGAGGGCGACGAAGCTGCCGACGAAGGAGACCCAGCGGGCGCGCACGGTGCGCAGGGCGGTGCTCAGCACGGCGCGTCCTCCAGCTTCGTCATGTGCGCGGCGACGTCCTCGGCGCGAGCGCCGGTGAGTTCGCCGTTCAGGCGGCCGTCGGCGAGGAAGACGACGCGGTCGGCGTAGGAGGCGGCCACCGGGTCGTGGGTGACCATGACGACGGTCTGGCGCTCGGTGTCGACCAGGGCCCGGAGCAGGGTGAGCACCTCGCGGCCGGTCCGGGAGTCGAGGGCTCCGGTGGGTTCGTCCCCGAAGAGCACCTCGGGGCGGGTGATGAGGGCGCGGGCCAAGGCCACGCGCTGCTGCTGGCCGCCGGACAGCTCGGCGGGGCGGTGCCGGGCGCGGTCTGCCAGGCCGACCCGGGCCAGGGCCTCGCGGACCTCGGCCTTGGCGGGGCGGCGGCCGGCCAGGCGCAGCGGCAGGGCGACGTTCTGCTCGGCGGTCAGGGAGGGCAGCAGGTTGAAGGCCTGGAAGACGAAGCCGATCCGGTCGCGGCGCAGCAGGGTCAGCCGGGTCTCACCGAGCCCGGTGAGGTCGGTGCCGCCGACGGCCACGGTGCCGGAGGTGGGCCGGTCGAGCCCGGCGGCGCACTGGAGCAGGGTGGACTTGCCTGAGCCGGAGGGGCCCATCACGGCGGTGAAGGTGCCCCGGGGGAAGCCGAGGGAGACCCGGTCGAGGGCGGTGACCGCGTGGTCGCCTGAGCCGTGTACCCGGCTGACGTCGGTGAGTTGGATCGCGTGGAGTGGCATGCCTCAAGCCAACCGGGGCGGGCGGCCCGGCACAGCGGGTCCAGACCGTGTTCCCGGGGTGGGGCCGGCCCTACCCCGGAGGGGGTTCCAGACCCACCGGAAGCCCCCTGGGAACCCGAAACGGAACCCCCGGGGCACCCCGGACGGAGCCACTTCGGAGTCGTTTCGCAGCCCGACGCAAAGGTTTCGAGCGTGTCTCCCTGTCGGTGTTCGGCCGATTCGGCGGCTCGCTCCCCCACAGGTCAGCACCTGCCGCACCGCTGCCGTCTGCACTCATCCGTACACGATCGGTGACGAGAAATGGGGGTGCGAACGGGCGTTCACGGCCCGCGTGGGCAAGACTCTGTCCGCTATCCGAAACAGCAACCCAAAGGAGTGTTCGCAATGCGGTCCATCGCAAAGGGTCTCGGGCTCGGTTCCGCCGCCATGGCGCTCACCGCGCTCACCGCACTGGCCTGGCCGGGAACGGCCGGAGCCGCGCCGTCCGGCACGGCGAGCCTGTACGCGCCCTCCGCGCTCGTGCTCGGTGTGACCGCCGGGGACGACAGCGCCACCGGCACGGTGATGCGCGCGGTGACCCTGGTGTGCGCGCCGACGCCGGGCGGTACGCACCCGCAGCCGGCCGCCGCCTGTGCCGAATTACGGGCCAACGCGGCGGAGTTGGACGCGATCACCGCGCCCGGCGCCGGCACCGCGTGTACCAGGGAGTGGAATCCCGTGACGGTGACGGCCGACGGGGTGTGGCAGGGCCGCCGGCTGAACTACTCGTACACCTTCGCCAACCCGTGCGGCCTGCGGCACACCGCGGGCGCGCTGTTCGGCTTCTGAGGCCGCGCCCGGTATGCCGGGCGGCCGGGCGGCGCGTCGACCGTCGCCCGGCGGCCCCGGTCGCCGCGGCCGCCCCGCCTCAGAGCGGGTTGCCGCCGTCCTGGTTGAAGCCGTGCCCGGGCCGGAACATCCTCTTCGCGAAGAAGTGTCCGTGCCGGCCGGCCATCCGGAACCACGGCTCGGCCTCCCCCAGCCCGTCGCGCAGGTCGACGAGCCGCCCCATGTCCCACATGGCCTCCACGTCGCCCAGCTCGATCGCGGCCCGCAGCAGCCGCTCCGCTTCGGCGTAGTCGCCCTCGAGCTTCCGGAGCGACGCGACGAAGCGCATGGCCCGCGGGTCGCCGGCGGCAGCCGCGGCCCGCGCCTCCTCGACGGAGGAGAACTTCCTCCGGTTGACCCTCCAGCGCAGGAGCAGGAGCAGGATCCCCGCGACCCACACCACCCAGCTCGCGGTGATCAGCCCGTCGCTGTCGTTCGTCCACCCCAGCACGCTCAGGACGGCGGCGACGAGCAGCAGCAGAAAAGCCATGGTGTTCCCCCCGGAACTCGACTGGGTGGCCCCGCGCAGACTAGGGCAACTCCCCTTGCCTGTCAGCCGAGTTCGAGACTGGTGACCGCGTAGATCCCGGCGAGGTCGATCTCGGGGGCGGGCCCGGTGTACATCCGGGCGGTCTCGAAGGTCGGGGCCAGGCCGAGGCCGGTGAACAGTTCGACGGCGCCGGGGTTCGCGTCCGGCACGTCCACCGAGACCAGCCCCTCGGGCGCGTACCGCGCGAGCCGCCGCAGCAGGCCCGCCGCCACGCCGGGGCCGGACGCGTACAGCGGGCCGATGCGGGAGGAGCCGCTGCCCGGGCGGATGACGCCGAGCCCCTCGATCCGGCCGTCGCGGACCGCGGCCAGGGCCGTCCGGCCGGGCAGCGCGGTCCATGCGGACAGGAAGGCGTCGCGCGGCGCGGGGAAGAACCGCCGGTCGTAGGCGGCGAGTTGCCCGAACGGCAGGGTGGCCGCGTCCACCACGTCGAAGTCCTCGGCCGCCCCGTCCCTGCCCTGCGGTACGCCCTCGTGGCGGATGTTGTTCCAGGCCGAACGGAATCCGGACTTGCGGTAGTTGTCCTGCTGGGCGACGACCCCGTCCAGGCCGATCAGCCGACCGTGCAGCCGCTCCATCCCGGCGTGCCACAGCCGGATGCCGTAGCCCTGGCCGCGGACGGCGGGGCGGGCGATGTAGAAGCCGATGAAACCGAAGCCCGCGCCGTAGCGGACGGCGGAGATGCTGGCCACCGGTTCACCGTCGAGCCGGCCGACGAGGAAGCCCTCCGGGTCGGCCACCGCGAAGGCGAACCGGTCCGAGTCTCCCGGATTCCAGCCCTCCTCATCGGCCCAGCCGCGGATCAGTTCCATGTCGGCGGCGCTCGCGCCGGCGATCTCGAATCCCGTCATGCCCCGTGTTGTACCAGACGGGGAAAGGGCGCACAGCCGGGCCTTTCCGGCCGTCGGGGGCCTCAGCCCGCGCAGATCACGTCGTCCAGGCGGATGGGCTGGGAGTCGAGGCGTACGTACGCGGTGAAGGTGTCGGTGGTTCTGGAATCCCAGTGGGTGGTGACGGTGGCCCAGCCGATCCCGGCCGCCTCGGCGACGGTGACCGGGCCGATGGCGATGTCCTGCGGTTCGTTCTGGGCGCAGAGCAGGACGTCGGCGTCCGCGATCCCCTTCTGCTTGTCCTTGAGCACCTGCGAGACCCGGTTGTCCCGGTCGTACTCGGAGGGGCCGTGGTGACCGTAGAAGTCGATGAGGAAGGTGCTGATCTGGGCGGCGTCGTGCGGCGGCGGAACCGCGACCGGGGCGGCATGGGCAGCGGCGACGGACAGCGGGGCCGGCAGCGCGAGCAGGGTCAGCAGCAGGGCGCCAAGGCGGTACGTCATGAGCTTCATGTCCGTTATGTACCCGGCCGCCCGGCCCCGCGGGAGTGCGCCGCCCGGATCTCACTCCTGTGGGGGTCGGGATTCACCGCAGAAACGACCCTCCTATGCCCCTCCCGGACCCCGGCCGCACCGGCCACCCGCCCCGAATTCGGTCGCGGACCGGCGGCCCGTCTGCGTACGGTCGGCCCATGGGAAAGCCGCTCGTCGCAGTGTTCAGTGGGGCCGGGATGTCCACCGATTCCGGGATTCCGGACTACCGGGGGCCGCAGGGGCTGTGGCGTCGGGAGCCCGACGCCGAGAAGCTCGTGACCTACGAGTACTACATGGCGGATCCGGAGATCCGCCGGCGGTCCTGGCTGATGCGTGCCGAGATCGGCGCACTCGGGGCCCGGCCCAATGCCGCGCACCTGGCCGTGGCGGAGCTGGAGCGCGGCGGCACCCCGGTGCGGGTCGTCACGCAGAACGTGGACGGGCTGCACCAGCTCGCCGGGATGCCCGCGCGCAAGGTGTTCGAGCTGCACGGCAGCGCCCGGTCGGTGGTCTGCACCGCCTGCCACGCCCGCTCGGACATGGAGGAGGCGCTGGCCCGGGTCGCCGCCGGGGAGCCGGATCCCGCCTGCCTGGCGTGCGGCGGGATCCTCAAGGCGGCGACCGTGATGTTCGGCCAGCGGCTCGACCCCGTGGTGCTGGGGCAGGCGATGGCCGTGGCCAAGGGGTGCCAGGTCTTCATCGCCGTCGGCTCCACCCTCCAGGTGCAGCCCGCCGCGTCCCTGGCCGGGATGGCCGCGGAGGCCGGGGCCCGGCTGATCATCGTGAACGCGGAGGAGACCCCGTACGACTCCCTCGCCGACGAGGTCGTCCGCGAACCGATCGGCACCGCCCTGCCGGCCCTGCTGGCCCGGATCGGCGGCTAGGAGACCGGCGGTCCGAAGGGGAGCGGCGGTCCGAAGGGGCCCCTGTCACTCCCCGTCGGCCGCCCGGCGCATTTCCGCCACGTCCAGCTTCTTCATCTTCATCATGGCGGCGGTGGCCCGGGCGGCCCGCTCCGGGTCCGGGTCGGTGACCGCCTCCATGACGCCCGGCGGGACGACCTGCCAGGAGACACCGAACTTGTCCTTGACCCAGCCGCAGGCGGACTCCTGACCGCCGTCCTTCGTCAGCTCGTCGTAGTAGTGGTCGGACTCCGCCACGTCGTCGCAGTCGATCATGAAGGAGACCGCCTCGGTGAAGGGGAACTGCGGGCCGCCGTTGAGCCCGACGAACCTCTGACCGTTGATCTCGAACTCCACGACCATCACCGAGCCGGCCTCTCCGGGGCCCGCGTCGGTGTAGCGGGCGATCCTGCCGATCTTCCCGTCCTTGAAGAGGGACACGTAGTAGTCGGCGGCGGCCTCCGCGTTGCCGTCGAACCACAGGCACGTGGTGAAACCCTTGCTGGTCATGACTGCCTCCATGCGAGTTCCGGGGGGCGGATGCCCGGGTGGATTCCGTCCCTCACATACAGACCGGCCCCGGGCCCGAAATTCATCGGTGGGCCCGGGGCCGGTCTGTGTTCAGCCGGGAATTCGCTCGTACGGGCTACTTCGCGGGGCCCGCACCCAGTTCCAGCATGCGATCGACGACACGCTCGGTCGCGTGGCCGTCGTCCAGGTCGCAGAACTCCTCGCGCCAGGCGGCGCGCGCCTGCGCGTACTGCTCCCCGAGGGCGTCGGCGTTGCGCACGGCCTCGATCAGGCTCGCCGAGTCCGCCAGCAGCGGGCCGGGCGCCTTCTCCTCCAGGTCGAAGTTGAAGCCGCGCAGGGTGCCCCGGTAGTGGTCCAGGTCGTAGGTGAAGAGCAGGATCGGCCGGTCGGTGAGCGCGAAGTCGAAGAGCGCGGACGAGTAGTCCGAGATCAGCACGTCGGCGACGAGCAGCAGGTCCGCCGCGTCGGGCCAGCGGGACACGTCGACGACGAAGCCGTCGCGGACGCCCTCGCGGACCTGCTCGCCCACGTGGTGGTGCCCGCGGACCAGCAGGACGTGGTCCTCGCCCAGCTCGCGGCGCGCCGCCTCCAGGTCGATCCGCAGGTCGAGCTTGTACCCGCCGGAGAAGCCCTCGCAGTTCTCCCGCCACGTGGGCATGTAGAGGACGACCTTCTTGCCCTCGGGGAGGCCGAGCCGCCGCCGGACCTCGGCGACGCGCTGCGCGTCGGGCCGGACGAGGGCGTCCGCGCGCGGGCTGCCGACCTCGATGACCTCGCCCTCGTAGCCGAGGGCGCGCTTGAGGAGCGGCGTGGCGTACGAGCTCGGGGAGGCCAGGAGGGACCACTGGGCGCTGTCGTGCGCCAGACCCTCCAGGATCTCGGGGCTCGTGTAGTAGTCGTGCACGAAGTCGTGCCCGATCTGCTTGATCGGCGTTCCGTGCCACGTCTGGACGACGACCTGCCCGGTACGGCGGTCGAAGCGCCGCGGCACGTTGTCGTTGGTCACGAAGTAGCGGGCGCGGGCCAGCACGTCCCAGGACTCCACGCTGCCGTACTGCACGGCGCGTGCGGTCGCCGGAACCTCGGCGCGGCCGTCGCGGACCAGCCAGATGTGCTCCAGCTCCGCGCCCCGGCGCACCAGTTCCTCGTGGATGGCGCGGGGGGAGTCCCCGGCGCCGGTCCCCTGGAAGGTGTCGTAGACGACCATGTCCTTGACCGGGAGGGCGCGCTGCGCCGGGTAGGTCTCGCACCGGGCGACGCGCTGGGCGAAGTTGGACCGGTCGTGCGGGCTGAGCAGCGGGTCGGCGACCAGCACCATGCGGTCGTGGAAGCGGGTCTCGACCCGCATCCGGCGGCCCCGGACGGTGACGGGGTGCGGCCCCGAGAAGAGCAGGCCCGGGCTCATCTGCACGGGCGCGCCGCGGTCGACACCCAGCAGGCCGGCGGTGGTTCCGCCCTGGGCGACCGGACGCAGCGTGGGCCACCAGCGGCCCTCGGGAAGCGTGGTGCTGCCGGCGTACGCCTCGGGGAGCACCGGCTCGAAGACGCTCTCGAAGGTGTCGCCGTCGCGGGTGACGGGGTAGCTGAACTCCACGCCGTGCACGTTGTGCAGCACGAGCTCGTACGGCTCGTCGGTGGGTGCGACGAACCGGCCCCGCAGGGTCACGGTGCCGTCCGCGGCCTCGACGGTGTCGATCAGCGGCGGCGAGGGCTGCACGGAGAGGGTCAGGTGTCCGGTGTTGCCGCGCTTGGCGAAGAGGGCGCGGCCCGCGTCCTCGCCGGGCAGGCGCACGACGAGGCCGTCGAACCCGCCGCGCTCGTCGTGGACCAGGCGGTGCTCGGTGCCGTCGGCGCCGAGCACGGACAGGCTCCAGGGCTCCGGGGTCCACTCGCCGGGCTCGCACGGGGCGTCCGGTACGGCGGCCAGATCGGCGAGCACCACGCGGGCGGTGAAGGGGATCCGTCCGGCGGCGGCCTGGCCGGTCTCCAGCGGGACGCTGACGACGGTGCCGGTGCTGACGTGGACGGCCTGGAGGGACTGGGCGCCCTTGATCTCGGCGGAGAGTTCGCCGGTGATCTCGACGGCGTCGTCGCCGGCGGAGCGCACGTCCAGGGCGCGGGCACGGACGATCTCCACCTGGATGGTGAGGGATCCGGCGACCGTGGGCATGACACGGACGTCCGGGGCCACCCAGTGCGCGGGCGGGTTCTGGCCGGTGTCGTGCTCACCGCCCCTGAGGCGGGCGCGGTGCAGGCCGCCGGCGCCGGTGACGGCGATGGAGGTGGTCCATATTCCCTCGTGCCACTTGCCGCCCGACTGGAAGATCGACGGGTCGACGACCGCGGTGAAGCCGGCCCAGTCGGCGTGCCGCAGGGCGAGGTGCGGGGACATCACGGTGGCCATCGGGGAGGCGACCGTACGGGTGCTGACGACCGAGCGGCGGCGCTTGCCACCCTCCCGGAAGACCAGCATCTTGCGGGAGCCGACGCGGCTCTCCGCACCGAGGTGGCCGGGGAGCGCGTAGCCGCGCAGCAGCAGCTTGCCGTCGGCCCAGGCCGCCTGCTCCAGGCGGCTGACGACGCGGCGCTCGCGCGGGCCGAGGGTGAGGATCTTGGCCGGGACCGGCGGGCGGCCCTGGAGGAAGGGGTAGTCCGCCTGCGGGCGGGCCAGGCCCTTGACCGGGACGCTGTAGTGGAAGTCGCGCTGGTGGTCCTGGAGGGCGATGAAGTCCTCGACGCGGCCTTCGCCGGCGAGGTACGCCTTGAGGCGGTCGGCGACGGTCAGGTCCGACCAGGGGCCGGTGCCGATCTCCCGGATGAGGCCGCCGACCTCCTTGACGAACGCGGCGCGGAAGTCCGGGCCGCCCTCACCGACGTACTTGTAGATGAGCGGGAGCTCCTCGCTCAGCACGTTGTAGTCGTAGTCGCGCAGGTAGCGGGCGTACTTGGCGCCCTGCTTGGCCTTGAGGGACTCGCGGACCAGGCGTACGGAGGTCACGCGGTCGATGAGGGAGACCGGGTCCGTGGAGCGCTGGGTGATGGAGCGCTCGCCCGTCTCGCGGACGCGCCAGTGGTAGACGCAGTCGCTGATGATGTCGACGCTGGACGCGAAGTAGTGCGCGGGGATGCTGACCGGGGCGTCCTCGTAGAGGATGCCCTCCGGGTACTGGAAGCCGTGCTCGTCCCAGAAGGTGCGCCGGTAGACCTTGTTCCACGCGGTGCGGTCGGTGACCAGCGCCGGGAACTTGGAGATGTGGGTCTTCAGCTGCGTCCTGGCGAAGGCGGCGCGGTGCCCCCAGGACTGCTGCATGCCGACGGAGCGGAAGCGCTTCACGTTGCCGCCGGCGAAGTCCGAGCCGGTCTCGTCGAGCGCTCCGATGAGCCGCTCGTAGGCGTAGTCCGGCATCGTGTCGTCACTGTCGACGAAGGCCAGGTACTCGCTGTCCGGGTGCGCGTGACGGGCGCCCACGTTGCGGGCGGCGCCGAGACCGGCGTTCTCCTGCATCACCACTCGGAAACGCTTGTCGCGCTGGGCGAAGGCCTTCGCGATGACGGCGCTGGTGTCCGTGGACCCGTCGTCCACGAGGATGACCTCGAAGTCGTCGAAGGTCTGAGCGGCGATGGATTCCAGGCACTCGTCGAGGTAGAGCTCGACGTTGTAGACGGGGACGACGATGCTCAGGCGCGGTGGCATGGGTGGCGGATTCTCCAGCGTTTTAATCTTTATCGATGATCAGCTCACAGCATCTTACTCTGTAGCAGAATCATGAACTCCTCCCTATTCGGACATACCAGAGCTGATCGCCGGGGCGGACGGCAAAGAATTAAGCCGCCCGCCACCTCAACGATCCCCGGTCAGACCTCCAGCTCGGACTCGATCTTCTTCAACTGGTGGCGGGCCATCGCGAGGTTGGCCCGCCCCTTGTCGAGGGCCAGGTAGAGGAAGAAGCCCGAGGTGCCCCGGCCCTTGAGGAGGCGGATCAGGTGGTACTGGCCGCCGAGGGTGATGAGGATGTCCTCGATCTCGTCCTTGAGGCCGAGCAACTCCATCGTGCGGACCTTGGCGCGCACCACGTCCGTGTTGCCGGCGGCCGCGACCGTGAGGTCGAGGTCCTTCCCGCCGCCGACGGTTCCGAGGGCCATGCCGCTGCCGTAGTCGACCAGGGCGGCGCCGAGCGCGCCGTCGATGGTGGTGGTGGCTTCCTTGAGAGCGGTCTCGACGTTCGCCATGAGAGGTTCCTCTTTCCCTTTTCACTGTGACTGTCGTGGTCGGTTGCCGTGTGGCTGTGGCTGTGGCTGCTGTGGCTGTGCTGGATCGGTTCAGGCGGGCGGGACGTCGGCGCCCCGCCGCCCGAGGGTGTGGTCGATGAGCTCCGCTATGCGCAGGCTGGAGCGCCGGGCCTCCAGGTGGAGGCGCCCCACGTTGATGCGCGGCTCGGCCGTCAGCGTGAGGACGGCCGCCTCGCCCGCGGCGTAGGTGGCCACGTACCCGAGCTCTCCGCGCACCAGCAGCTCCCGGAATCCGCCCTGGCCGGTGCTGTCGCTCAGCCGCTGGGCGACCCCGAGGGCGGCCGCGGTCAGCGCGGCGACGGTCTCCGCCTCGGAGGCGGCGCTGTCCCGGGCGAGCACCAGGCCGTCGGCACTGGCGGCGAGGGCGCCGGTGAGCTGGGGTACCCGGGCCCGCAGCCTGCGGAGCTCGGCGAGTATCTCGGCTTCCGCCTCGGCGGGCACCGTGCTCATGTCGGCCTTTCTCCTTTCTGGCTGCCTCCGCTCGGAGCGGTCGGCGCGCAGGGCCGGTCGCAGCGGGAGCCTCACAGGCTTGCCTCCAGTGCGTCGCGTAACCGGCGGAGCAGCGCCACGTCCGGGGATTGGGTCTGGGTCATCCAGTCGGGCAGGGGTTCCGCGGCCGCCGGCGGGGCCGGAGCGTGCGGGGTCTCGACCAGTCCGGCCGCCGCCAGGCGCCGTACGTCGAGCAGCGTGTGGAAGGCCGGCCGGCCCAGGACCCACGCGAGGTCCGCGGGGGTGCGTACGCCGTCCGCCCGGGCCAGCAGGATCCGCTGCCTGGCGGTCACGGTCTGGCCGGGCGCGGCGGGCCGCGGCACCACCGGGGCGGTGTCGAGCAGCGGGTACGGCCAGACCGCGTCGAGCAGCTCCCGGCGGCGGCGGGTCTCCCGTTCCACGGCGGCGGCCGGGACCGAGCGGTCGGAGCCGATCCAGTGGGTGGCCCCGCGGCGGAACCGGGAGGGCCCGCTGCCCGGGGACAGGGCGAAGAAGGCCGCGTCGAAGATGGCGGCGAGGTGGCAGATCTCCAGCTCGCCGCCCGCGAGGCCGCCGCTGTCCACGAGGAAGCGGGCCACCTGGCGGCGGGCGCCGGCCCGGTCCACGGCCTCGCGCCAGCGCTCGGGGGCCAGCGCGCCGCCGGTGGTGAGCAGGACGTCGAGGCCGGGGGTGGCCGGGCTCTCGGCGTGCACGATGCGGCCGTCCTCTAGGAAGAGGGTGCCCCGGTCGCGCAGCAGGGCGCCGGTGGCACGCTCGGCGGCGAGCCGGGTGAGGAGGGGCGAGACGGCGGCGAAGGCGGTCGCGACGGGGGCCGGGGGCGGGGTGGTCATCTGAGCACCAGCCCCTCGGCGAGGGCGCGGAGTTTGTGGCGGGCGAGGGCGAGGTTGCCGTCGCGGTCGAGCCAGAGGTGCAGGAAGACGCTGCTGTCGAAGCTCGTCTCGACGAAGCGGAGCACGTGGTAGCCGGTGCGGGTGGTGACGATCAGGTCCTCGACGGGCGGGCCGGCGGCGTCACCGCGTAAGGGAGCCCCGTCCGCCGGGGCGAAGGACTCGTACTCGGCGGCCGCGCGGGCCAGCTCGGCGGTCTCGGCGGCGGTGGTCTCGTGGTCCCCGACGGGCGAGTCCCCCGCGGTGCCGAGGGCCAGTCCGCTGCTCCAGTCGACCAGCGCGGCCCCCCGCGCACCAGGCAGGGCCATGGCTTCGAGCAGGCATTCGTCGATCCCGGGCACGCGGGCTCCCCTCCCGGCCGGACGTGCTGGGTGCACGGTCGTACGGCGCGACAGGAGGGAACTTACTCAACTTCCACAGTGCGGAAGGGCCTTCTGGCATTTTCCGCTGGAACATGCGCGGAACCGCACGACTGTGTGGCCGGAACCCGTCGACTTTTGATCACGAAGCGAGCGGAAGATCGTCCGCGAGCCGGAACGACCCGCCCTCGCGCTCGACGTAGCCCTCGTGGCTGAGGGTGCGCAGCAGGTGGTAGACGGTGGGCAGCGGAATGCCGGTGAGCCGGGCGAGCCGCTTGGCCGTGGCCCCGCCTTCGGCGTACATCGCTTCCACGAGGCGTAGTGCGCGCTGCACGGAACCGATCAGGGTGGGTGTGCTGTCCTTCTGACTGCCGTCGGTGCCCATGAGTAGTCCCCCTGCTCCGGTACGAGGCCTGGCAAACCCATCAAAGTCGCTCACCGGCCGCAAAACCAGCTGACTCGCGTAAACCTGAGCATAAGATCACCGGACCCCGCCCGGACGCGCGGCGGTCGCGCCGTCAGGGCGTGGGCGGCTGCGGGAGGAGGCGTTCGACCATCGCCTCCATGAGGGCCTCCGCCGGGTAGCCGTCCAGCATCGTCGGCGCCGTCAGGTCGTCCACGATCAGGCCCAGCATCGCGAGGTAGAGCAGCACCACGCCCTGCCGGTCTCCCGGCAGGCCCGCCTCCAGGTGCCAGGCGACGTTCGCGTCGAGCTCCGCCCGCTGGAAGCCGGCCAGCTCGGCCTGGAGTTCGGGGCGCCGGGTGCCCTCCAGCCGCAGCTCCAGCATCGCGATGTGCACGCTGCGCTCGCGGCGCATCCGCTCCAGGAGCCGCCCGAGCAGCACCTTGGTGTCCAGCGGGCCGGCCAGGTCGGCGGGGTCCGGGGTCAGCCGCTCCCGGGTGCGGTGCAGGATCTGGACGAGCAGCTGGGCCCGGTTGGCGAAGTAGTTGGAGGAGGTGCCCGTCGGGACGGCCGCCTCCGCGTCCACCGCGCGCAGCGTCAGTCCGCGCGAGCCCTCGCGCGCCAGGACTTCGATCGCGGCGTCGAGGAGCGCGGCGCGGCGCTGCGGGTTCTGGCGCATGGCGGGTCCCTGGGGGTCGACGGTGAGCACTGCAACTGCAGTGCTTCGCACACGGTAGCGGATGCGGACGGTCCGGGCCCTCCCCACCGCCCCCTCCCCCGTGTCAGGCTGCCCGTCATGGAGCGGATCATCGAGGAGATACGCGAGGACCTGTCCCGCCGGATCGCCGTGGCGGCGGACCGGCTCGCCGACCGGACGCTGGCCGAGGATCCCGCGTACGCCGCCCTGCTCGGCCGCGCCGAGCTGCGCGAGCGGATCCACCACAACCTCCGCCAGGCCGTCGAGGGCCTGGTCCGCAGCTCCCGCGGCCTGCCCGTGGACCTGGCCGACGCCCGGGCCACCGGCACCCTGCGGGCCGAGCAGGGACTGCCGCTCGGCTCCCTGCTGCGCACCTACCGCCGCGGCGGGCGGCTGCTCTGGCAGACCCTCACCGAGGCCGTGGCCTCGTACGACCGGGCGGCGCTGCCCCGGCTGCTGCCGGGCGCGACCACCTTGTGGGACGTACTGGACCAGATGACGGACGCCGTGTCCGAGTCCTACCGGGTTGCGGAGGCCGCGCGCACCGACCGCGACCGGGAGCGCCGCGCGGCCCTGCTCGACGCCCTGCTGGACGGGGCGGCCGCCACCGACGGGCCCGCCGCCTCGGAGGCCGCGGCCCAGCTGGGGCTGCCCGAGCGGGGCCGCTTCGCGGTGGTCGTGGTGGCCGCCGCGGACGGTCCGGCCCACCCGGCGGAGAGACCCGGGGCCACCGGCGCGCCGCGCGTGCTGTGGCGGATCCGCGCCGGCGGCGAGACCGGCCTGGTGGAGCTGGGCCACCATCCGCTGGAGTCCGTACGGGAGCTGCTCGCGCCGCTCGGGCTCCGGGCGGGGGTCAGCCCCGTCGTGGAGGCGCCGGCCGAGCTGGCCCGGGCGCACCGGCTGGCGGCCCTTGCGCTGCGCACCGCCCCCGCGTCCGGCGGCCCGCGCACCGCGCTGCTCGACGAGGGGCTGCCCGCGGCGCTGGTCGCGGCCCAGGCCGAACTCGCGGGCCGGTTGCGGAAGGTGGTGCTGGGGCCCGTACTGGCGCTGCCCGCGGAGGACTGCCGAGTGCTGCTGACCACCCTGGGCACCTGGCTGGCCTGCCGCGGTTCCACGACGTCCGCCGCGCAGCGGCTGTACTGCCACCGCAACACCGTCTCCAACCGGCTGCGCCGCCTGGAGCAGCTCACCGGCCGGTCCCTGGCCGACCCCCGGCACGTGGTGGAGCTGACGCTGGCGCACGCGGCGGTGGTGCAGCGCGCCGCGGCGGAGCCCGCTACTGCGGGCCCTCCTGGCGCGCCGACTCCAGCAGGTACGGCACGTCGATCACCGCGACCCCGGGCGTGAACAGCAGCCGCGCCTTCAGCCGCAGCGCGTTCTGGTTGTGGAGGGGCTGCTCCCACCAGTGGCCCACCACGTACTCGGGGATCACCACCGACAGGATGTCCGTCGATGTGTCCGCGGCCAGTTCCTGCACGTGGGCCAGGATCGGGCCCACCACCTCGCGGTACGGCGAGTGGAGGATCTTCAGCGGGAGTCCGGGGTCGTGCTCGGCCCACTCCTCGCGCAGCCGGGCCGCTTCCTCCTCGTCCGCCGCGACGGTGACCGCCGTCAGCGTGTCCGGGCGCAGCGCCTGCGCGTAGCCGATGGCCTTGAGGGTCGGTGCGTGCACGGAGGAGACCAGGACCAGGACGTGGTGGCGGGCGGGCTTGCGCGGTTTGGCGTCGGGGGCGACGGCGACCTGCCGGGCCACCTGGTCGTAGTGGCGGCGTACGCCCTTCATGCCGAGGAAGAGCAGCGGCATGGCGATGACGACCAGCCAGGCCCCGTGCGTGAACTTGGTGATGAGGACGATGACCAGGACCAGGGCGGTCAGGGTGGCGCCGACCGCGTTGATGGCGAGCCGGCGGTGGATGTGCACGCGCTCCTCCCGCGGGGTGGCGGGCGAGGCGAGCTCCTTCCTCCAGTGCCTGACCATGCCGGCCTGGGAGAGCGTGAAGGAGACGAAGACGCCGATGATGTAGAGCTGGATGAGGCGGGTCAGTTCGGCGTCGAAGGCGACGATGAGGGCGATGGCGGCGAGCGCGAGCAGGATGACGCCGTTGGAGTAGACGAGCCGGTCGCCGCGGTTGAAGAGCTGGCGGGGCGCGTAGCGGTCCTTGGCCAGGATCGAGGCGAGCATCGGGAAGCCGTTGAAGGCGGTGTTGGCGGCGAGGATCAGCACGCCGGCGGTGACGGCCTGGAGCAGGTAGAAGAGGAAGTGCCAGCTCCCGAAGGTGGCGCGGCCGATCTGGGCGAGCGCGGTGGACATCGGGGTGCCGGGGGCCAGGCCCAGTTCGGTGGGGTCGGCCGCGGCGTGCACCTGGTACGCCATGGCGAGCGCGGTGATGCCCACGAACATGGTCACGGAGAGCACGCCCATCGCGGCGAGGGTGGTCGCCGCGTTCTTGGCCTTGGGCTTCTGGAAGGCGGGGACCCCGTTGCTGATCGCCTCGACGCCGGTGAGCGCGGTACAGCCGGAGGCGAAGGCGCGCATCGCGAGGAGGACGAGGGCGATTCCGGTGTAGGTGCCTTCCGCGGTGATCGGCAGGTGGGCGGACTCGGCGCGGATGGTCTCGCCGGTGGCCAGCCGTACCGCGGCGAAGGCGAACATGAGGTAGATGACCAGGACGAAGCCGTAGGTGGGGAGGGCGAAGACGCGGCCCGACTCGCGGACGCCGCGCAGGTTCATCAGGGTCAGCAGCACCACGAACCCCACGGACATGCCCACTTGGTGGTCGCTGAGCGAGGGGATGGCGGAGGTGATGGCGGCGACTCCGGAGACGACGGAGACGGCGACGGTCATCACGTAGTCGATGAGCAGCGCGCTGGCGGCGGTGAGGGCGGCGGTGGTTCCGAGGTTCTCGGAGCTGACGATGTAGGCACCGCCGCCGCCGGGGTAGGCGTGGCAGGTCTGCCGGTACGAGGCGATGACCACCACCAGCAGGAAGACGATCGCGGCGGCCGCGTACCAGGTGAGGTGGAGCAGCGCGACGCCGCCGAGGGCGAGGATCAGCAGGATCTCCTCGGTGGCGTAGGCCACCGAGGAGAGCGGGTCGCTGCAGAAGATCGGCAGGGCGAGCCGTTTGGGCAGCAGGGTCTCGCCCAGGCGCGCGGTGTCGAGGGCTTCACCGACCAGCACTCGTTTCATATTGATACGCCTCATTGGGGCATGATCGTGCACGATCTGCCCCATTCAGCCCTTTTGGGGACTGTGTCACCCGGCGAGCTCCTCGGCCCGGTGCGCCAGCCACAGGTCGTGGCGGGCGCTCGGGGATTGCAGCAGGGAGCGCTCCAGCAGCGCTTCGACGCGGGTCAGCCGCTTGCGGGCGCCCGGGACGGAGATGCCCAGCGCGGCGGCGGCCGGGGCGAGTTGGGCGTCGTGCGCCAGCCAGGTGCGGACGGTCTCGCGGACGCCCGGCGGGGCATCGGGTCCGGCCAGCGGGCGCAGGTGGGCGCGGGCCCAGGCGGTCAGGCGGGGGTCGCTCAGCACCGCGTCGAGATCCGGGAGGTCCGCGTTCAGGCCTCCGTCAGGGGAGCCCGCGCCCGGGGCGCCTGCGTCCGGGGCGCCTGCGTCCGGGGCACCTGCGTCCGGGGCACCTGCGTCCGGGGCACCTGCGTCCGGGGCGCCTACGCCCGGGGAGCCTACGCCCGGGGAGCCCGCCTCCGGAGATCCCGCGTTCGTGACCCCCGCCCCCGAGGTCAGCCGCAGCGCCAGCGAGAGCGCCGCCTGGTCCCCGAGGCGCGCCAGGTCCAGGCCCAGCACGGCCTCGACCAGCCGGATCCTGGCGGCCAGGGTGTTGCGGTGGACCTTCAGCAGCCGGGTCGCGTGCGAGGTGAAGTTCAGCCAGGCGTGCGCGGTCGCCCGCAGCTCCTGCGCGCCCGGGTCCTGCGGGCGCCGGGGCGCGTACGCGTGCAGGGGCGCGAGCAGCGCCCTGGCCCAGCCGGCGCCCGCCCCGTGGGCGGCGAGCTCCAGCTCGGGCCCCGGCCCGAAGCGGGCATGGCGTTCGGCGCGGCCCCGGGCGACGGCCAGGGCGTGGAAGGCCTGCGCATAGGCGGCCGGCGCCTCCCGCAGGCACATCTCCCCGCTGACCCCGACCGTGCAGTCGGGGGCCACCCCCACCAGCGCCCCCGCCAGGGGGTCGTGGTCACCCGGAGCGGCCGCCGGGTCCGCCGGCACGAGCACGATGAGGTGGCGTACGTAGACCGGGCAGCGCACGATCCACGCGCGGCCGCCCGTCAGCTCCTGGCACAGCCGGGCCACTTCGGCGCGCTGCCCGGTCCGGCATTCGACGACGTACATCCGCATCGGTTCGGGCAGCGAGGGACCGAGCGCCTCGGCGATCTGGTGCGCCGTGGACATCCGCCCGTTCATCAGCAGGTGCAGCACCGCCTCGCGGGCCCGCGCCTCGGCGAGCCCGGCCCGCTCCTCGCGCCGCGCGGCCTCCTCCGCGCGCAGCACGAGGGCGAGCGGTACGGCGGCGTCGGCGAGCAGGGTGGCGGCCCCGGAATCGTGCGGCTGCGCCCGTACGGCGGCCAGCGTGCGGCGGCCGTCGAGGGCGAACAGCAGCGTGGCCGGGCCGCCGCTCTGCAGGACGGCCGACCGTACGCCGCGCTCCCGCATCTCGGCGGCGCCCCGTACGGCGGCCTCGGGTCCCCGCGGCTCCTCGGCGTCCACCACTCCGGTCCACCCGCCCAGCCGGGCGGCGAGCCACTCGAGCAGCGCGGCCGACCCGCCGGTGTGGGCGAGCCGGTGGACCTTGAGGACGTCGTCGGACCGGGCCATCACCGCATTCAACCACCGGCCGCACACTGTGCGCTGTGATACCCGTCCCGGCCCGACACTGGGCGGAACGAACCCTGCCAACAAGCCTGCACCCGCATAGCTTTGACCACGAGCGGCCGATCCCGGCGCGGCCCAGTCCGCTGGGCACGGGGGAAGCTCCGGGATCCGCTGCCGCCGCGTCCCCTCCACATCGCCTGCACCGCCTACATCTTCGCCGCCGCGCTGCGGATGGCCTCGCGGATGCGGAAGTAGGTTCCGCAGCGGCAGATGTTGGCGATGGCGTCGATGTCCTCGTCGGTGGGCTGGCTCGTGCGCTTGAGCAGGGCGACGGCCGCCATGATCTGACCGGGCTGGCAGAAACCGCACTGCGCGACGTCCTGTTCGAGCCAGGCCTCCTGCACCGGGTGCAGGTCGTCCCCGTCGGCCAGCCCCTCGATGGTGGTCACCGTCTTCCCCGCGCAGGCGGAGACGGGCACCACGCACGGCCGGATGTCGGAGCCGTCGAGGTGGCTGGTGCAGGCCTTGCAGACGTCCACACCGCAGCCGTACTTGGGGCCGCGCACCCCGAGCATGTCGCGGAGCACCCACAGCAGGGGCAGATCGTCGGGCGCGTCCACGGTGACGCTCTGCCCGTTGACGGTGAAGGTGTGCGAGGGCACGGCGTACTCCTGGCTCCGGGGCTATCGGGGGTAGGGGGTGAAGTCGACGTCGAAGTCGAGCGGGAAGCTGCGCGGCTTGGAACCCGTGGCCCGGGCCCAGGCGTTGGCGATCGCACCGACGGCCGCGGGGACCCCGAGCTCGCCCGCGCCGCCCGGCTCCTCGCCGGTGGCCGGCAGGACGAAGACCCGGACGTCGCGCGGGGAGTCCCGCTGCTGCGCCCAGTGGAACTGGCTGTAACTGCCTTCCAGCGGGAGCCCCTTGTCGATGTGGATCCCGGCGCGCAGGGTGGTGGAGATGGCGTCGGTGAGGCCGCCCATCATCTGGGCCTCCAGCCCGCGCGGGTTCACGGGCAGGCCCACGTCCACGGCGATGACGGCCTTGGTCACGCGGGCGCGCTCCGGATCGCGGGTGTCGATCTCGACCAGGCAGGCGGTGCGGGACTTGTACTCCTCGTGGAAGGCGATGCCCTGCGCGCACCCGGGCGCCATCGGCCGCCCCCACTCCCCTTCCTGCGCCACCTTGTCGAGTACGGCGCGCTGGGCGTCGGTCTTGAGGAAGGTGCGCCGGAACCGGTACGGGTCCTTGCCGGTCGCGGCGGCGAGTTCGTCGACCACGATCTCCTCGGCGCCGCGCGTGTTGGCGGAGTACACCGAGCGCCAGGAGCCGGTGGGGATGCCGGTCGGCACCTCGGTGAGGGCCTGGGTGGTGAGCCCGAAGTGGTACGGGGACTTCACCGTGGTCAGGAACAGGGTCTGGGCGAGCGTCGCGTTGCCGATGCCGAGCGGCAGGCTCGCCGCGGTGGCGGTGATGATCTCGCCGAGCCCGTGCCGGAAGTCGGTTTCGGCGGCGGCGACGCGGTGCTCGAAGCTGAGCACCTCGCCGAGGAGGTGGGTGGCCCGGATCTTGTGGTGGGTGGCGGGGCGCATCCGGCCGTGCCGGGTGTCGTCGACGCGGGTCCACATCAGCCTGACCGGGCGGCGGCAGGCCTTGGATATCCGGGCCGCCTCCAGGGCCGCGTCGAAGAAGAGGCGGCGGCCGAAGGAGCCCCCGGCCTGGACCACGTGCACCTTCACCTTGTCCAGGGGCAGGCCGAGGTCGGCGGCGATCGTCTCGCGGGCCACGATCGGGGACTTGAGGCCGGACCAGATCTCGGCGCGGTCGTCCCGTACGTCGGCAACGGCGGAGTTGGTCTCCATCGGGGCGTGGCTGACGAAGGCGAAGTCGAACTCGGCGTCGACGTACGGGGTCAGCAGCGGCGGCACGAGCAGCGGCGGGGTGGCGGCGCGCAGCTTCGTGCGGATCTGCGCGTCGGAGAGCTGGTCCGCGGGGCCGGGGCCCCAGGTGACCTGGAGGGCGGCCTTGGCGTCGAGGGCCTGGCCGAAGGTCTCGGCGACGACGGCGACGCCGGTCTTGACGGTCACCACGTGCAGGACGCCGGGCATGGCCTTGACGGCGGCGAGGTTGGCGACGGTGCGGACGCTGCCGCCGAGGGTGGGCGGGCGGCGCACCACGCAGGGCTTGGCGCCGGGCACGTCGAGGTCGAGGGTGTACTGCTGGGCGCCGGTGACCATGGCGCGGGCGTCGACGCGGCTGGTCGCCTTGCCCACGAGGGTGTGCTTCGCCCTCTTCTTGGGGGTGGCGCCGAGCACGATGAGGCCCGGGTCGGCGGCGGCCGCGGCGAGGCCGCCGTAGTCGGCGGTGCGGCCGTCGGGGGCGCGGACGGCGCCGTTCGCGGTGGTCAGCGTGGCCGGGGACAGGCCCCAGCGGGCGCCGGCGGCCGCGACGAGACGGGCCCGGGCGGTGGCGGCGCACTGCCGGACGGGCCCGTAGAGGGAGCGGATGGAATTGGAGGAGCCGGTGAGCTGGTTGAAGAGCAGCTCGGGGCGCGCGTCGTCCAGCTCCACCCGTACGTCGGCCAGCGGCGCGTCGAGCTCCTCCGCGACCAGCATGGCCACGGCGGTGGTGAGGCCCTGGCCGACCTCCTCGCGCGGCAGCCGGAAGCGGATGGTGCCGTCCGCCTCGACGGCGAGGGCCAGCAGCGCGGAGGTGGGCGCGCCGGCCAGGATGAACAGGTCGCCGAGGTCGATCACATCGGCGATGGCGGGCAGCGAGGGCACCACGGCGTGGGCAGGCTGCGGGGCCAGTACGTCGGCGCCGGCGCGGGTGACGAGGGCCAGGGTCGGCGCCGCGACGAGGTAGGTGAGGAGGGAGCGGCGGCTGTGCCCCGCCGGGTGGTGCTGCCCGGTCATGTCGTTGTGTCCCCACCCTGCGCGGGCCCGCGCTCGTGCGGACCTCCCCCGGCTCATTACCGACACGTAGAGTAGCCACGGCGGGATGCGGTGGGAAGCCCGGGGGCGGGGCCCGCCGGGTTTGCGGACATACCGTCAGACGAGACGCATGCGCGGGCGGCGGCAGGATGTGCACGACGTGCCGGCGGATACCGGAGCGCGGGGTCCTTCGTTCGGGGGTACCGCGGTCACCGCCTTGATTCGGTCTTTACGCGATGGGGGAAGCGGGGGGCCTCGTACACCTCGGCCGTACGATCGATCCGGCTCCTCCGATGGGCCGGTTTCCGGCCGCGGGCGGACGATGGAGGAAACGGAAGGAGGTGCCCCGACATGGCCACCTTCATGGATGTCCACACGGGCATGAAAGGCATCACCGCCGAACAGCTGATGGCCGCGCACCGCGCGGACCTGGCGATCGAGGGCGAGGAAGGCGTGCACTTCGAGAGGGCGTGGGCCGACCCCGAGGCGGGCACGGTCTACTGCCTGTCGACGGGACCGTCCGCCGACGCGGTGCAGCGCATCCACGAGCGGACCGGGCACCCGGCGAACGAGATTCACCCGGTGCCGCTGAGCGTCTAGCGACGGCCACTGACCGGATTCGTTCGCACGCGAAAAGGAGGTCGAGAGGCCTGCGGCATATGCCAGGAGCAAGACCGTTACGGATGTTGCCAAACGCCTTACACGCCGTCGCCGCCTGTGCAACAGTCGTAACCGGTCCTTCCTTCAGACTTGGCCGTGCCGCGGAAGCATCGGAGTTCTCATGCCGTCCCACCTGTTCGCGGACCGTCCCGCGCAGCCTCCAGAGCCAGGGTCGGTGGACGCGTTGATCTCGCAGACCCGTCGGCTGCGGGGAGAAGTGGACGCGGTCCGCCGCGACACCGTCGTCGACGACGACGACGCCCAGGGCCGCTGGCAGCGCGCGCTGTGCGATCTCGCCGTGCACCACCTCGACGATCTCCGCGAGCACTTGGGCCAGCTCAAGGAGGGCCTGCCGCCGGCGCCCGAGGCCATCGAGCTGCCGCAGGCGGCCCCCGAGGCCGGACCCGAGGCGCAGACCCGCGTCGGGAGTGCCGAATGGAACCTGCTGACCGACGAGGTCAGCTGGTCCGACGAACTGTTCCAGATCTTCGGCCGGTCCCCCGAGGCGGGCGCGCTGCCGCTCGACGAACTGGGGTCCACCCTGTTCTCCGAGGACCAGCCGCTGCTCACCTCCTGGGTCACCGCCTGCCTGGTGGACGGCAAGGCGATCGACGGCGAGTTCCGCATCGTCCGGACCGACGGCCGGGTCCGGACCTTGCACATGAGGGGCGAGCCGGTACTCGACTCCGACGGCTGCACGGCCTCGATGTGGGCCGTACTGCGGGACGTGAGTGAACTGCGCCGGAGCCAGCGGGCGGTGCGCGAGTCCCGTGACTCGCTGCAGCGCCAGCGGGAGATCGCGCAGACCGAGCACCGGCTGGCGGTCGAGCTGCAGGAAGCCGTGCTCCCCCCGTGGCGCGGCTCCCTGCGGTTCCCGCACAGCAGTACCGGCACCCTGGACGTGGCCGCGCACTACCTGCCGTCCGCCACCAGCGCGCTGATCGGCGGCGACTGGTACGACGCCCTCGAACTCCCCGACGGACGCTCGCTGCTGACGGTCGGCGACCTGACCGGGCACGGGGTGACCGCCACCTCCGGGATGGCGATGATGCTCGGCGCCCTGCGCGGCATGGCCATGGCCGGCATCGAGCCCGGCCCGCTGATGGGCTGGCTCAACCAGCTGCTGGAGACCTCCGTACAGCCCGCGCTCGGCTCGGCCGTGTGCTGCCGCTACGATCCCGCGCGCCGGGTCCTGTCCTGGGCGCAGGCCGGACATCCGGCCCCCCTGCTGTTCCGCCGCGGGTCCGGGCGTTCCCTCACCCCGCCGGAGGGCGTCCTGCTAGGCGCCACCTCCGGGGCCTCGTACGGGCAGGCCGAGGAGCGGCTCGAAGTGGGCGACGTACTCGTCCTGCACACCGACGGACTGACGCCGCGCAGCATCGAGTTCAGCCGGGCGGACGGAACCGAGCGGCTGCTGGCGCTGGCGCCGCGGTTCTCGGCGGCGCGGTCGGCGCAGGACTGCGTGCGGATGGTGATCGAGGAGTTCGGGGAGAGCGAGCGCGAGGACGACGCGTGCGTGCTGGTCGCACGGGTCGGCGGCTGAGGTCGCGCTCCTCGGGACGGTGAGGGGAGGCCTCTCGAACGAGGGCCGAGGGCCGCGCCACACGGCGCGGCCTTTCCCCTGTCCGTACTGTCCGTCGGGTCAGACGGCCGTACCCCGCACCCGCGGCGCGGGGCTGTCGGGCAGCGCCAGCTTGATCTCCTCGCGCAGGTCCTCGATGCGTGCGTAGCCGGAGTACTGGCCGGTGAGCCGGTACATCTCGCGCAGCCGGTCCCATGTCCGGTGCGAGGAGGTCTCGTTCATGGACACGAGGGCCAGGCGGGCATAGCGGTCCGCCTGTTCCGGGTCGTCGGCGATGAAGCAGGCCGAGGCCATGGAGATGTAGTCGAAGATCTGCGAGCGCTGGTAGCCGTCGCCGCGCAGCCGCAGGGCCTCCCTGGCGTGGCGTGCGGCGACCGGCGCCGCCGTGGCGTCGTGGTCGGCGAGGGTGCGGTACGCGAGCGCCTGCATGCCGTGCAGGTCCGCCTCGTCGAAGTGCTGCATCCAACTCGGCGGCGGGACGTCGCCCTTGTCGGAGACGAAGAGCTCCTCCGCCTCGCCCAGGGTGCGGCGCATGGCCTGGCCCTTGCCCATGGCGGCCTGCGCCCAGGCCTCGATGGTGTGCAGCATGGCGCGGGTGCGCGGCAGGGTCTGTTCGCCGGAGCCGGACTGGGCCAGCTTCATCAGGTCCAGGGCCTCGTTCGGCTTGCCCAGGTGGACCATCTGGCGGGCCGCCCGGGAGAGCGCCTCGCCGGCGCGCGGCCGGTCGCCGCCCTCGCGGGCCGCGTGCGCGGCGATGACGAAGTACTTCTGCGCGGTGGGTTCGAGGCCGACGTCGTGGGACATCCAGCCCGCGAGCACCGCGAGGTTGGCCGCCACCCCCCACAGCCGGCGCTGGAGGTGGTCGGGGTGGTGGTAGGCGAGCATCCCGCCCACCTCGTTGAGCTGGCCCACGACGGCCTTGCGCTGCAGCCCGCCGCCTCTGGAGGCGTCCCAGGCGCGGAACACCTCGACGGAGCGCTCCAGGGCCTCGATCTCCTGGGAGCCGATCGGGGCCGCCTCGTAGCGGTCGTAGCCCGCCGGGTCGGCCTGGAAGGCGTCCCCGAAGCGCTGCGCCTCCTTGGCGGGGGCGGGGTCGGTGTGGAGCCAGTCGTACATGGCGTTGCTGAGGGCTGAGCCGGCGGTGAGCACGGCGCCCGCGCCCATCAGACCGCGACGGTTGAGCATGAGGTCCATTCCCGTGAATTCGGTGAGGACCGCGGCTGTGCGTTCGGGCGCCCAGGGCATTCCGTCGGGGTTCTCCTGAGCCCCGTCCGGCTGCCGTTTGGAGGCGCGCCGCTGCCGTACGAACCCGAGGTCCTCGATGGTCACGACACGACCGAGCCGCTCGGTGAACAGTGCTGCCAGTACCGTGGGCACCGGTTCGCGCGGGGTCTCCCCCATGTCGATCCAGCGCCGCACCCGCGAGGTGTCGGTGGCCAGCTGGGGGTGGCCCATGGCCGCCGCCTGCCGGTTGACCATCCTCGCCAGCTCGCCCTTCGACCAGCCGGCGAGGCCGAACAGGTCGTTGAGGCGGGTGTTCGGACCTTTGCTCACGTCAAGCCCCCAGGTTCTCGGCTGAGTTGACATTAACCCGGCGTCAGAGGCCCCGTGCATATTCGCCAGGCTTCGCCAGGGCACGCTTCGTGGTCCGCCACCCGCGGCCGGGTGTCAGGTAGGAATGCGCCTCCCCGACCCGGTCACCGGCGGAACTCCCCAGGGTGAAGTACGGGATCGGCGGGGCGGCGTACGCAACTCGTCGGCGCACGAAGGGATCCGTAACGCCATGTACGCATCAACGTCCTCCGTGTCCGCCCCGGTCCGGCCGCACCGCACGCTCCAGGCGGGCGGGGGCCCCTACCTCGAACCCGGCCGCCCCGCCGCTCCGGCGCAGGGCGCCGTACGGGCGCGGCGGATGCCGGGTACCGGTTCACAGCCGCTCAGCGGAAGAATCGACCTCTCGGGGCCGCAGGGGGCGCAACTGCGCACCGCGCTCGCCTCGGTGCAGCGGATCTGTCCCGAGTTCGCCCCGGTCCAGGTGCTGCGGCGCAGCGGCCGCTCGGTCCTCCTGGTGGGGACGACGGGACGGATGACCGCCGTCGCGAAGGTTTTACTGGACCACTCGCCGGAATGGCGCGAGCGCTACCGGCACGAAATAGCGGCGTACCGGACCTTCGTCCGGCACCGCCCGCCCGTCCGGGTGCCCCGGCTGATCGCCGCCGACCCGGAGAACTGCGTACTGATCGTCGAGCGGATGGCGGGCCGGGTCGCGGCGCTCCAGCGGCACCCGGTGGAGGCCCCGCCGCGGGTCGACCTGCGGGCGGCCCTGGGCGCGGTGTGCCGGCTCAACCAGTGGCGTCCGCCGGCCGAGCTGTTCGGGACCCCGCTGAACTACGCGCGGCGGATCTCCCGTGACTACGAGCTGGGCCTGCTGACCGACCGGGACCTCGGCGACCTCCAGAAGCTGTTGCACGGCGTGAAGCTGTCGGGCGCCGCACTCCAGTTCAACCACGGTGACGCGCTCCTGTCGAACCTGCTGCTGTCCCCGGCGGGGCCGGTGCTGCTCGACTGGGAGCACGCGGGCTGGTACCTGCCCGGCTACGACCTGGCCACCCTGTGGACGGTGCTGGGCGACGCCCCGGCCGCCCGCAGCCAGATCAGCCGGCTCGCCCAGTCGGCCGGTCCGGTGGTACGGGACTCCTTCCTGATCAACCTGATGCTGGTGCTGACCCGGGAGATCCGGATGTCCGAGACGGCCGTCCAGCGCTCCATGCTGGCGACCGCCCCGGCCCAGCCCCTGCCGGCCGGGGCCCTGTCCTCGGGAGAGGAGCAGCGGCTGCTGCTGCGCCGCCTGCACGACGACGCCGGGATGGCGCGCAGAGCGGTCCGTGCGGCGGTCGGCACCCGCTGACCCGCCCCCCCATGACGCGAAGTCCCGTGGCTCCCACCGCCACGGGACTTCGCTCGTACGCAGGTGCGACGGCGAGGGGTGGGCCTCCGGGCTGCGGGGTCTCCCATACGGGGGCGAGGTGCTTCCCCAGTGAGGTGGGCTGCCGGAGCGCGCTCTGGTTCTACGTCCGCCACGCGCCGCTGGTCCTGTGGGGCCCGCTGCTGGGCGCGGTCACCGTGGCGTACGTGAGGCGGCGGCGCCGGATGCCTTGACATCACATGATCCCCCGAACACCTTTTCTGACTCGGCATCAGAATGCCGGAACCGCCTCCCTCTCCTCGACTCCGCTGGAGCCTGCCCATGACCGCGAGCCCCGCCTCAGCCAGCAGATCCACCTCCGCGCTGCCCTCCCGCCGGACGGTCCTCGCCGGGACCGCTGCCGGGGCGGTGGCGGCCACCGTGCTGCCGGCCGCCGCCGCGCGGGCCGCCGACGGCCCTTCGCTCGGCGAGTACGACGTCGTCGTGGTCGGTTCCGGGGCCTCCGGGATGACCGCGGCGCTCACCGCCGCCAAGCGGGGTCTGAGCGTGCTGGTGGTGGAGAAGGCGCCCACCTTCGGCGGGTCCGCCGCGCGCTCGGGGGCCGGGATCTGGCTGCCCAACAACTCGGTGATCCTGGGCGCGGGCGTGCCGGACACCCCGCAGAAGGCGGCGACGTACCTCTCGGCCGTCGTCGGGTCCGAGGTGCCGGCCGACCGGCAGGCGGCGTTCCTCGCCAACGGGCCGCGGATGCTGGACTTCGTGATGGCCAACAGCCCGCTCGGGTTCCGCTTCATGGAGGGGTACAGCGACTACTACCCCAACCTGCCGGGCGGGCTGCCGAACGGCCGCTCCATCGAGCCGGACCAGCTGGACGGGAACATCCTGGGCGCCGAACTGGCCCGCCTGAACCCGGCGTACATGCCCGTCCCGGCCGGGATGGTGGTCTTCAGCCAGGACTACAAGTGGCTGAACCTCGCGGCGGTGAGCGCCAAGGGCCTGGCCGTGTCCACGGAGTGCCTGGCGCGCGGCACGAAGGCGGCGCTGCTCGGGCAGAAGCCGCTGACGATGGGCCAGGCCCTGGCGGCCGGGCTGCGCGCGGGGCTCCAGCGGGCGGGGGTGCCGGTGTGGCTGAACAGTCCGCTGGTGGACCTGGTCCAGGAGGGCGGTGCGGTCACCGGCGTGGTGGTGGAGAAGGAGGGCGTACGGGGCACCGTACGGGCCCGGCGCGGGGTGGTCATCGGCTCGGGCGGCTTCGAGCACAACGCGGCGATGCGGGCGCAGTACCAGCAGCAGCCGATCGGCACCCAGTGGTCGGTGGGCGCGAAGGAGAACACGGGCGACGGGATCCGGGCGGGCCAGCGGGCCGGTGCGGCGCTGGCCCTGATGGAGGACGCATGGTGGGGTCCCTCGATCCCGCTGCCCGGGGAGCCGTACTTCTGCCTCGCCGAACGGACCCTGCCGGGCGGGCTGATCGTGAACGGGAACGGCGCCCGGTTCGTCAACGAGGCGGCGCCGTACAGCGATGTGGTGCACGTGATGTACGAGAAGGACCGGGGCGCCACCGGCTCCCACATCCCGGCGTGGCTGATCGTGGATCAGAACTACCGCAACAAGTACCTGTTCAAGGACGTCCTGCCGACGATCGTCTTCCCCGACTCCTGGTACGAGGCGGGCGCCGCGAAGAAGGCGTGGACGTGGGACGCGCTGGCCGGGCAGATCGGAGTCCCGGCGGCCGCGCTGCGGGCGACGCTCAACCGGTTCAACGCGCAGGCGTGGAACGGGACCGACTCCGACTTCCACCGGGGCGACACGGCGTACGACCACTACTACACGGATCCGAACGTGCACCCGAACTCGTGCCTGGCGCCGATCTGGGCCCCGCCGTTCTACGCCTTCAAGATCGTGCCGGGTGACCTCGGGACGAAGGGCGGCATCGTGACGGACGCGCGGGCCCGGGCCCTGCGCGCGGACGGCTCGGTGATCCGGGGGCTGTACGCGGCGGGCAACGCGAGCGCTGCGGTGATGGGCCACAGCTACGCGGGGGCCGGATCGACGATCGGCCCCGCGATGACGTTCGGCTATGTGGCGGCGAACGACATCGCGGACACCGCGGTGTAGGCCGTCCTAGCCCTGCTGGAAGAGCTCGGCGGGGAGCGGCTTCAGGAGGGCGTAGAGGTCATCGGTGATCGGGCGGTCCCAGCTGGCGATGGTGACCAGCACGTTGTCGCTGCGGTCGAACTGCACGCAGGAGATGCGGGACTCCGACAGCTTGATCTTCCGGACGATGAGGAGGTTGTCGCCCTGCATGACGGGGCAGTCCTCGGCGCCGGTGACCTCGACGTCCTCGTCGTTCTCCAGTGCGTCGAGGAGCTGGGCCACCTCGAAGGGGACCTGCCCGTCGGAGAGCTCCCGGGCGGGGGAACCCTCGGGAAGGTTTCCGATGATCATCGCGGGGCCGCGTCCGCCGAACAGGTCGTAGCGGAGGAACACGCCCTGGCAGCTGCCGTCGGGCGCGGGCAGCAGCCCGGCCCCGAGATTGCCCGGCCAGTCCCCCGGGTCCATGGCCAGGACGTCGAAGTCCGGGCCGGCGGGTGTGGCGGCGCGGTGGCGGCGGAGGAAGGACATGCCGCCATGGTACGTGGCCGGACGGGATTTCCGGCCCCGGGGCCCCCTCCCAGGTGGTCACACCGGTGGGACGAGCGCGAAGTAGTGCGGGAGCAGGCCGGCGTCGCCGCGGACCCGCAGGGCGGCGGCCGGCTGCCGGCCCCAGAGGAAGAGCGCCAGGTCCGAGGCGGGGCCCTCGGCCTCGACGTCCGCCGGGGCCTCGGGGTCGGACTCCGCCACGACCTCGTCCCCGGAGAAGAGGACCGTCCAGGACTCCGGGCCGTCCGTACGCCGGAAGCGGTACCGCTCCCCCGCGGCCGCCCGGGCCGTCTCCTGGGAGTGGCGGGCCGGGGCCATCACCGTGACGGCCTGGTCGACGGCGTCGGCCGCCAGTGCCGGGTCGAGGGGGCCGGGGGTGCCGGTCGCGGACTGTGCGTCCCAGCGGTGGACGGCCAGCTCGATGGTCTGCATCCGCAGCCAGAAGCCCGAGCTCTGCTCCGCCGACCAGGACCACACCGGCACGTCGGGCCCGAGCTCGCGGAAGAGCCCGGCCAGCGCCCGGGCGCCCTCCGCGTACCAGGCGGTCAGGGCGTCCGGCGCCGGTTGCCGGTTCGGCGCCCGCTCGGGCCGCGGCCAGGCGGCGAGCACGTCCGGGTGGGCCGGGAGCCCGTACAGGGAGAGGTCGCCCGGGTCGGGCGCCTCGGTGAGGCGCTCCCGCAGGATGTGGGCGACGAAGCGGTGCACGCCCCCCAGGTGCCCGATGAGGTCGGAGACCGACCAGCCGGGGCACGAGGGGACCAGCGGCGCCGCCCGGCCGGTGTCGAGGGCGCGGCGGACGGCACGCTCAAAGGCCGACGCCTCGGCGCGGAAGTGGGAGATCCGCTCGATGTGGTCCATGGGATCACCCTGCCCGGGACGGCAACCTCTGTCCCGTTGCGGCCTCCCCGGATTCGGGCGGATCAACGACGGCAGCCGACGGGCACCGCGACGAGGCTACGGCGCGTAGGCCTCCAGGGCGGCCCGGAGGCCCGGGAGGTCGGCGCCGAGCTTGCGGCAGGCCGAGGACAGGTCCCAGTCGGGGTCCGGACGGGCCCGGACGGGCCCGTCCGGTCCCGGGGCGACCGGTCCGGGGGCACCCTGGGCAGGGCCTTCCGGGGCGGGTTCGGCCGTCGCCCGCCGCGCCGCGCGGAGCTCCGACTCCGTGAGCCCGTCCTCCCGGGACGTCCGGCCCGGCAGGCCGCCGCCGAGGCCCAGCAGGGTCTCGGCCGCCTGCGCCGCCAGGCCGTCCGCGCCGCATTCGCGGGCCGTCACCACGGCCCGCGTCAGCAGTCCGGTGTCCCCGAGCTCGGTCCCCAGTGCGGCGAGCGCGCGGGCCAGTTCGTATCCCGCCGGGGAGGCCGCCAGCAACGCCACGGCCTCCCGCAGCAGTCCCGCCCGGTCCGCGGGCGCCGCGACCTCCGCCGCCACCCGCAGCGCCTGGCCGATGCCGGAGGGAGCCCCGAAGACCCGGGCCCGCCGTACGGCGTCCGCGGCCAGCGCCCTCGCCCGCTCGGGGTCCTCGCCGGACACCGCGCGGGCCAGGTGGAGCTGCCACGGGCACCACGCCGGGTTCTGGATGCCGCGCGGGGTCAGCCGCCGGCCCACCGCCTCCAGTTCGGCCGCGGCCGCCTTCGTGTCGCCCCGGGCCAGGAGCAGTTCGGCGTACACGGTCTGGGAGTCCGGGAAGACCACGGCTGCCGGGAAGACCTCCCCGTACTCGTGCTCCCGGGCCAGCTCCCAGGCCTCTTCGACCCGTCCCCGCGCCAGCAGGGTGGTGACGAGGATGGCGATGGCGTACCAGTGCACGGGCGTGCGCCGGCCCACCCGCTCGGCGAGGGTCAGCGCGGCCCGGGCCAGCTCCTCGGCCTCCACGAGCCGCCCGCGCCGGTGGTGGATGTAGCCGCGCAGGCTGTACGCGAAGGAGAGGTGCGCCCCGCGCCAGCCCTGCCGCTCGAACTCGGCGGTGCCCGCCTCGAACAGCTCCTCCGCCCGCCACGGCCGGTCGGCGTACATGTGGACCATCGCGACGAGCACCGGGACCTCGAAGCCGCGGTCCTCGTGGGCCCAGCTGAGCTGCCGGCCCAGGGCCCGCCCCGCGTGGTGCAGGACCACGTCGACCGGCTCCCCGCGCAGGCAGGCGTCCCAGGCGCGCAGCCCGATGACGTACCGCTCGGTGAGGTCGCGGCCGGTCAGCCGGCCGGCGAGGTGCGCCAGCCGCCGGGAGCGGGCCGGTGAGTCCGGCTCGGCGGCGTCGAAGGCGTCCCACATGAACCGCTCGGACTGCAGGCGCAGCCGGGCGCGTGCGTCCCGGGTGTGCGGGATCTCCCGCGCCAGCGCCGCGGAGGCCTCCGCGAGGTGGTCGCTGTGGGCGAGTACCTGGGCGAGGCGTATGACGATGCCCTGGCGCAGCGCCGGATCGTCGACGGGCTCGGCGAGGGCGTCCCGCAGGTGGTTGACGGTGTTGGCGGGCTCGGTGAGCAGGGAGGCGCAGCCGAGTTCGTACAGGACGGCGGCGCGCTCGTCGAAGCCCGGGGGCTCGCGCAGCGCGCGGGCGAGCTGGCGGCGGGCGGCTTCGGGTGCGCCGGCCCGGAGGTTCTCGCCGGCGGCCTCGCGCAGGGTGCGTACGACCCAGGGGTCGTTCTCGGGGTGGGTCTCCAGCAGGTGGCGGGCGGCGGCGGAGGGGCCGAGTCCGGCGTCGACGACGGCTGCGGCGGCCTTGCCGTGCAGGGCGACGCGGAGCGCGTCGGGGATGGCGCGGTAGAGGCCGGTGGCGATCAGCGGGTGGACGAACTCCAGTCCGGCGTCGGGCTCTTCGGTGGCTGCGGACAGGATGCGGGCGTCCCGCAGCCGGGCGGTGGCGTCCACGGCCTCCTCGGTGCCGATGGCGGCCACCCGGGCGGCGAGCTCCTGCGGGATCGCGGTGCCGAGGACGGCGCAGGCCCAGGCGAAGCGGACGGTGGAGGGGCCGAGGCGTTCGAGGCGGGCGACGAGTCCGCTGCCGCGCTGGGCGGCCGCGAGGTCGCGCAGCAGCGGGGCGCTCGCCTCGACCGGGGGCAGGCCCTTCTCCCGGACCTTGGCGGTGAGTTCGACGGCCTCGAACGGATTGCCGGCGGTGACCGTCCAGGCCTCGTGGCAGAAGGCGTCGTCGGCGTGGCCGCCGACCGCCTCGCGCAGGAGGGCGGCGACGGCGGGCGGGGTCAGCGGTGCGAGGGCCAGCGGGCGGTGTCCCGCGCGGCCGGGCAGCGTACGGAAGGCGTCGGCGTGCGCGGGCAGTTCGTCGGGGCGGTAGGCGACGACGAGGAGCAGCGGGAGGTGCTCGGCGCGCGGGGCGAAGGCGGCGAGCCAGCCGAGGGATTCGGGGTCGGCCCAGTGGGCGTCGTCGAGGACCAGGGTGACGGGGGCGCGCTGGGCGACGAGGTGGGTGAGGACCCAGTCGAGTCCGTCGCGCAGGCCCTGGGGGTCGGGCGGGGCGCCCTGTTCGGGGGCACAGAGTCCGAGGGCCGGGCCGACGATGGAGTACCAGCTGCCGAGGACGGCGCGCAGTTCCCGCTCGGAGGAGCCGGCCAGTTGGGGCTGGACGAGCTGGCGGGCGACGTGGAAGGGCTGGCTCTGCTCCTGTTCGCCGCCGCGGGCGGCGAGGACGGTGCAGGAGCGGGCGTGGGCCCGCCGGCGCACTTCGGCGAGGAGGGTGGTCTTGCCGAGACCGGCGGGGCCGGAGAAGGCGAGCAGTCCGCCGCCCTCGTCCGGCGCGGGGTCGGTGAGCCGGTCCAGGGTCTCGTCGACGGCGGCGAGTTCCGTCTCGCGCTCGATTATGGCGCGCCGTGTCCGGGTCCGGCGGTCCGTCATGGCTGGTACCCCCCAGGCCTGTTCGGGGGAACAGCGTACGCCCGCGCAGACGGGTGGGGAGGCCGCTGTCGGGAAAGATTCCGATCTTCTTTTACGGGGTGTGGCCCGGGGTGTAGGGGGCTCCGCGCGGGCGGGGGTCAGTCCCGCGCGGAGCGCGCCGCGAGCTCTTCCAGGACGGCCACGGCCTCGGCGGCCCGGTCGGCGGCGACGAAGAGGTGGTCGTGGTGGTAGCCGGCGATGACGTTGCAGCTCAGGCCGTGTGCGCCGAGTTCGGTGGCGAAGGCGGCGGTGAGGCCGACGGCGTCGAGGGCCGAGTGGACGCGCAGGGTGATCCAGCCGGCGGTGTAGTCGTAGGCGAGGCCGGCCGCGTCGGCGTCCTCCTGGCGCAGGACCAGGGTGAGGCCCTCGGGCTCCAGGACGGTGGCGACGGGGGCGGTGCCCGGGGGGACCGTGGTGCCGGGGACGGTGCAGAAGACGTACAGGCCCTCGTTCAGCTCGGGCCGCATTCCGCTCAGCAGTTTCCGCAGGTCGCTCTCTCCGCTCATGCCGCCACCCTACCTATGATCCCGATATGACCCATTCAGCACCCTGCTACTCGGGCTGATCCGAGTAGAGCCGCTGGTGCCACCAGGCGCGCGGGCGGCCCCTCCAGTCGGCCCACCGGTCGGCGGGCGGGTCCGGGTCCGGCAGGGTGCGGCGCTGGAACTGCGCGTCCAGGTCCCGCAGTACGCGGCCCAGCGCGACCCGGGCGACGGGCGGCAGGGCGCGGTGGAGTTCGGCCAGTTCGTCCCGGACGACGGCGATGTCATCGCGTGCGCAGCCGGGGCAGCCCGGGCACGGGGAGGGGCCCAGGAGCAGTCGGCTGCCGGGCCGGCGCAGGAAGTTCCGGTACCTGCTCAGGAGCTCTGCGACCTCGGCGCCCCGGCCGGGCCGGCCCCAGTGCGCGGCGGCGGTGGCATCGGGCGGCAGCCGGTCCACGGGCGGGAGTTGCCACGCCCAGGCGGGTGGCCGCCGGTCCTCGTACGTTCCTCGTTCGGCGCGCAGTGCGCCGGGCCGTCTACGCGGCATCGCCCTTTCGGCGGATGATCGTCATGGGCCCATCCTGCCCGGGCGCCGCGCGGGTGGCAAGGGATGCGGCGGCCACCGGGGCGGCGGCTCCGCGCCCGGTGGTGCGCCGCGTACCCGTACCGCCGGCTACGTGAGGTCGAACTCCCCGCCCCGCGCGTTCAGCACGAACTTGCGCCACTCGTCCGGCGCGAAGATCAGCGAAGGGCTCTCCGGCTTCTCGCTGTTGCGCATCGCGATGAAGCCCTCGACGAAGGCGATCTGGACGTCCCCCGCTCCCCGGCTGCTCGACTGCCAGTCCGCCTCGGTGAGATCGAGATCCGGCTTGCCCCAGCCTGCGAAGGGCTGTGAAGTCATGCTCTCTGCCACGTGCGTGCTCCTCCCGGTACGTCGTCCGGGGGCAAGGTTAACCACCGCAGCGGGTGCCGCACAGGCCACGGTGAGTCACCCTTGACCGGTCCGGCACCCCGCTCGGGAGGGTCGGTTGCCTTCAGGAGGCGGGCGGTTCGGCCCCCACCAGCCACATCGCGAAGAACTGCGCGCCGCCTCCGTAGGCGTGCCCCATGGCCCGGCGGGCGTCCGGAACCTGGTGTTCCCCGGCCTGGCCCCGGACTTGGAGGGCCGCCTCCGCGAAGCGGATCATGCCGGAGGCGCCGATCGGGTTGGTGGACAGCACCCCTCCGGACGGGTTGACGGGGAGGTCCCCGTCGAGTTCGGTCACCCCGGCCTCGGTGAGCTTCCAGCCCTCGCCCTCCTCGGCGAAGCCCAGGTTCTCCAGCCACATCGGCTCGTACCAGGAGAACGGCACGTACATCTCCACCGCGTCGATCTCCCGCCGCGGGTCGGTGATCCCCGCCTGGCGGTAGACGTCGGCCGCGCAGTCCTTGCCCGCCTGCGGCGACACGAAGTCCTTGCCGGCGAAGAGCGTCGGCTCGCTCCGCATCGCCCCGCCGTGCACCCAGGCCGGCGGCTTCGGCGCACGGGCCGCGCCCGCCCGGTCGGTGAGGATCATCGCGCAGGCCCCGTCCGAGGAGGGGCAGGTCTCCGAGTAGCGGATCGGGTCCCAGAGCATCGGCGAGGCCTGGACCTTCTCCAGGGTGATGTCGTGCTCGTGGAGGTGGGCGTACGGGTTCTTCAGCGCGTTGCGCCGGTCCTTGTAGGCCACCAGCGAGCCCACCGTGTCCGGTGCGCCGGTGCGCCGCATGTACGCGCGCACGTGCGGGGCGAAGAACCCGCCCGCGCCCGCCAGCAGCGGCTGCTGGAAGGGGACGGGCAGCGAGAGCCCCCACATGGCGTTCGACTCGGACTGCTTCTCGAAGGCGAGGGTCAGGACGGTCCGGTGGACGCGCGCCGCGACGAGGTTGGAGGCGACCAGGGCGGTGGACCCGCCGACCGAGCCCGCCGTGTGGACGCGCAGCATCGGTTTGCCGACCGCGCCGAGCGCGTCCGCCAGGTACAGCTCCGGCATCATCACGCCCTCGAAGAAGTCGGGGGCCTTGCCGATGACGACCGCGTCGATGTCCGCCCAGGTCAGCTCGGCGTCGGCGAGGGCGCGTGCCGCCGCCTCCCGGACCAGGCCGGCGATGGAGACGTCGTGGCGGGCGGCGACGTGCTTGGTCTGGCCGATCCCGACGACGGCGACCGGCTCCTTGCCGGAGGTGCTCATGCCCGTTCCCCTTCCAGGACGGCGACCAGGTTCTGCTGGAGGCAGGGGCCGGAGGTGGCGTGGGCGACGGCCCGGTCGGACTCGCCGCGGTGGATGCGGGCGGCCGCCTCGCCGATCCGGATCAGGCCGGCGGCCATGATCGGGTTGGCGGCGAGCGCTCCGCCGGAGGGGTTGACGGCGACGCCTTCGCCGAGCCCGAGGGCCTTGCGGAGCACGACCTCCTGGGAGGAGAACGGCGCGTGCAGTTCGGCCGTGTCCACCGGGGCTTCGAAGACCCCCGCGTGCTCGGCCGCGGTCCGCGTGGACGGGGAGTCGGTGAGGTCGCGCAGGCCCAGGCTGTGGGCCTCGATGCGGTGGTCGATGCCGGTGATCCAGGCGGGGCGCCCGCACAGCCGGCGTGCGGTGTCTCCCGCGGCCAGGATCACCGCGGCCGCGCCGTCGCCGATGGGCGGGCAGTCCCCGGTGCGCAGCGGGCGGACCTGGTAGTCGCCCTGGTCCACCGAACCCCTCAGCTGGGCGTGCGGGTTGGCCCCGGCGGCGGCCCGGCTGCGGGCGCCGATCGCGGCCAGTGACCTCTCGTCCGTCTCGCCCGCGTCGATCAGGGCCTGGGCCTGGAGGGCGGCCAGGGCCACGGAGTCGGGCCAGAGGGGGGCGAGGTAGTACGGGTCGAGCTGCCGGGTCAGCACATCGCGTACCGATCCCGGGGAGGACTTCCCGTACGCGTAGACGAGCGCGGTGTCGGCCTCGCCGGTCTGGATCTTGACCCAGGCCTCGTAGAGGGCCCAGGCGCCGTCCATTTCGACGTGCGATTCGGAGATGGGCGGCCAGGCGCCGACCCCGTCGAGGGTCATGGTGAAGGAGAAGGCGCGGCCGGCCAGGTAGTCGCTGGATCCGGAGCAGGTGAAGCCGATCTCGCCGGCCTTCAGGCCGGTCTGGGCCAGCACCTGGTGGAGGACCGGCATGACCATCTCGACTTCGCTGAGTTCGTCGGTGCGGCGCAGGTGGTCGCTCTGCGCGAAGGCGACCACCGCGACCTCACGGGCGTATCGGGCCATCAGATGAGCTCCTTGTACGCGTCGTAGTCCGCGTCCGGCTCGCCGGTGGGGCGGTAGTGGTCGGGGTAGCGGCCGCCTTCGGTCCACACGGGCTCGACGCGCAGGCCCATGCGGACCTGGTCGTACGGGATGCCGCCGATCCGGCCGTGGAGGGCGAGGCCGGCGCCGTCGAGGGCGATGTGGGCGTAGACGTACGGCACTTCGATGTCGAGGTTGCGTGCCTTGATGTTGACGATGCAGTAGGTGGTGACCGTGCCGGCCGGGCCGACCTCGACCTGGTCGGTGGTGGCGACCCCGCAGGTGGGGCAGGCACCGCGCGGCGGGACGTACACCTTGTGGCAGGAGGGGCAGCGCTCGCCGACGGTCTTCCGCTCGGAGAGGGCGTTGATGTAGGCGGTCTGGGCCCGGCCCGGGCTGTACGTGTAGTCGAGGCGGGCGGGTGCGACGATGCCGGTGACGGCGTCGGCGAACCCGCCGTCGTGCGGGACGGCTTCGCCGGCCGCCGGCGGCCCCTCGTACGGCTCGAAGCAGGCGATGTCGGTGATCGCCCCGGCCCGGTCGGTGGCCCACCGCACCCGCACCCGCATCCCGGTCCGCACGGCCTCGGGGCCCGGGGCGTCGAGGGCGTGCAGCAGAGCGGTGTCGGCGCCGTCGAGCCTGACCAGCACCCAGGCGAAGGGGGTGTCGAGCGGCTGGCCGGGCCGCGGCAGCCCGTTCCACGCCCAGGTGGTGACGGTGCCGGTGGTGGCGACCTCGACGAGCTCGCGGATCTCCTCGGCGGTGACGGGGTCGTACTCGACGGGCGGGACCATCACCTTGCCGCCGGAGGTCTTGACCCCGAGCACGACGCCTTCGCGCAGCCCGGTGAGGAACGCGGACTGGACGGGCCCCAGGGACCGGGTGAAGGGAAACTCGACGACGAGAGGCGCACGGAGCACCTCTGGCGGTGACGCGGCGGCTGTCATGGGCGACTCTCCGATTCTCACTTCGGGGCTACGAACAGAACCAACTCCCCGACCTCCCGCCGGGGCCACTCCCAGCCCCACCGGGGGCCACTTCCAGTCCGGCCGGGGGCCATTTCCAGCCCCACCGGAAGCACTTCCAGTCCGGCCGGGGGCACATCCAGCCCCGCCGGCGTTTGAGATGGGGGTCCCCCCGGACGGAGTCTGGGGGAGGGTCTGGGGCGGAGCCCCAGGTCTGTGAGCCGCACCTGAGCGGCGGCGCCGGGCACCTCCAGCCCCGCCGGCGTTTGAGGCGCAGGGGCCCGGGGGCAGCGCCCCCGGCAGCGGCGCGGCACCGCACCACCACCCGGCGGCTACTCCCGCCGATACACCGCGGCCCGCTTCTCCGCAAAGGCCCGCGCCCCCTCCTTCGCATCGGCGGTATCGAAAATCGGCCACCCCCGGACGAGTTCCGAGGCCAGCCCCTCCGTCTCGGTCAGCTCCGCGGTCTCGTAGACCGACGCCTTCACCGCCTCCACCGCCAACGGCCCACACGCATTGATCCGCTCGGCGATCTCCAGGGCCGCCGCCAGCGCCGTCCCCTCCGGCACCACCCGCCCGATCAGCCCGATCCGCTCCGCCTCCCGCGCGGAGTACGGCCGCCCGGTCAGCAGCATCTCCAGCGCGTGCGTCCGAGGGATCTGCCGCGGCAGCCGCACCGTGGAGCCCCCGATCGGGAAGAGCCCCCGCTTGACCTCGAACAGCCCGAAGGTGGCCCCCTCCCCCGCCACCCGGATGTCCGTGCCCTGCAGGATCTCGGTCCCGCCGGCCACGCAGTACCCCTCCACCGCCGCGATCACCGGCTTGCGCGGCCGGTGGTGGCGGAGCATCGCCTTCCAGTGCAGGTCGGGGTCGGCCTTGAGCCGGTCCCGGTACTGGTCGCCCGCCATCCCCTTCCCCGCCAGCGCCTTGAGGTCCATGCCGGCGCAGAAGTCCCCGCCCGCGCCCGTCAGCACCACCGAGCGGATCTCGTCGTCGGCGTCCGCCTCCAGCCAGCCGTCGTACAGCCCCACCAGCAGCGGCAGCGAGAGCGCGTTCTTCGCCTCGGGCCTGTTCATGGTGAGCACCAGCGTCGCGCCGTGGCGTTCCACGGTCAGGTGTTCCGTCCCACCCATTGCCGTCCTCCCGTCTCAAGACCTAGAACAGGTTGCAGTAGGGGCGGGTGCAGTTCAATAGTTTTCTGACACTCAGTCAGATTTCTTGGGCTGCTCCCTTCCCACTTGCGGTCGGCGGCGCTCTAATGACCGCCGGAGCAGACCAGCCATGGGCCCAGCCATGGGGAACGTTCGGGGTCAGGAGGAATGGTGGAGTACAACCTTGCCGACCTGTTCGAGTCGGTCGTGGACGTGGTTCCGGACCGCGAGGCCCTCGTGTACGTGGACCACCCCGGGACCGGCGCCGAGCGCCGCCTCACGTACGCGGAGCTGGACACGGCGGCGAACCGCGTCGCGCACCATCTGCTGGACAGCGGGCTGAAGCCCGGCGAACACGTGGGCCTGCACCTCTACAACGGGATCGAGTACCTCCAGACCGTACTGGCCTGCCTCAAGGCCCGCCTCGTACCGGTGAACGTCAACTACCGCTACGTGGAGGAGGAGCTGGTCTACCTCTACAACGACGCCGACCTCGCCGCGCTCGTCTTCGAGGGCGAGTTCACCGAGCGGGTGGCCGCCGCCCTCCCGCAGACGACGAGGCTCCGCCACCTGATCCGGGTCGGGCCGACCCCCGAGGGGGCGCCGGAGCCCTCGATCGCGCCGGTCGCGTACGCGGACGCGGAGGCGGCCGGCTCACCGGAGCGCGGGTTCGCGCCCCGCTCGCCCGACGACCTGTTCATCATCTACACGGGCGGCACGACCGGCATGCCCAAGGGCGTCATGTGGCGGGCCGAGGACCTCTTCTTCGCCGGGCTCTTCGGCGGCGAGCCCTCGGGCGAGCCGGTCAAGCGGCCGGAGGAGCTGGCGGAGCGGGTCGCGTCGAAGGGCGCCGGGCTCACCTTCTTCCCCGCGCCTCCGCTGATGCACGGCACGTCCACCCTCACCTCGTTCATCGCCTTCAACTACGGCCAGCGGGTGGTCATCCACCGCAAGTACGCGCCCGAGGAGGTGCTCCGTACGATCGAGAAGGAGAAGGTCTCCAGCGTGTCGCTGGTGGGCGACGCGATGCTGCGGCCGCTCATCGACGCCCTGAACGGCCCCCTCAAGGGGACCGACCTGTCCTCCCTCTTCAGCGTCTCCTCGTCCGGCGCGATCATGTCGGAGACGGTGCGCGCCGAATTCCAGCGCCTCGTTCCGAACGTCCTGCTCCTGAACAACTTCGGATCGTCGGAGTCCGGCTCCAACGGGCGCGCGACGAACGACTCCAGCCCGGAGAAGGGCTTCCGCCTGGAGGTCAACGACCGTACGCAGGTGGTGGACCCGGTGACGCACGAGCCGGTGGCGGTGGGCGTACCGGGACGTCTCGCGCAGCGCGGGCACGTCCCGCTGGGCTACTACAACGACCCGGCGAAGACCGCAGAGACCTTCTTCCAGAAGGGCACGGAGCGCTGGGTGCTGCTCGGCGACATGGCCACGGTGGACGAGGCGGGCATCGTCACCGTCCTCGGGCGCGGCTCGCAGTGCATCAACACGGGCGGCGAGAAGGTGTATCCGGAGGAGGTCGAGCAGGCCCTGAAGTCCCACCCGGACGTGTACGACGCCCTGGTCGCGGGCGTCCCGGACCCGACGTGGGGCAGCCACGTGGCCGCGGTGGTCCAGCTCCGCGCGGGCGCCCCGGAGCCGACCCTGGACGAGATCCAGAACCACTGCCGCACCAGGCTGGCGGGCTACAAGATCCCGCGCCAGCTGGTCATCACACCCACCATCCAGCGCTCGCCGAGCGGCAAGGCGGATTACCGGTGGGCGAAGACGGTGGCGACGGACGCCAACGCGTAGCCCCTGCGGGGGGCTTGGCGGCGCTCCCGGGGGCGGGCTGCCCGGGCCCTGCGGGGCTCGGCGGTGTCCTTGGCGGGGGCTGCGTGGTGCCGGGGTGGTGTCCCGTGGCCGGGGGCTTCGCGGGGGTCGGTGCCGGGGCCGGGGTGGGGTGTCGGCCGGGACTGCATGATTTATGGCGCCCCATCGGCATTGACAGGTACGAGCTGCGGCTGCGCCACAAATCACGTTTTACGTCCCGGCCAACACCCCACCCCGTCCCCGACCCCGGCCAACCACTCCCTCGGGCCGATCCCACCCACCCTGGTGCACTTTCCAGCCCAGGCCGGGCAAAATCCAGCCCCTCCGGCGTTTGAGGAGCGGGGTACGGGGCGGAGCCCCGAATCCTTGAGCCGCACATGGCCGGCGGCGCCGGGCACAGTCCAGCCTCGCCGGCGTTTGAGGCGCGGGAGGCTGGGGGCGGAGCCCCAAGTTTCGGGAAGGGGCGGGGTGGGGGAAAGGCCCGCGCAGCGGCGGGCAACGTCACAGCTGGACGCGGAGTTCCGCCGCCAAGGCCCGGGTCCACTCCGCCAGCTCGCGGCGCTCCGTACCCTGCCCCAGCACATCGGCCTGCGCCCCCGTCAACCGCAACGGCCCAGGATCCTCCAGCAGGTGCCCCACCTCGGCCAGCAACCCCGCCAGCCGCCGCGCACCAGAGGCCCCGAGACGTACCGATACCGCGGGATCGACGACGGACATGGCCGCCCGCCTCCCTTCGCCGGGTCGCCGAAGGCCTGTGGCCTCTCCTCTCCTTCGACCGTACGCCGATGGCCGTACGGCCGCCGCTCAGGCCCCGGAGGCCAGGAACCGCTCCACCCGCTCCGCGAACCACGCCGGGTCGTCCAGCCACGGGAAGTGGCAGGCCTGGGGCTGGACGTCGACCGCCCCCCGCGGGAACAGCGTGGCGAGCTCGGCCGCCAGCGCCGGCGGGGGATTGCCGTCCAGTTCCGCGGCCAGGACCAGGACCTCGCCCGCGACCCGGCGGAGCCCCGCACGGGTGGCGGGCGGGTCGAAGGCGCCGGGCCCCGCGTAGGCCTCGGCCGCCTTTCCGTTCTGCTCGTGCTCGCCCGCCGCCCAGTGGGCCCGGACCTCTTCGTCCCAGCGGCCGTGGAACAGCGGCGCGGCCAGGTCCCAGTCCTCCTCGCCGCGCCCTGCGCGGCCACCGCCCGCCAGGATCCGTTCGTAGGCCGCGATGGCCGTGTCGTAGGGCTCGCTTCCCGCCCGCAGCCGGGCGGCTTCCAGCCGGTGCTCCGTGGTGACGGGGAGGTCCACCGCCCACGCGGTCGGGGTGACCATGACCAGCCGGCGCAGCCGCTCGGGGTGCTCGGCCGCGTAGAGCTGGGCGAGGTTGCCGCCGGCGGAGTGCGCGAGGAGGTCCATCCGCTCCAGGCCCAGGTGCAGCCGCAGCGCCTCGACGTCGGCGACCTGGTGGTCGACGCGGTACGTGGACTCGTCGGCCGGTATCGCGGAGTCGCCGGTGCCGCGCAGGTCCAGCAGGATCAGCCGGCGCCGGGCGGACAGCCCGCCGAGGTCGCCCAGGTACTGCGAGGCGCGCATCGCGCCGCCCGGCAGGCAGACCAGCGGCGGTCCCTCACCGCGGACGCGGTAGGCGAGTTCGGTTCCGTCGTAGGTCGTGAAAGTCGGCATGGGGGCCATCCCATCAGACGATCACTCGTTCGAGTCATTGATTTATCCGGCCACGGCCTGGCAATCTACCGAATGATCGGTCGGTTCCCACGATGAGGTGACGGCATGGCGGCTTACGCGGATCTCCACGACGAAGGCGAGCGGCTGGGCCCCGACGCGCTGGCCGCGCTCCAGCTGACGCGGCTGCGCGCGACCCTGCACCGCGTCTACGACCGGGTGCCCTTCTACCGGCAGGCCTTCGACAAGGCCGGCGTGCACCCCGACGACTGCCGCTCCCTCTCCGATCTCGCCCTGTTCCCCTTCACCACCAAGAGCGATCTGCGCGACCAGTACCCCTTCGGGATGTTCGCCGTCCCCCGCGCGGAGGTGCGCCGCGTCCACGCCTCCAGCGGCACCACGGGGCGCCCCACCGTCGTCGGATACACCGACGGGGATCTGTCGGCCTGGGCGGATGTCGTCGCCCGGTCCATACGGGCCGCGGGCGGCCGGCCCGGCCAGATCGTCCACATCGCCTACGGCTACGGGCTGTTCACCGGCGGCCTCGGCGCGCACTACGGGGCCGAGCGCCTGGGCTGTACGGTCGTGCCCGCCTCGGGCGGGATGACGGACCGGCAGGTGCGGCTCATCCAGGACTTCCGGCCGGAGGTCATCATGGTGACCCCCTCGTACATGCTGACCCTGCTGGACGAGATGGAGCGCCAGGGGATCGACCCGCGCGCGACCTCGCTCAGAACGGGGATCTTCGGGGCCGAGCCGTGGACCGAGGAGATGCGCCGGGAGATCGAGGAGCGGCTCGACATCGACGCCGTGGACATATACGGGCTGTCCGAGGTGATGGGTCCGGGCGTGGCGCAGGAGTTCGCCTCCACCAAGGACGGGCTCCACATATGGGAGGACCACTTCTACCCCGAGGTGGTCGATCCGCTGACCGGCGCGGTGCTGCCGGAGGGCGAGCCCGGCGAGCTGGTGTTCACCTCCCTCACGAAGGAGGCGATGCCCGTCATCCGCTACCGCACCCGGGATCTGACGCGGCTGCTGCCCGGGACGGCCCGTCCGGCCTTCCGCCGCATGGAGAAGATCACGGGCCGCAGCGACGACATGATCATCCTGCGCGGGGTGAACGTGTATCCGACCCAGATCGAGGAGATCCTCCTGCGGACGGCAGGCCTCGCTCCCCATTTCCAGCTGCGGCTGACCAAGGAGGGTCGGATGGACGCCCTGACGGTACGGGTCGAGGCGCGCCGGGAGGCGGACGCCGCCCGGCGGGAGGCCGCGGCCGCCGCCGTGGTCCGGGCCGTCAAGGAGGGGGTCGGGGTCTCCGTCAAGGTCGAGGTGGTCGATCCGGAGACCCTGGAACGCTCCGTGGGGAAGATCAAGCGGCTGGTGGACCTCCGCAGGGCCGGAGAGGGAGGGGACACGCCTGCGGGCGGCTGAAACCACCCCTTCGGGCCCATTTCGGGGTGGCTCCCGGGAGCCGGCGGGCCCTGCCGGGTAGTGCATGAGGCGTGACCTCCCTCATCCGGCGCCTCTACAACCGCCTCCAGGGCTCCCCGGCCGGGCTGGCCGTGAGCCGCGGCCGGGAGATGGAGCTGATGCACCGGGCGATGGGCTTCGCCGCCCTCGGGTTCCTCACCCTGGTGCCGCTGCTGGTGGTCGTGGCGGCCGCCGCCCCCGGCAGCGGTTCGGGGTTCGGCCGCTGGCTCGGCCAGGCCCTCGGGGTGACGGAGTCCTCGCGGGCCCGCGTCGAGATGCTGTTCAGCGCGGCGGACCTGGCCCTGGAGCGGACCACCGCCTTCGGGCTCGCGGCCCTGGCCGTTTTCGGCCTGACCTTCGGCTCGGCGGTGCAGACCGGGTACGAGAAGGTCTGGGACCTGCCGACCGCCCGCTGGCACACCATGTGGCGGCACGTCATCTGGCTCGCCCTGCTGGTCTGCTACCTCGCCCTGCTCGTCGAGATCCCCGCTCCGTCGAACGACGCCATCGGCACGATCCTGGGCACCCTCGGCGACCTCGTCGGCACCTGCCTGTTCTTCTGGGGCTCGCAGCGGCTGCTGCTGGGCGGCCGGGTCCGCTGGCGCGCCCTGGTCCCGGGGGCCGTGGCCACCAGCCTCGGGCTGCTGGGGCTGCGGATCTTCTCGCAGCTGGTGTTCTCCCCGCTGATCGCCTCGAACGCCGTGACCTACGGCCCCTTCGGCACCCTGCTGGTCGTCCAGTCCTGGCTGGTCGGCGTCGGCTTCGTCGTCTACGGAGGAGCGCTCGTCGGCCGCCTCTTCCACGAGCACCTCACCCTGCGCCGCCTGCACCAAAGCGGAATCTTTCCCCCCGAGAACCCCCCTTCTCATGATCCGGGAGCGGGCTGACCGAACCGGCCCGGCGTGCCAGGATGTGCGGGCACCGCCGATCAACTACGTGTCACAACAGGGGGATTGATGACTGCACAGCACCAGGGGCCCGACACCGCGGGCCGGGTGTGGCTGATCACGGGGGCCTCGTCGGGCTTCGGCCGGACCCTCACCGAGGCCGCGCTCGCGGCCGGGGACACGGTCGTGGCGGCCGCCCGCCGCCCAGAGTCGCTCGGCGCTCTGGCGGCCGCGCACCCGGAGCGCCTCGTGCCCCTCGCGGTGGACCTGTCGGACACGGCCCGCGCCGGGGAGGTCGTCGCCGAGGTGGTGGACCGCTTCGGCCGTATCGACGTCCTCGTCAACAACGCCGGGCGGGGTCTGATCGGCGCCGTGGAGGAGACCTCCGACGCCGAACTCCGCGCACTGATGGAGCTGCACTTCTTCGCCCCGGCGGCGCTCACGCGGGCCGCGCTGCCGCACATGCGGGCCCGGAAGTCGGGTGCGGTGGTCCAGATGAGCAGCATGGGCGGGCGGCTCGCCTTCGCCGGCGCCGGGGCGTACTGCGCGACGAAGTTCGCCCTGGAAGGCCTGACCGAGGCGCTCGCCGGCGAGGTCGCCGGTTTCGGCATCAAGGCCCTGATCGTGGAGCCCGGCTCGTTCCGTACGGGTTTCGCGGGCGGCAACGCGCTGCGGCTCACCGCCGCCCTCCCCGCCTACGAGGACGTGGTCGGCCCGGTCCGCAAGGGGCTGCCGGACAGCGACGGCCTCCAGCCCGGCGACCCGGTCAAGGCGGCCACCGCGATCCTCGCCGCGCTGGACGCCGAAAACACCCCGCTGCGGCTCATGCTGGGCAACGACGCGGTCGACACGATCGCGGCCCACGCGGAAGCCGGCCGCGCGGAGGCCGCCACCTGGGAGTCGGTCAGCCGGGGCACGGACTTCGACCCCGTCCCGTCTCCGGCGCAGTAACCCCACGCCCACCGGGCCCGGGTCCCGAGGAGGGACCCGGGCTCCCGACGCCCACGCGCGGACGCGGACGCGGGCGCAGGCGCCGACGCGGGCGCAGGCGCCGACGCGGGCGCAGGCGCCGACGCGGGCGCAGGCGCCGACGCGGGCGCAGGC
>NZ_JBHWUO010000047.1:0-56696 GCF_042736975.1 Streptomyces sp. NPDC059989
TCGTCGGTCTTCTCCATGTGCGGCTCCAGGAACGCCACCGCGGTCTTCATGACCTCGGCGGACTGGAGCACGAACGGCAGCTGCATCTGACCGGACCCGAACAGCTCGCCGACGACCTTCATGCCCTCCAGCAGGGTGTCGTTGACGATGTCCAGTGCCGGACGGGTCTGCAGGGCCTCGTCGAGATCGGCCTCCAGACCATTCTTCTCCCCGTCGATGATCCGCCGCTGCAACCGCTCGTCCAGCGGCAGGGCGAGGAGCTCCTCCGCCCTCCCGTCCTTCATCGACTTCATGTTGACGCCCTCGAAGAGGGCCATCAGCTTCTGCAGCGGGTCGTAGCCCTCCGCACGCCGGTCGTAGATCAGGTCCAGTGCGACGGTGACCTGCTCCTCGTCGAAGCGGGCGATCGGCAGGATCTTCGAGGCATGCACGATCGCCGAGTCGAGGCCGGCCTTGACGCACTCGTCGAGGAAGACCGAGTTCAGCAGGACCCGGGCGGCCGGGTTCAGGCCGAAGGAGATGTTGGAGAGGCCGAGGGTGGTCTGGACGTCCGGGTGGCGGCGCTTGAGCTCGCGGATCGCCTCGATCGTCGCGATCCCGTCCTTGCGGGACTCCTCCTGACCCGTGCAGATCGTGAACGTCAGGGTGTCGATGAGGATGTCCGACTCACGGATCCCCCAGTTCCCCGTCAGATCGTCGATCAGCCGCTCCGCGATGGCGACCTTGTGCTCGACGGTACGGGCCTGGCCCTCCTCGTCGATCGTCAGCGCGATCAGCGCGGCGCCGTGCTCCTGGGCGAGGCGGGTGACCTTGGCGAAACGGGACTCCGGGCCGTCGCCGTCCTCATAGTTCACCGAGTTGATGACCGCACGCCCACCGAGCTTCTCCAGACCCGCCTGGATCACGGGAACCTCGGTCGAGTCCAGTACGACGGGAAGGGTGGAGGCGGTCGCGAAGCGCCCCGCCAGCTCCTTCATGTCCGCGACGCCGTCACGGCCGACGTAGTCCACGCACAGGTCGAGCATGTGCGCGCCCTCGCGGATCTGGTCGCGCGCCATCTCCACACAGTCGTCCCAGCGGGCCTCCAGCATGGCCTCGCGGAACTTCTTCGACCCGTTCGCGTTCGTCCGCTCACCGATCGCCATGTACGAGGTGTCCTGCCGGAACGGCACCGTCTGGTACAGCGACGCGGCACCGGGCTCGGGCTGGGGGGTGCGCTGGGTGATCTCGGTGCCACGGACCCGCTCCACGACCTGGCGCAGGTGCTCGGGGGTGGTGCCGCAGCAGCCGCCCACCAGCGAGAGCCCGTACTCGCGTACGAACCCCTCCTGCGCGTCCGCCATCTCGGCGGCCGAGAGGGGGTAGTGGGCACCGTCCTTGGTCAGGACGGGCAGGCCGGCGTTGGGCATGCAGGACAGCGGGATGCGCGAGTTGCGCGCCAGGTAGCGCAGGTGCTCGCTCATCTCCGCCGGACCTGTCGCGCAGTTCAGCCCGATCATGTCGATGCCCAGCGGCTCCAGCGCGGTCAGTGCCGCGCCGATCTCCGAGCCCAGCAGCATCGTGCCGGTGGTCTCCACCGTCACCGAGCAGATCAGCGGGACGGTGACGCCCAGCGCCTCCATGGCCCGCCGTGCGCCGATGATGGAGGACTTCGTCTGCAGCAGGTCCTGGGTGGTCTCCACCAGCAGCGCGTCGGCGCCGCCCGCCAGCAGGCCCTCGGCGTTGATCTGGTAGGCGTCGCGGATCGTCGCGTACGTGATGTGGCCCAGCGTCGGCAGCTTCGTACCCGGCCCCATGGAGCCCAGGACCCACCGCTGCTGACCGGTCGAGGCCGTGAACTCGTCCGCGACCTCACGCGCTATCCGCGCACCCGACTCCGACAGCTCGAAGTTCCGCTCCGCGATGTCGTACTCCGCCAGCGCCGCGAAGTTCGCACCGAAGGTGTTCGTCTCCACACAGTCAACGCCCACCGAGAAGTACGCCTCGTGGACCGAGCGCACGATGTCGGGACGCGTGACGTTCAGGACCTCGTTGCAGCCCTCCAGCTGCTGGAAGTCCTCCATCGTCGGATCCTGCGCCTGCAGCATCGTTCCCATGGCCCCGTCGGCCACCACCACACGCGTGGCCAGGGCCTCCCTCAGGCCGTTCGCCCGTTCCTGCGCGCTCGGCGCGTTCGTCGCCTGCGTCGTCATGTCAGCTGCCCCAGCTTCGGCTCCAGCAGCCCGGCCGCCTGCTCCCCGTAGACCGTGCGCACGGTGGCGAGGAGCCGCTCGGGCTGGATCTCGTACGACTGCGAGCCCACGGCCGCCAGGACCAGCGCGGACATCGCGCAGCCGAGCTGGGCGGCGTTCTCCAGCGGCAGTCCCCAGCCGACGGCGGCCAGGAAGCCGGAGCGGAAGGCGTCGCCAACGCCGGTCGGGTCCTCGGCGTGGACGTCGGGGACGGCGGGGACGGTGAGGGTCGGGGCGCCCTTGGCGTCGATCCGGACGCCCTGCGCGCCCAGTGTGGTGACCCAGGTGCCGACGCGGTCGAGGACGTCCCCGTGGCTCCACTCGGCGCGTTCGCGCAGCAGCGCGGACTCGTACTCGTTGGTGAAGAGCCAGCGCGCTCCGGTGACGAGGCTGCGCACCTCGGCGCCGGTGAGGCGGGCGAGCTGCTGCGAGGGATCGGCGGCGAAGGGGATGCCCAGCTCGCGGGCCTGCTCGGTATGGCGGACCATCGCGCCGGGGTCGTTGGGCGAGACGAGGATCAGGTCGAGGGGGGTGCGGGCGTGCAGGTCGCGCAGGTCGATGCGGGCGGATTCGGCCATGGCGCCCGCGTAGAAGGAGGCGATCTGGTTGGAGTCCTGGTCGGTCATGCACATGAAGCGGGCGGTCTGGTGCTCGGCGGAGACGTACACCGAGCCGGTGTCGACTCCGTGTTCCTTGAGCCAGACCTCGTACTCGGCGAAGTCCGGGCCCACGGCGCCCGCGAGGAGGGGGGCGAGGCGCAGGCCGCCGAGACCGTAGGCGATGTTGGCGGCCACTCCGCCCCGCCGCACTTCGAGGGTGTCGACGAGGAAGGACAGCGAGATGTGTTGCAGCTGGTCGGGGAGCAGCTGGTCGACGAACCGGCCCGGGAAGGCCATGAGGTGATCTGTGGCGATGGATCCGGTCACCGCGATACGCACGTGGACTCCTGTGAGCTGGTCTGTTGTCGGCGGGCGGAGTGGAGGGCGGAGTGGGGGGCGGGCAGCGGGTCGGGCGTGGTGCCCGGTGCTGTGGCGGGGAAGGGCTGCCGGGGCGGCGGGACGTGCGTCCGGACGCCCCGGCCAACCCTTCCGGGCGCAGCACTAAATCGTCTCTTTCGGATCTTGCCGGGCGGCGCGGGTGCGGCGGGATCCGGAAGGGACGGCGGCGGGCTAGTGCTGTGGCCGGGAAGGTTTGCCGGGTCGCGGTGTCCGGTGCGGTGCATCGCAAGGCGGAGGACCGCGGCTCGTACTGGACGTACTTGCGTGGTCCGACAACGCGGCGAGGTGCCGTGCCTGGGGGTACCTCCCAGCGGTAGCTGGGGGAGCGCCGCAACCCGGTGAACCTTCCCGGTCACAGCGCTAGGCGCCGGCGGCCGCGCGCAGCGCGTCCACGCGGTCGGTGCGCTCCCAGGTGAAGTCCGGGAGCTCGCGGCCGAAGTGGCCGTAGGCGGCGGTCTGGGCGTAGATGGGCCGCAGCAGGTCGAGGTCGCGGATGATGGCGGCCGGGCGGAGGTCGAAGACCTCGGCGATGGCGTCCTCGATCTTCGCGATGTCGGTCTTCTCGGTGCCGAAGGTCTCGACGAACAGACCGACGGGCTCGGCCTTGCCGATGGCGTACGCGACCTGGACCTCGCAGCGCGAGGCGAGGCCGGCGGCGACGACGTTCTTCGCGACCCAGCGCATGGCGTAGGCGGCGGAGCGGTCGACCTTCGACGGGTCCTTGCCGGAGAAGGCGCCGCCGCCGTGGCGGGCCATGCCGCCGTACGTGTCGATGATGATCTTGCGGCCGGTCAGACCGGCGTCGCCCATCGGGCCGCCGATCTCGAAGCGGCCGGTCGGGTTGACCAGCAGCCGGTAGCCCTCGGTCTCCAGCTTGATGCCGTCGTCAGACAGCCGGGCGAGCACGTACTCGACCACGTGCTCCTTGATGTCGGGGGCCAGCAGGGCCTCCAGGTCGATGTCGGAGGCGTGCTGCGAGGAGACGACGACGGTGTCGAGGCGGACGGCCTTGTCGCCGTCGTACTCGATGGTGACCTGGGTCTTGCCGTCCGGACGCAGGTACGGGAGCGTGCCGTTCTTGCGGACCTCGGACAGCCGGCGCGAGAGCCGGTGCGCCAGGTGGATCGGGAGGGGCATCAGCTCGGGGGTCTCGTCGGTCGCGTAGCCGAACATCAGGCCCTGGTCCCCGGCGCCCTGCTTGTCGAGCTCGTCACCTTCCTCACCCGTGGCGGCACCCTCGACCCGGTTCTCGTAGGCGGTGTCGACGCCCTGCGCGATGTCCGGGGACTGCGCGCCGATCGAGACGGACACGCCGCAGGAGGCGCCGTCGAAGCCCTTGACGGACGAGTCGTAGCCGATCTCCAGGATCTTCTCGCGCACGAGCTGCGCTATCGGCGCGTACGCCTGCGTCGTCACCTCGCCCGCGATGTGCACGAGACCGGTCGTGATCAGCGTCTCGACCGCGACGCGCGAGGCGGGGTCCTGGGCGAGCAGCGCGTCGAGGATCGTGTCGCTGATCTGGTCGGCGATCTTGTCGGGGTGTCCCTCGGTCACGGACTCCGAGGTGAACAGACGACGGGACATGTCACTCCTGGTGGTGTGGGACGGGGCGTCAGGTCGGGCAGGGCAGGGGCAGGTCAGGGCCGGGAGGTGGCGGTGGCCGCGGCCGTCTCCAGGGTCCGGGCGAGGGCCCGGACCGGGTCGGGGCAGCCTTCGGCGGTGAGGGCGCCGCCGATCGCGACGAGGGGCGGGTGCCAGCCGTACGAGGCGATGCGTTCGGCGACCTCGGAGGCGAGGGAGCCCGCGCCGGAGAACCCGCCGAGCAGCAGCGGCTCGCCGCGGGCGAGGGCGGGCCGGAGCGCGGCCAGTACGGTCCGTGCGTCGGCGGGCGGCCGTACGGTGGTCAGCGCCTGCGGGCCGGGGTAGGCCTCGGCGAGCTCGTCGTAGCAGCCGGGCGGTGCGTCGGGCGGCGGGACCAGGCAGATCGTGCCGGCACCCGTACGGGCCGCCGCGCGCAGGATGCGCAGCGCGCGGGCAGCGGCCGCCGGCCGGGTCACGCGGGGCACCGGGCTGCCGTCGAGCAGCGCCAGGGCCTCGGCGACGGTGGTGGTCTCGCCGGTGGCGTCGGGCAGTTCGCGCAGCAGCAGGGTGGTCTGGGCGAGCGTCTCGGCGGCTTCGGAATCGGCGACGCGCGTCCGGTCGTACACGGAGGTGAGGACGAGCCCGCCCTCGGCGTCGTGGTGCGCCGTGACGGCGAACGGCAGCGCGGTGTGCGCGCCGATGGCCTCGGCGGCGCCGACCCGTACTCCCTCGGCGGCGAGTTCGGCGTGGACGGGATCGTCGGCGGGCCCGGCGGGCCCAGCTGGCGCCGTCGCCTCGAAGGCGATGAGGGTGTCGGGGATCCGGCGCTCGCCGGCGCAGCCCGGGCCCGGGCCCGGGCCCGGGCCGGAACCGCAGGCAGGGGGCCGCGGGGACCACTGGGCCGCCTGCCCCGGGGAGACCCATTCGTAGGAGGCGGTGTCCAGGGCCTGGCCCGCCAGCGCGGTCAGCAGGCCGGTCAGCGGGGCGGCCGGGTCGATGCGGACGTGCAGCGGGAGGGCGCTGCGCAGGGGGCCCGGGAGGCGGTCGGCGCCGGGGAGGGGGATGCCGCGGCCCGAGACCGCCGCCGCGAAGGCGACCGCGGCCGCGCCCGGGGCGGCGCGGTGGAGCTGGAGGGCCCAGACCGCGTGCAGGGCGGTGCTCTCCGTCGCGCCCCGGCCCGCCGCCCAGTTCCGCAGGCGCAGCGCCTCGTCCGGGGTGAGCCGCTGCCGGGTCCGCCCGTGGCCGCGCGGCCGCGGACCGCTGCTGTCGCTGACGCTGGGGCTGCCCGGGGCATGCCCGTCACATCCGTGGTGCTGGTGCGGCCCGTCCGGCCTGCCCGCCCCGGAAGCCTCCGAAGCCCCCGAAGGGCCCTCCGCTCCCGCGGGCTCCGCCCGCCCCGGCAGCCCCGCCGCGTCCGCCGGGGCGCCGGCGCGGGCCCAGAACGCCCGGGCCGGTGCCGGATCCTGGCGGGCCAGCCAGCGCATGTGGTCGCGGATGTCGGGCCGCCGCTCGCTGCCGACCGGCCGCCCGTCGGCGAGGTACGCCCGGTACAGCGTGCGCCGCAGCACCCGTGCGCTCCACCCGTCGAGCAGCGCCCGGTGGTAGGTCAGCAGCACCCGGAACACCTGGCCCGGCTCCTCCAGCAGCGCGATCCGCATCGCCGTGCCCGGCCGGTACAGGTCGAACTCCCGCATCCGCTCGCTCAGCAGCAGCGCGTGCCAGTCGGCGCTGCCCCGCGCGTGCCGTTCCAGTTGCGGCGCGGCGTGCGGATGTACGGCGACCAGCGGCCCGGCGCCGGGCGCGGCGGGCCTGGCCAGCGCGGTGCGCAGCACCGCCTCGCTGTCGTACAGCGTCTGCCACGCGGCCGTGAACCGCCGGGCGTCCAGCGGTCCGTACCAGCGCCAGTGCAGCTGTTCCACGTGCAGTCCGGCGCCCGGGTGGGTCATCGCGTCCAGCAGTACGTCGCGTTGCAGGGGCGTGATGGGGAGCGGGCCCTCCGCTTCCGGATCGGCCCGCTCGGCGTATCCGGAGCGTCCGGCACGCGCGGAGCGCCCGGAGCGCCCGTGGCGTCCGGCGCGCCCCGAGTGTTCGGCGTGTTCGGCACCGTCCGGTTCCCGGGCGGCGCACGGCTCCTCCCCCGCCGCCGCGACCCCGGTCAGCAGGTCGGACAACCGGCCGGCAGGGAACGGCGGCGGGGGCAGGGTGAGCGTGTGGTGGTGGGCGGTGTGCCGGTGCAGCGTCGGCGTGCACGGCGGCAGCAGCGCGAGGGCGGCGGTGAGCGCGGCGGGCGTGAGCCTGCCGTGGAGGTCGAGGGAGGTCGGAGGGCCGGGTGTGAGGACCACGGTCATGGCCACGGTGGCGGCCATCGGCTTCCCTCCTCTTCCCTTTCGGCTTCGGACACATGTGGGGACTCGTGGGGGACACGGCCGGACATGGTCTGTTGTCGAGGATTCTTCCGCCCGCTCCTCGGCCCGTCCTTGAGCGCGCGTCGAGCGGAGAACACCCCTGTCGGGACCCCTGTCGGCCCCTAGTCGGACCCTTGTCGACCCCCTGTCTAACCCCTATCGGATGCGGAAGTTGGCCATCATCCCCATCGCCGAGTGGTCCAGGAGGTGGCAGTGGTAGACGTACGTCCCCTTGTACGTGTCGAAGGTGGCGTGCAGCTTCACCGTCTCGCCGGGGAAGAGGCGGACCGTGTCCTTCAGCCCGGCCTCGGCCGGCCCCACCGGGGCGCCGTTGCGCTCCAGCACCCGGAACTGGACCAGGTGCATGTGGAAGTTGTGCGGCACGATCTTGTTCGCGTTGGTGACGGTCCAGATCTCCGAGGTGCCGTGCGCGATGGTCTGGTCGATGCGCTGGTGGTCCCACACCTGGCCGTCCATGAGCCCCCGCGGCTCCTGCCGGCCGTCCTCGTCCATGCTGAGGACGATGTTGCGCTGCACCGTCGCCGTCGCCATGGCCGGCAGCGTGCGCAGCGCGTCCGGCACCCGGCTCGGGTCGGAGGCGGTCCGTACGACGTCGAAGCGCAGTACCTTGCCCACCTGGTCGGGCGTCCCCGGGCCCAGGGTGTTCTCCAGGACGATCTTCGTGCCGACGGGGTAGCGGGAGAAGTCGATGACCACGTCCGCCCGCTCCGCCGGGGACAGCCCCACGGTGTCCGTCGTGAACGGGCGCTCCAGCAGCCCGCCGTCCGTGCCGATCTGGACCATCTGGCCGCCGTCGGAGAGGCGCAGCTGGAAGAAGCGCATGTTGGAGGAGTTCAGCAGCCGGAAGCGGTACTTGCGGGCGGCCACCTCGAAGTACGGGCTCGGGCGGCCGTTGGCGAGGATGGTGGTCCGGCCGAAGACGTCGTCCATGACGTAGACCAGCTGTCCGGCCTCGTCGAAGCGGGCGTCGCGGAGCGCGATCGGGACCTCGTACTGGCCGGCCGGCAGCGGCAGCGAGCGCTCGTTGTCGTCGCTCAGCAGGTAGGTGGCGGACAGGCCGCGGAAGACGTGCTCCGACTCCATGTGGTGCGCGTGGTCGTGGAACCAGAGGCCGGCGCCCGGCTGCTGGTTCGGGTAGCTGTACGTGCGCGAGGTGCCCGGACCGAAGGTGTCCATCGGGCCGCCGTCGTTCTCCGGTGAGACGCTGCCGCCGTGCAGGTGGACCGAGACCGGCATGGTGAGGGCGTTGCGGTGGCGGATCACCACCTTCCGCCCGCTGCGCGCCCGCAGCACCGGCCCCGGGAAGTGGCCGTCGTAGGTGAGGACCTTCGTCTGCACCCCCGGGATGATCTCCCGCGCCACCTCCCTGATCGTGACGGCGTACGTGTCCTGGCCGCCCAGCTGGGATATCGGCGAGAGCACCGGCAGCGTCGGCATCCGCACGGTGAAGGGCGGCGGAACGGTGACCGGCTTCGCCCCCGCGGCGTCGGCGGCGGTGGCCTGCGCGGACCCGGCGCCGAGCAGCGGCGTCAGCCCACCGGCGGTGAGCAGGCCCGCGCCGGTCGCGGCGATCGCGCCGCCGAGCACGCTGCGTCTGGTGACCATGGAATGTCCTCCTGGGAAGGGTGGGTGCGCGGGCCGCCCGGGACGGGGCCGATCGCGCCGTGGGCCGCCGGCGAGCGGTACTCCTCGCACAGGTGGCGCGCCGCGAGTGCACCAGACCCGGCTTGCGCATCACTCGAGGCCGGATGGTGTGCGGGCGTTCGGCGTTGCGCGGGCCTTGCGGGGCCTGGGCAACCCTCCTCGTGCGTACGTACGACCGCGTACGTGCGACTCGTGCCGCCGCTCAGGGCGGCCGCTGGGGGAGGCACCCGTGGACCGACACGACCTGCACGACTTACGCGACTGGCTGCCGCGCGCGCTCGGGGTGGCCGAACGGTGGGGCGGGCAGTTCGGCCCCTACGAGACCCACGACGCGCACCGGGTCGACCCCGACGCGTTCACCGAGGCCTTCGACCGCCTCGCCAAGCGGATGGACCACAACTATCCGTTCTTCCACCCGCGTTACGCCGGACAAATGGTCAAGCCGCCGCACCCGGCGGCCGTCACCGGCTACCTGACCGCCATGCTCTTCAACCCCAACAACCACGCCGCCGAGGGCGGGCCCGCGACCACCGAGATGGAACGCGAGGCCGTCGCCGCGCTGGCCGGCATGTTCGGGCTCGACGCGCACGTCGGCCACCTCACCACCAGCGGCACGATGGCCAACCTGGAGGCCCTGTACGTCGCCCGGCAGCTGCACCCGGACCGCGGGATCGCGTACAGCAGCGAGTGCCATTACACCCACGAGCGGATGTGCCACGTCCTGGGCATGGAGGGCCACCGCGTCCCGGCCGACGCGCACGGCCGCATCGACCTCGCCGCGCTGGAGGCCGCGCTGCGCGGAGGGCGGATCGGCACCGTCGTCGTCACCACCGGCACGACCGGGCTGGGCGCCGTCGACCCGGTGCACGAGGTGCTGCCGCTGGCGCGCCGGTACGGGGCGCGGGTGCACGTCGACGCGGCGTACGGCGGCTTCTACGCGATCCTCGGCCGGGCGGACACCGGGGACGTGGACCCGGCGCCCTGGCAGGCGATCGCCGGGTGCGACTCGGTGGTCGTGGACCCCCACAAGCAGGGGCTGCAGCCGTACGGCTGCGGGGCGGTGCTCTTCCCGGACCCGCGCGCCGGGCGGCACTTCGCGCACGACTCCCCGTACACCTACTTCACCGACGCGGACCTGCACCTGGGCGAGATCAGCCTGGAGTGCTCACGGGCGGGCGCGGCGGCCGCCGCCCTGTGGCTGACCCTGCAGCTGCTGCCGCTCACCCCGGACGGCTTCGGGCGGATCCTCGCCGCGAACCGGCGGGCGGCGCTGCGGTGGGCGGACCTGCTGACCGCGTCCGACGAGCTGGAGCTGTACCAGCGCCCGGACCTCGACATCGTCACGTACTTCCCGGCGACCGCCGACGGCTCCCTGTCCTCGATCGACGCGGCGTCGGACCGGCTGCTGCGCGACGGCATGTCCGCGGAGGCCGATCCGGTGTTCCTGAGCGTGCTGCGGGCGGACGCGGACGCCTTCGTACGGCGCCATCCGCGCGCGGTGCGGGACGCGGAGGCGGCGCGCGTGATCCGCAGCGTCCTGATCAAGCCGGAGTCCGAGCACTACCTGCCGACGCTGCACGCGCGCGTGGCGGAACTCGCGGCCCGCGCCCGCGCAACCCCCTGACCCCTCGTCCACCGTCCACCGTCCACCGTCCAACCACCCTCCAACCCTCGATCGCGACCGGAGGCTTCCCTTGTCCACCCTCTCTCCCAACCGGCTGGACCCATCGACCGTCAGCCGCCTCTCCACCCTCCTCGCCTCCTCCTTCCACGAGGACGCGCTGACCCGCTGGATGATCCCCGACGAACGGCGCCGAACCGAGCTGCTGCCCGGGTTCTTCCGGGTTTTCGTGGAACTGTCCGCCGCCCACGACGGGGTGCTCACCACCCCGGACGGCGACGCGGTGCTGCTCTTCCTGCCGCCCGGCGCCGAGCCGGACGAGGCCGCCCTGGACGCGGCCTTCGCCGCGGCCCTGGGCGAGCACGTGGACGCCCTGCGCACCGTCGCCGGCCTCCAGGCGGAAAACCACCCGCACGGCCCGCCGCACTACTACGTCTCCTTCGGCGCGGTCCGCGCCGGCCGGCAGCAGGGCGGCCTGATGTCCGGGCTCCTCGGCGAACTGCTGGCCCGCGCGGACGCCGAGGGCGTCGGCACCTACGCGGAGGCCAGCTCCCCGGGCGGCGAGGCCGCGACCCGGCGCGCCGGCTTCGAGCGCCTCGGCGGGGACATCGCCCTGCCCGACGGCGGACCGTTACTGCGACCCATGTGGAGGGACCCCCGATGAGGGGAGACGACCTGATCCAGTCGTGGACCGCCGGCCAGATAGCCCGCGGCGAGGCACCGGCGGAGCACCTCGGCCCGCTGCTCCAAGTCCTCCTGTGGAGCCGTGATTTCCTGGTCTCCAGCCACCCCGAACTGGGCCGCACCGGCCCGGTGTGCCCGTACACCCAGCCCTCGCTGCGCAAGGAGCTGTTCCACCTGGCCGTGCCGGCCGCCGGCTGCGAGGACCTGTCCTCGGCGGTCGACTCGCTGCGCACCCGCCACGCGACGCTCTCAGCACCCCTCTCCCCGGAGGACCGCGAGCTCCTGACGATCCTCCTGGTCCTGCCGGCCTTCGACCCGACGGACTCGGTGGAGCTGGACGAACTCCAGCGCAAGGCGAAGGACGAGTTCGTGGCGGAGGGCCTGATGATCGGCCAGTTCCACCCGGTGTGCGAGGAGCCGGGCCTCTACAACGAGGCCTTCCGCCCGCTGCGCGCCCCGTTGCCCCTGCTGGCGGTCCGCAAGCTCCTGGTCTTCGACCTCCCGTTCCTGGTGGGCGACGACTCCCACATGGACCACTACCTCCAGCGCTTCGCCCCGGCCATCCCGGCCCGCATCCGCGACCAACTGGTGAGCCGGGTGGTGGCTGCCTGACGCGACCGCACACGAAGACGGCGGGTCCGGGGCACGTGCATGCCCCGGACCCGCCGTCTTCGGTGGTGGTGGGCGCGCTCGCGGCAACGAGGGGCACCCGGTGATGCGTGCGGCGTACCGTCCGGACCAGGACAACAGCCGTACTGAGGTGTTGAGGATCCGGGGCGGCGGGGCTGTTGCGGCAGGGGGAACCGCGGATCAGGACGGATTCGGACGGTTCCGAACAACAGAAGCCCTGACCAGTACGTCCGTGCGCGTTGTCCGGCAACGGCCGGACGGTAACGGACAACCCGTCTGTTGCCGTCACGCGGCAACGCCCCACGGCTCCGTACACATCCGGAAAACCAGCGCGCCGGAACACCTGGTTCACCCCGCGGCCGTCGTGGCAGGGTGATCGTGCGGCCCGGGCGGCAACCCGTGACGCACCGTCAACATCCGTCCGGACCAAGGAACATCACATGAGCAACGCGTTCTGCATCGGCCTGCCCAACGGCAGCACCGTCACCCTCCCGGCCGTCCTCCCGGTGGGCGTCATCGTCATCGTGCTGGTCGTGCTCGGCTACGACCTGTCGGCGGCGGTCGCGGCGCTCATCGCCATGGGCGCCGCCGCCCGCGAACTGACCCGCACCCGCTGAGGGCCCCCCGCACGTGGCACGGCCCGAGAAGCCGATCGCCCCCGATGCGCCGTACGGGGCGTTCGCCCGCCGGCTGCGCGCGCTGCGCCGGGATTCCGGCAACCCCACCTATCGCGCGATGGCCGTGCGGCTCGGGCACCGGTGTTCGGTGACCACGCTGGCGGCCGCCGCGTCCGGGGACGCGCTGCCCAGCCTCGACGTCACCCTCGCCTACGCCGAGGCCTGCGAAGGCGACCCGCAGTACTGGACCGAGCAGTGGTACCTCGCCGGGCGCCAGGACACGCTGTGGGACGCCGAGCTGTGGGCCGTCACACCGCCGCGCCCCGAACTCGCCGCCGACCCGGCCGAGTACGTGGCCCGCCTGCGCGAGCTGCGCCTGTGGGCCGGCTCCCCCTCGCTCACCCTGCTCGCCCGGCTGACGGGCGTCTCCCGCAGCTGCCTCGCGGACGCGCACAGCCCCCGCCGCACCACGCTGCCGACCCGGACGGCGGTCTCCGCCCTGGTACTGGGCTGCCTGAAGTACGCACAGGCGTCCCGCAGCTGGCTGAAACAGCGCGGCATCGCCGCGGCGGACCCCGACCTGGCGGAACTGGCCTGGCTGCGTGTCTGGCAGCGGCTGCGCGCACGGGAGGGGGCACGGATCCCCCTGGCACCGCCGCCACCGCAACCGGCCCCGGCGGCCTGGCAGGCTCCGGCGGCCCCGCAGGCCCCGGAGCCCCCGGAGCCCGTACGGCCGTCGTGGACCCCTCTTGCGGCCAACCTCCGGGAGGAACGGCGCGACCTCGCCCTGGCCCTGCGCGAGCTGTTCGACGTCCTGGGCATCTCACTACGCCGGTACGGGGCGCGCGTCCACTACGCCCCCAGCGCCGTCTCCCGGTACTTCAACGGCGACCGCCTCCCTCCCAGGGAGTTCATCCTGGAACTCTTCGACGAGCTGGAAAGGGCGCACCACGTCGTGTCGCCCCGTCACGTCGACGAGGTACTGGCCCTCCACACCGCCGCTCGCCGCTCGTCGGACTCCCCGTACCACCGGATCGCCCACCTGGAGGAGGAACTCCGCGAGGCCCAAGCCCAACTCGCGGCCTTGCGCCGCTGACCTCCCCCTTCGGGTGACTCGCGGGCCACCGCGGGACGCCCGGCCCTTCCCGACAGGTACCTTCGCGTTGATGGAGGAGAGGAGCGCAGCGGCATGAGCACAGCACCGGTCGGCCCTGGTGGGGGTCCTACCGACTACAGCCAGGTGGCAGACCCCGAGCGCGCCTTGAAGTACGCCATCCAGCACATCAAGGGTGATCGTGCCCAGATCATCGAAGGGGTCATCGAATCCGTGCCACCCACCTGGGACCACGAATTGGCCATCGAGGCCATCCGCGATCAGGTCAAACCGCGAGCCAAAGAACTGGGCTGCGCCACTGGGGCCGGCAATCTCGATCTCCCCGGGTCCCCCAACTGGTACGTGCCTGACATCGCCGTGGTACCCAGGAATCTGGCGAAGGGCAGCGGAGCACTCCTACCGGCCGACGCGCTGCTGGTCGTCGAGGTGACCTCACGGTCGAACGCCGAGACCGACCGGATCGTCAAGCGCCGCCGGTACGCCGAGTACGGTGCCCCGCTCTACCTCCTCGTGGACCTGGTCGAGCAGAGCGTGACGCTGTTCGCCGAACCAGGGGCCCTGGGCTACAGCCGCGCCGACGGACCGCACCCCTTCGGGACCGCCCTGCGGCTGCCCGAGCCGTTCGGGATCGAGCTCGACACCTCCGAGCTCTAGGGCGCCGTCGCCCCGAAACCCGCACCGATCTTGACCGACATCCGGACGTAGCCTTGTGGCGCCCGGCGTTTGCGATCACGCTTCCCTCTGCCGGGCCCGCAGTTGTGGGGGCTCGTGCTTCATGTGCGGCGATGTTCGGAGGCGGAGTGACGGGGACGGTGGATGCACCGGAGGTCGAGGCGGTGGTGCGGGGGGACGCGGCGCTGCTGGAAGACGATCTGGCCGAGTTCCTCGGCTCGCTGTCCGCGCCGGCGCCGGTGCGCCCGGGCACGGCGGCCTCCGTGTACGACGCCGCGTTGCGGCGTTCCCTGTACGAGCCGGTCGCGGATGCCGTCGGGTCGAAGGTGGGGCAGGAGGCCCTGCGGCCCGCCGCCGGGGCACCCGGGAGCGGCGGGGCACCGCTGCGCCCCTCGATGGTGTACTGGGCCTACCGCAACTACCGGGGCTTCCCCGACGAGCTCGCCGACGAGGCCGGCTCGGCGGATCTGGCGGCGGTCCGCCGTGCGGCCGTGGCGGTACGGATCCTGCTGAAGGCCGCCGTCGCGCTCGACGACATCCAGGACGGCAGCGGCATCCGCTACGGCGAGGCCGCGCTCCACGCCACCCACGGCATACCCCTCGCCCTCAACGCCGGCACCTGGCTGATCACGGCCGCGCTCGGGCACGCGGCCCATCCGGCCGTCGTCGCGAGCCTGGTGCGGGCGGTCGGCAACGGACTGACCGGCCAGGCCGTCGACATGTCGACCCGCTCGTCGGACACCCGCGCCGAGCTGGTCGCCGCGCCCCACGCCGCGCGGGTGGAGTTCTGGGAGTCGACGGCCGCGCTCAAGACCGGGACCCTGTTCTGGATGCCGCTCGACGCGGCGGTCGCGGCCCTGGACGTCGTCGAGGACGAGCGGCGCACGCTGGACGAGGCCATGCGCAAACTCGGGCTGGCGAGCCAGCTGTTCAACGACCTGACGGACTTCGTGCCGGAATTCGGCGGGGCCAAGACCCACGAGGACTTCGACGGGCTCGGCAACCGGGTCTTCCTCGAGCTCCTTGACGACTCCGAGCCCCCCGAGCCGGCCGACGCGGCCGGCAAGGGGCTCAAGGCGTTCGTCCTCGGCCATCCGAAGCTGGAGGAGACGCTCCTCGGGCTCGCGGCGGAGGCCGTCGAACTCAAGCGCGCGGCCAAGGAAGCCGTGCACGGCGTGTGCCGCTCCGAGCGCAGCGCGGCGTACTTCGACGTGACGATCGAACGCAAGGGCCACGTCATCGACCGCCTGCACCGGACGATCCGGCAGCGGAGCGGCGCGTGACGGCGCCCACGGTGGCCGAGCGCCTGCGGTCGAGCACCCGCGCCTGGCACGACGGCCTGGAGGCCACCCGGTTCGCGACCGCGATGACCGTCGGGACCCTCCCGCTCGACCGGTACGTCGGGCAGCTCAGCGCCTACCGCGCGGTGCTGGAGGCGCTCGAAGACGAACTGTCGCGCGCCACCAGCCCGACCGTCGGCTCGGTGTGGTCCTCGGACCTGGGCAAACTTCCCCTCGTCGAGCGCGACCTGAAGTACTTCGCCGACGCCGGCTGCACCCCGGCGGCCCTGGCGGCCGCGGAGGCGACGGCCTTCGCACAGGAGATACGCAGCGCCGCGGCAGCGGACCCCCAGGGGCTGCTCGGGTACCTGTACGTCATGGAGGGCTCCACGCTCGGCGGCCTGATCCTGCGCCGGTACGTCGCCGAGGCCTACCGGCTGACCTCGGCGGACGGCGTGGCCTACTACGGCAGCGGCGACCGCGAACGCTGGGCGTGCTTCACCGCGCGCATGAACCGGGCGGTCACCGAACCCGGGGCCCAGGACCGGGTCATCGCCGCCGCCGGGCAGGCCTACCGGCACACCGCCGCGATAGCCGGGGCCCTGTCCGCGGGCCTGCCCCCGGGCCCGTGAACCGGCCCGGTCCACACGACGCCCCCTAGGACCGCGCGGCCGCGAGGCAGTCCTCCAGGAAGGTCAGGACCCGCAGGTGGTAGGCGGGGGCGGTGTGGCCCAGGCTGATGTTGTGGCCCGCCGCGGGGAGGTGGTCGACCGCGACCGACGGGGCGGCCGTCAGGCGGGAGGTCATCGCCGACAGGGTGGGGGCGTCCAGGTGCCACCAGGCCTCGTGTTCCGCGAAGGTGAGGCGGACCGGGATACGGACGCGGCCCGCGAGTTCCTCGTACTGCGCGGGCCAGTGCAGGGTTTCCGCCGATTCGCGCGGCGGGGTCGGGGACAGCAGGGTGCGGCTCGCCTGGAAGGTGCCGCGCGGGTAGAGGTTCAGGGGGCCCCAGTTGAGCTTGGTGGCGCCGCCGCCGAGGGTGGACGGGAAGTGCAGGGCCTCGGGGTTGTAGCGGTAGCCGACGCCCGAGGCGTCCAGGCCGAGGAGGGGCAGGCCCCCGTCGGTGGCGGCCGTGTGCAGGGCGACCTTGCCGCCGTCGGAGTGGCCCAGCAGGAAGACGCCGGCGCCGATGTCGTGTGCGGCGGCGTGCTCCTTGAGGGCCGCGTGGAGGGTTTGCGCCTGCTCGGCCAGGCGCTGGCCCTCGGGAAGGAGGTTCGCCGATTCGCCGTAACCCGGGCGGTCGACCGCCAGGACCGCGTGCCCCAGGGCCGTGGCCACCGGGACGAAGGAGTTCCAGTACGCGGCCCGCATGCCCCGGCCGTGGATCGCCAGGATCGTGGAGCGGGGCGTCCCCCCGCCCTCCGGCAGGGCCAGGAGCGCCGACAGCGCGATGCCCGCCGCGTTCAGCGTGTACGGGCGTACGCCGCCCCGGAGCGTCGTCATCGGACCGCCAGCCCCTTCCGCGCACCGGCCATCGCGTCCACCCACGCCGACGGCGAGCCGGTGCGCAGCAGCGAGGTGCCCACCAGCAGGCCGCCGAAGCCGGCGTCCAGGAGTCCGGCGGCGGTCGCCGGGCCGTCGATGCCGCTCGCGCTCACCGGGCAGGCGGCGCCGGCCGCGCGGACCGCGGGCAGCAGGTCCAGGGAGCGGCCCAGGTCGCCGGCGCCGCGCTCCCGCGTCTTGATGTCCTTGTTGTTGACCGCGATCACGCACTCGTCGGGGTGGTGGACCGCTTCGAGCTCGGCCTCCGCCGTGATCTCGACGAAGGGGGTCAGGCCGGTCAGCAGGCACTCCGTCACCAGCGTCCGCATGCTCGACGCGGGCAGCAGCGCCGCCGTCAGCAGCACCGCCGACGCCCCGAGCTCCTTCGCCGTGCGGACCTGGTCCTTCCTGGTGATGAAGTCCTTCTGCAGGAGCGGGAGGTCGGTCAGCGCCGCCACGTCCCGCAGCAGCGCCGGCGAGCCGCCGAACCAGCGGCCCGTCACCACCGAGATGCAGGGGGCGCCCGCCGTCTCGTACGCCCCCACGATCGCGGCCGGGGTCCGGCCGCCGACCAGGTCGTAGCCGTGGGCGTCGCGCCGTTTCACCTCCATCACCACGGGGGTCGGCGAGGCCAGGAGGGCCTCGAGAAAAGGGAAGCCGGTCCGGTTCTGCTTCGTCATCGCGACAGCTCCAGCTGGGGGTGGTCGGGGATGCGGGCGGTACGGGCGCCCGTGCGCCAGGCGCGGGCCAGGGCGGCGATCTGCGGGACGCCGAAGCCGCCGGTCGCCCCGTCGCGCGCCGCGGTGTCCACGTCGATGCCGCGGAACCCGGGGTGGCGCACGACCTCCTCGTACGCCGGGCGGTTGGCCGGGGTCAGGCCCCCGGCCAGCAGGAACGGCCGGGTCAGCCGGGGCAGCAGGGACGACAGGAGCTCCGGGTCGAGGGCGGCGCCGGTGCTGCCGATCCGGCCGTCCCCGGTGGCGGTGTCGAGGAGGAAGAGGTCGGTGCCGGCCCTGTCGTACGCGCCGATCAGCGGCCGTTCGACACAGCCCCCGCCCTCCTCGACGTGCAGCACCTTGACGATGCCGACCTCCTGCGGAAGCGCCTCGCGCAGCGCCCGTACGACCGCGGGCGGCTGGTAGGCGTGGAGCTGGACCCAGCCGACCCCGGTGCGCCGCACGATCGCGGCCAGCTCACCGGCGTCGGCCAGGAACGTCACCAGGACCGGCAGGAGCCCGGCCGAACGGGCCGCCGCCGCGAGGGCGGCGAGCCCGTCCGGGTCCAGCTCCGACGGGCCGCCGGGTACGCCGTGCCAGAGCCCGACGCAGTCCGCCCCGGCGGCCGCCGCCGCCTCGATGTCCTGCGGGGCCGTGGCCCCGCAGACCTTCAGCAGCGTCCGGGACAGCGGGCGCGTGGTGGTCACTTGCCCAGTCCCAGCGTGGAGGCGATGCGGTTGTACTGGATCTCGTTCGTGCCGGAGTAGATCGTGCCGCCGACGGCGTTGCGCACTTCCTGCTCCAGGCCGAACTCCGCCATGTAGCCGTGGCCGCCGAAGATCTGCACGGCCGACAGGCTGCTGGCCAGGTTGCTCTCGCTGGTGACGAGCTTGGCGATGGCGAGGTCCTGGGTGACGTTCTCGCCGGCCTCCAGCTTCTCGCCCGTGTCGTAGAGCCACTTGCGGGCGGTCTCCAGCTGGATCTTCATGTCGACGATCTTGTTGGCGATCGTCTGGTACGAACCGATCGCCCTTCCGAACGACTTACGCGTCTTCGCGTATTCGACACACCGTTCCAGCCGGTGCTGCATCTCGCCCACGTTGACGATGAAGGAGAAGAGGATCTCCCGCTTCATCACGTGGTCCATGACCATGAACCCGCCGCCGACCCTGCCGAGCACCGCGCTCTTGGGCACCCGTACGTCGTCGAAGAACAGCTCGCCGATCGGCGAGGTCCGCAGACCCATCTTCTTGATGGGCTTGCCGGCGGTGATTCCGGGGGTGTTGCGGTCGACCAGGAACGCCGTGGTTCCGAGCGGGCCGCCGTCCGGATGGGTCCGGGCGTAGACCACGATCACATCGGCGATCGGCCCGTTGCTGACGAAGGCCTTGCTGCCGTTGATGACGAAGTCGTCCCCGTCGCGGACGGCCCTGGTGGCCATCGCCATGGCGTCCGATCCGCCCTCGGCCTCGGTGATGGCGTGGGCGCCGATCGCCTCGCCCGAGCAGATCTGCGGCAGCCAGCGCTCCTTCTGCTCGACGGTGCCGAACTGCTGGAGCGGGATTCCGGTGGAGCAGATGGACGTGGTGACCGAGAAGCTGAGGCCCGAGTCGCGGTTGTACTCGCCGAGGCCTTCCAGCACGTACATGGTGGTGAGGATCGACTGCCCGAGGCCTCCGTGGTCCTCGTCGAAGGGCAGGGAGAGGATCCCGGTCTTCTGGACGAGCTTCCACTTGTCGTCCGAGAAGGCCGACTGCTCGTCGAGTTCGATGTGGTCTGCGCTGAGTGCGTCTCCCCACCTCTCCAGACCTTCGCGCAGATCTGCCTGGTCGGCGTTCCAACGGATCACGACGGACCCCTTTGATTCGGTGATGGTGCGGACTGCGGACGGGTGGTGCACGGGGTGCACCGGGCGGCCGCCTCAGTAGGCGGAGGAGCTGTGCGCGTCGAGGCTGTGGACCTCGTCGCCGCGCAGGGCGGGCGAGAAGACGCAGACCAGGCGCAGGTCCTCGTGCGGGCTGGCGACGAGGTAGTGGGCGTCGTGCTGGTCGAGGGCGTACATCCGGCCGGGGACTATCTCGTGCGAGGTGCCGTCGAGTTCGATGACCTCGCCGGAGCCCTCGATGCAGTAGCAGGCCTCCAGGTGGTTGACGTACTCCAGGCGGGACTTGGTGCCGGCCAGCACGGTGGTGTCGGTGAGCGAGTAGCCGAGGCCGTCCTCGGCGAGGAGGAAGCGGCGGCTGAGGCCGTTGCCCCACTCGACGGTCTTCACGGACTCGATGTCGCGAACGATCATGGCGATCTCCCGGTGTGAGGGTGGTGCTCGGATGTTTCGGATGAGGGGTGGAGCTCTCTTTCCCGCCGGTCAGGCGGTTGGGTGCGGTGCTGCGGGCAGGACCGAGCGGACGAACCCGCGGAAGGCCCCGGTCACATCGGCGCCGGCCTCCTGTGCCCGCTCGACGGCGGCCACGGCGGCGGAGCCGATGATCGCGGCGTCGGCGCCACTGGCCCCGACGGCCTCCACGTCCTGCCGTGTGCTGACCCCGAAGCCGACGGCGATCGGGGACGTCGTGTGCGCCCGGAGTCCGGCGACCGTCTGCGCCAGCGCGGCATGGCCGGCGGCGGGTGCGGTCCCGCTGCGTCCGTAGTGGGCGACGAGGTAGAGGTAGGCGGAGGCCTGTGCGGCGGCCTGGGCCTGCGTCTCGGGCGGGCTCTTGGTGTAGCAGGTGGTGACGACCGGGAGTCCGGCCGCGGCGGCCGACTCCAGGTGCGTCTCGCGCAGCCGCGGGGGGAGCGCGTGGACGAGGAGTCCGTCCGCGCCCGCCGCGGCGATCTCGCGGGTGGCGGAGGCCAGGTCCCGGTGTTTGAGGGAGTGGCTCCAGTCGGCGAGCAGGGCGATCCGCAGGTGCGCCAGGTGCGGCCGTACGTCCGCGATGAAGGCGAGTACGTCGTCCAGGCCGGTGCCGCGGTCCAGGGCCCGGCGGGCCGAGCGGCGGATGACCGGGCCGTCGGTGACCGAGTCGGGGAACGGGACGGCCAGTTCCAGGCAGTCCACGCCCTCTTCGTCGAGCATCAGGACCAGGTCGCGCAGGACGGGGAGCGGGGGATCGCCCGCGTTGAGGAACAGGGCGAGTCCGGGCGGTCCGCCCGGGGTGCGGTGGGCGAAGAAGGGGGCGGGGGCCGGCGTCGGCGTCACGGTCGAGGCGGAGGCCGTCCCCGCCGTGAGGGTCGCCGTCGAGGGGCTAGGCACCGGCCACCGCCAGGGTGCGGGGGGCGGGGGCCGGGGCCGAGGCGGCCGCCAGGCGCTGCGCCAGGTCGTGGGCGGCGCCGGAGCGGACCGCCTCCTCGGCGAGGGAGACCGCCGAGAGCCAGTCGCGGCGGGTGCCGGAGGCCACCACCAGGGCGGCCGCGCCCAGGCAGACCGTACGGGTGGCCACCCGGCCCGCCGCTCCGGAGAGCACGGACAGGAAGTGCTCGACCGCTGCGGCCGGGTCGGCGGCCGGCCGCAGGTCCCCGAAGGAGCCGTCGCCCGGGGCGAGTTCGCCCGGCCGGATGATCCGGGTCAGGGAGTCCCCGTGGACGGTGTTGGTCGCGAAGGGCAGCAGCTCGTCCGCGCCGGTGTCGTTCGAGGTCAGCCAGATCCGGCGGCCGGTGGTGGTCGCGGCGAGCTGCCGCAGGGTGTCGAGGGGCGCGGCCGCCGAGACCCCGGTGACCTGGGCGGCCACCGGCAGGTCCGCGAGGAACGGGCCCAGCGCGTTCAGGAAGCGGCCGAACGGTTTCATGCTGTACGGGGCCACGGTCCGCGCCAGCCGGGTCAGTTGCGCCGGGTAGACGAACGGCCCGGCGAAGGCGATCCCGTAAGCGGCGAGGGTGTCCTCGGTCTGGGCGTAGGAGGAGGTGAGGCGGACACCGAGCCGCTCCAGCAGATCGACGGAGCCGAGCGAGCTGGTGTAGGCGCGGGAGCCCGTTTTGACGACCTTGACCCCGGCCGCCGCGGCGACGAACGCCGAGGCGGTGGAGATGTTGAAGGTCTTGGGCCCGCCGCCGGTGCCGACGACGTTCACGGTGCCTTCCCAGGGGGTGGTCACCGTCGCCGCCGGCCGGCGCTCGGCGAGCGAGTCCAGCAGGTGGCGCAGGGTCTGGTGGTCCGGGAGCCGGCTGGTCAGGGAGGCCAGCAGGGCGACGACCTCGGCCTTGTCCAGGCCGCCGTCGCCGAGCTGGTCCCACCAGGACCGCCAGGTCTCGCGGCCGACCGGGGCCTGCTGCTGCAGCAGGCCGGTGAGTGCGTCATGCACGGCTGGTCTCCGTCTCGTCTCCGTCGGGGTGGGGGGCGGTGCTACGCGGCCGCGGTGCGGCGGGACTCGGCGATGAAGGTGTCGATCGCCTCGACGCTGCGGAAGTTGTTGGGGTCCAGGTCGGCGTCGCCGATGGCGAGCTCGAAGCGGTCCTCGACCCAGGCGATGAGCTTGAGGACGCCGAGGCTGTCGATGACCCCGTCGTTGAGCAGGTCGTGGTCGACCGCGAGCTCACCGGCCGCGGTGCCCGGGAGGAACTCGGTGATGACGAAGTTCTTGATGGTGTCGACGTTGCTCATGACGGGATTCCTTCGGCGAGAGGTGTGGCGACGGGTGTCGTCGTGGGTGCGGTGTTCGGTACGGCCCGGTCGAGCCGGTCGAGCCGGTCGAGCGCCTTGCGGTCGACCTTTCCGGTGGCCGTCTTGGGCAACGGCGCGTCGGTGAGGGTGAGCTGGTGCGGGACGGCGGCCCTGGGCAGGTGCCGCGCGCAGTGCGTCCGCAGCTGCAGGCCGGTCAGGGTGGAGCCGGGGGCCCGCCGGACGCCGGCGATGAGCCTCTTGCCGGCGATCGGGTCGGGCAGGGCGGCGACGCCCGCCTCCAGCACTTCGGGGTGCTCCTGGAGGACCCGTTCGATCTCGGCGGTGTTGACGGCGACTCCGCGCACCTTGACCTGGAAGTCGGTGCGTCCGGTCAGGTGCAGGGTGCCGGCGGCGTCGCGCCGTACGAGGTCGCCGGTGCGGAACCAGCGGCGGTCGTCGAGGCCGAGCGGGTGGCCGGTGAACTTGTCGGCGTGCCGGGTGCGGTCGAGGTAGCCGCGGGTCTGGAAGGGCGTGGAGACGAAGAGCTCTCCGCTGCCGGGCCCTTCGACGAGGGTGTCGGTGTCGGGGTCGATGACGAGGGCGCGCACGCCGGGCAGCGGGCGGCCGATGGGGACGGGCGGGAAGGAGGTGGCCGACGTGTCGACCTCGTGGACGAAGCTGTCGTTGGTCTCCGTGCAGCCGTAGATGTTGTGGATGCGGGCCTTCGGGAAGAGCTCGGGCAGGGCGGCGAAGGTGCGGTCGGGGATGGCGTCGCCGGTGAACATGACGTGCTCGACGCCGGGGAAGGTGTCGCCGGTCTTGGCGGCCGCGTCCTGGAGCAGTCCGAAGGCCATCGGGACGGCCTGGACGACGTCGACGTCGTGGCGCAGGACCAGGTCGCGCAGGTGGCGGCCGTGGGCGGCGAGCGCCGGGTCGACGAGGACCACGCGTCCGCCGCGGGCGAGGGTGGTCCACACGTCGAGGAGGCAGAGGTCGAAGTTGAGGGGGGCGTAGTTGAGGACGGTGCGGCCGGGTCCGATCCCGAAGGCGTTGCCGGCCCACCGGGTGAACCGGTCCACGGCGTCCAGGCCCAGCGGGACGATCTTCGGCAGGCTGGTGGAGCCGGAGGTGGTGAGCATGAAGGCCACCTCGGCGGCCTCGTCGGCCGGCAGCGGGCGGGCCGTGGCCTCCGGGTTGGGGGCGACCCTGGCGGGTTCGCCGCCGGGGGCGAGGACCTGGGCGCAGCCGGCCTGGGCGAAGAGGTCGGCGAGCAGGGTGTCGGCGAGGGCGGGGGACGGGAGCAGCAGCGGCCGCCGCGCCAGCAGGCAGGCGAGTACGAGGGCCACCGCGGCGGGGGACTTGTCGGCGAGGACGCCGACCGGGACCCCCGGGGCGAGCTCCAGGTGCGCGAGCCGGTCGCGTTCCCGCCCGGCGAGCTCGTACAGCTCGCGGTAGGAGGTCTCCTCCCCGTTGAAGAGGAGCGCGGTGGCGTGCGGGCGGTCGCGGACCTGGGTCAGGAAGCCCCCGAGGAGGCCGAGTTCGACGGTGGCGGCCGGGCCCTCGGCGCCGGCGGCGCGGGGCGCGGTCATCGGGTGCTCGCTTCCGCCGGGAGGGCGAGCTCGATCCACCCGGACTTCACGGCCGCGCCCTTCGGCGTCTTGCAGGTGAAGCGGACGACGCGGGCCTCGGCGTCGGGCTGGAGGGTGATCTCCAGCGGGATGCCGGGGGGCACGGGGGCCGAGAAGCGGCAGCCGAGGCCGCGCACCCGGGCGGAGTCGCCGGCCGCGAAGCGGTCCACGGCCTCCTCCACGGCGAGGGCGACGACGCTCATGCCGTGCGCGATGACGGTGTCGAAGCCGGCTCCGCGGGCCGCCCCCTCGTCGAGGTGGATGGGGTTCAGGTCGCCGGACGCGTGGGCGTAGGTGCTGATCCAGTCGGTGGTCAGCTCGTGCACGGCGGTCTGCGGTTCGCCGGCGCCCAGCGGGGCGGGGGCGGGGGCGCCGCCCGCGATGTCGCCGAAGGGCTCCAGCTGGGTCGCGCCGACCAGCAGGGCGGAGATGACCAGTTCCGCGAAGGGCTCCGGGCCGTCCTCGCCGGTCAGCCGGACCCGCAGCGCGATCCGGGCGCCGCGCGGCTCCTTGCGGATGCCGAGCACGTCCAGGTGTACGGTCACCTCCTCGCCGGGCCGGACCGGCCGCACGGTGCGGATGTCCTGGCCGAGGTGGACCACGGAGACCGGGCCCGGCTCGGCCTCGGTCAGCGCGGCGACGGTCTGCTCGGCCACGGTGTGGGCGAGGACGAAGGTGTGGACGGGCGAGGCCTGGCCGGGCCGGGCGGTCGGCAGCCCGCGCCGGGCGGCGCCGCGGTAGTCGGTGATCTGGGGCTCGGTGACGGTGAGCGTACGGACCGGGGAGGGGAGCGAGAGGGTCGTCATACCGGCGTCACCACCACGGAGGAGTTGTGGCCGCCGAATCCGAAGGAGTTCGTGATCGCGGGTCCCGGGCGCACGGCGCGGGGTGCGCCGTGGACGACGTCGATGTCCATTCCTGGCTCCAGCTGTTCGTGGTTGGCGGTGGGCGGCACCTCGCAGTGCCGCATGGCCTGCACGGTGGCGATGAGTTCGACGGCCCCGGCGGCGCCGATCAGGTGGCCGATGACCGACTTGGGCGCGGTGACGGGCGGCTGGGCGGTGCCGAACACCTTGGTGAGAGCGGCCGCCTCGGACCGGTCGTTGTACGGGGTGGAGGTGCCGTGCGCGTTGACGTGCACGATGTCGGAGGGGTCGAGGCCGGCGTCCGCGATGGCTCCGGCCATGGCGGCCGCGGCTCCCGCGCCGTCGGGGAGCGGCATCGCGAGGTGGTGGGCGTCGGCGGTGGCGGCGTACCCGGCGACGAGCCCGTAGGTCTTCGCCCCGCGCGCCCTGGCGTCCTCCAGCCGTTCCAGTACGACGAACCCGGCTCCCTCGCCCATGACGAACCCGTCGCGGTCCTTGTCGAAGGGGCGCGAGGCGTGTTCCGGGTCGTCGTTGCGGAAGGAGACCGCGCTCAGGTTGCCGAATCCGGCCAGCGTGACCGGGGTGAGCGTGTGCTCGGTGCCGCCCGCGATGACCAGGTCGGCGCGGCCGGTCTGCAGCAGCATCAGGGCGTGGCCGATGGCATCGGCGCCGCTGGCGCAGGTGTTGGCGACGGTCAGGGCGGGGCCGGTCCAGCCGAGCCGGATGGCGATCTGCGCGGCGGCCGCGTTGGGCATCGTCATCAGCGGCATCAGCGGGTTGACCCGTGCCGGGCCGCCTTCGGTGAAGTGGGCGGACTCCAGGTCGCTGGTGGCACGCCCGCCGACGGCGTTGCCGACGACGATGGCGGTGCGGCCGGCCTCGGCGGTGGGCGATCCCGCGTCGAGGTGGGCGGCCAGGGCCGCGGCCGTGCCGTAGTGGGCGAAGGGGTCCATGCGGCGGGCTTCCTTGGCCGGAACGAGTCCGGCGAGGCCGTCGAGGCCGCGGACCCGGCAGCCGATCCGCACCCGGTGGCGGCTGAGGTCGATGTGGGTGAGCTCGGCGGCGGTGGACCGGCCGGCCCGCAGCGTGTGCCACAGCTCGTCCGGGGTGCACCCGCCGGGGGTGACCACACCCATGCCGGTGATGGCTACGGGCGGCTGCGCCGAACTGCCCCTGGACGGTCCAGGCATGTCTGCTCCCAATGCGTATGAACGGTCGTCGTCAGGGCGGTCAGATGATCCGGCACTCGCGGGCCGACTTGATGAGGGCCTCGGCGCCGAAGTCGATGTCGGACGTGGTGTGGGCGGCGGTGATCGCGATGCGCAGCCGGGCCAGGTCGTTGGGGACGGCCGGGGTGACCACGGGCAGTCCGATCGCGCCGTTCTTGCGCAGGACGGTCGCGAGGTCGTAGGCGGCCTCGTCGGATCCGGCGATGACCGGGACGACCGCGGTCTCGCTGTCGACGGTGGAGATGCCGGCCTCGTTGAGGATCCCGCGGAAGCGCGCGGACTCGCGCTGGATGAACTGCACGCGCTCCGGCTCCCGCTGCATGATCCGCAGGGATTCCAGGGCGGCGCCGGTCTGCGCTCCGCCGAGGGCGGCGGAGAAGAGGAAGGGGCGGGCCGCGTAGCGCAGGTGGTGGAGGAGTTCGGCGGAGCCGGCGACCCAGCCGCCCATGGAGGGGATGGCCTTGGAGAGGGTGCCGAGCTTGATGTCGACCTTCGCCTCGTAGTGGAAGTGCTCCTCGATGCCCTTGCCGGTGGCGCCGATGACGCCGAGCGCGTGGGCCTCGTCGACCATCAGCAGGGCGTTGTGGGCGTCGCAGACCTTGCGCAGGTCGACCAGGGGGGCGATGTCGCCGTCCATGGAGTAGACGCTGTCGACGATGACGAGGCGTACGCCGGTGTCGGGGGCGGCGGCGAGGCGGCGCTCCAGGTGGGCGACGTCGTTGTGGCGGAAGCGGGTGACGGTGGCGCCGGAGAGCTTGCAGCCGTCGACGATGCTGGCGTGGTCGTACTTGTCGATGAAGACGGTGTCGCCGGGACCGACGATGGCGCCCACGGTGCCGACGTTGGCGGCGTAGCCGGAGCCGAAGACCATGGCCCGCTCGCGGCCGGCCACCTTGGCTACCTCGGCCTCCAGCTCCTCGTGCAGCGGGGTCGTGCCGGCCAGGGCCCGCACGCCGTGGTTGCCGGTGCCGTACAGGTCGACGGCGGCCTTGGCGGCCGCGACGACGCGCTCGTCGCCGGCGAGCCCGAGGTAGGAGTAGCCGGACATCATCAGCAGCCGGCGGCCGTCCTGGTCCGCGTACGCGGAGTCCCGCTCGGCCGTGTAGGCCACGAAGCTGTTCTTGCGGTTGGGCTCGTACTCCAGGGACCGGACCCGGTCGCGGAAGTAGGCCAGCTTCGGCTCGAGGCGGTCCCAGGCAGCGGATGCGTTCACGTGCTTCTCCTCATCGCGATCGTCCGGCGGACCCGGAACTCCATCGACGCCCTGCCGTTTTTCCGGCGGGGCTCTAGTGGAATTCCATTAAGACTCGGAGGGCGCAATAGCGGCGCAAGAGCCGGACCACAGCAGGACCACAGCGGGACCACAGCGGCACTCGAAAAGGAGAAGGGAATGCCCGGACCTCGGGTTTTATTCGGACGGGAATGTTTGCCGGCCGCTGTTGACATGCCGAGAAGGCCCGCCGGTATCCTCTGAATCGCACGACCATGGGGGACACGGCCGGAAGCCGACCGTTTCGGAGAGTGCATAGTGCTGATCAGACTGATAGGTCTTGTCACGATCGAGCCGGACGGAGCACCGCCTCAACACCTCTCGAGCGCGCAGGCGCAGGTGGCGTTCGCCCGGCTGCTCATCGAGCGGGCCGACGGCACGGACCGTGACCAACTGGCCGAGACCATATGGCCCGAGGGCCTGCCGGACACCTGGGCTTCGGCGCTGCGCAGCCTCGTCAGCCGGGTGCGCACGTTCGTCACGACACCGCAGGACCAGCCGGGGGTCACTCCCCTGGTCGCCCAGGGCGGCCGCTACCTCCTGCGGGTTCCGCAGGACGCGGCCGTGGACGTGGAGGTCGCGGAGACCGCGGTGACCGAGGCCGCCGAAGCGTACGCCGAGGGCGCCTACGCGGTGGCCCAGCAGCTCGCGGCCGGCGCGGTGTCGAACCTGCGCGGCTCGTTCCTGCCCTCGCACGAGGGCGAGTGGGTCAACGCGATGCGCGAGCAGCTCGAAGAGCTCCGCCTCAAGGCGCTGGAGACCGCGAGCCTGTCCTCCTCCGCCCTGGGCGACGAGCACCACGCCCTGCGGTACGCGGAGGAGGCCGTGCGCCGCGCCCCGTTCCGGGAGAGCGCGTACCGCTGCCGGATGGCGGCCCACACCCGGGCCGGCAACCGGGCGGAAGCGCTGCGCAGCTACCAGCAGTTGCGGGAGGTGCTGGCGGAGGAGCTGGGCATCGACCCGGCGCCCGAGACGGAGGCCGCGTACCTGGAACTGCTGCGCACGCCCGAACCCCGGGCGGCCGCCCGCTCCCTGACCTGCCTGGACCCGGTGCTGATGGGGGTCTTCGAGGTGGACCACCGCGTGCCGGTCCCCCGCCCGTGCTCGCTGGCCGAACACGGCTGCGTCACCCACCGCATGACGTCCTCCCCCGCCGCCTGACCCGCACACGACGAAGGCCGCCGCCGCGCGAAATGCGCGGCGGCGGCCTCCGTACGTCCTCGGGCCCCCGCGGGAACGCCGAGCGGCCCCGGCCTCCCTGTGGGGGATGGGAAGGCCGGGGCTGGGGGGAGCGGCGGGGGATCAGGTGATGGAGACGCCGCTGTCGATGCTGATGACCTGGCCCGTCATGCAGTCCTGGTCCAGGAACAGGCCGACGCTGCGCGCGACCTCTTCGACCGTGACGAAGCGCGGGATCGGGGCCTTGTCCTCCATGCCCTCGATCACCCGGTCCGGCAGGGTGTTGGTCATACCGGTGATCATGAAGCCGGGGGACAGCGCGTTGACCGTCACCCCGCGCCGGCCGCACTCCGCCGCGAGCGTGCGGGTGAAGCCGATCAGCCCGGCCTTGGACGCCGAGTACGCGGTCTGGCCGGCCGTCGCGATGATGCCCGACGGGGACACGATGTTGATCACCCGGCCCCACCGCTTGCGCAGCATGGACGGCACCGAGACCCGGGCCGTGTGGAAGGAGCCGATCAGGTTGGTCTGGATGACCTGCGCCCAGTCCGCCGGGTTCTGCATCGCCATCAGGCTGTCCTTGCGGATGGCCCCGTTGTTGACGAGGACGTCCACCGGGCCGAGCTCCTCGGAGATCTGCGCGTAGAGGGCCTGGGTGGCCTCCCACGAGCCGACGTCACCGGTGACCAGCACCGACGGGTTGGTCAGCTTCTCCCGGACGGCCTCGGCTCCCTCCCGGGAGCTGTTGTAGTGGACCGCGACCCGGCAGCCCAGCGCGTCCAGCTCCAGCGCCAGGGCCTGGCCGAGGCCGCCCGAGGCGCCGGTCACGAGCGCGACCGGGGACTCGGGCCGTACGCCCGCACCGTTCTTGCTCATGCCGCGACACCGCCCCACTCCATCAGGATCGAACCCCAGGTCATACCGGCTCCGAAGCCGGCCAGCAGCACCTTGTCACCGGCCTTGATCCGGCCCTCGTCGAGGGCTTCGGTCAGCGCGATCGGGATCGACGCCGAGGCGGTGTTGCCGTACTTCTGGAGGTTGGTGATCAGGGCCTCCTGGCGGAGCCCGGTGTGCGACAGGATCGAGTTGATGATCCGGATGTTGGCCTGGTGCGGCACGACGTGGTCGATGTCCGCGGCGTCCACCTTGGCGTTCTCCAGCGTCTCGCGCACCGTGCGGACGGTGTAGCGGACGGCGTTGAGGTAGATCTCGTTGCCGTTGATCTGCGCGTAGTGCAGGCCCGCGTCCAGCGTCTCCTGGGTGGTCGGCATCCGGCTGCCGCCGGCGAGCACCTTGAGCGAGCCGGTGCAGGCCCCGTCGGCGCCCAGGTTCCACGCCTTGACCCGGTTCTCCGGCCCCGGCTGGAGGACGATCGCACCCGCGCCGTCGCCGACGAGGATGGACAGGTCCCGGTCGGCCGGGTTGGCCGTCAGGGTGTGGGTGTCGGAGCCGATGAGCAGGATCGGGCGGGGGTCGATGGCGATCAGCGCCATGGCGGACACCAGCCCGTAGACGAAGCCCGCGCACTCGGAGTTGACGTCGTGCGCGCTGCCCGCGATGCCCAGCTCGTGGTGGACGAAGGCGGAGGTCGCCGGGGACGGCTGCTCGGGCGTGGCGGTCGCGACGATGAGGTGCGCGATGTCCGCTCCGGTCAGGCCCGCCTTGTCCAGCGCGCGCCGGCCGGCCTCGACGGCCAGGGAGGCGGTGGTCTGCCCCGGGTTGACCGCCCGCCGCTCGCGGATGCCGCAGCGGCTGACGACCCAGTGCTCGTCGACGCCGAACCGCTCGGCGAGTTCGGCACTGGTGACGATGCGTTCGGGTACGGACATGCCCCACCCGGTGATGTCGAAGCCGGTCACGTCACCCCTCGCTACGCCTGAGCCGGGACGAGGTCGACGATCTTCGCGTACACGTCACGCAGGGTGGTCGTGTCGTCGAGGTCGGCGAAGAGCGACTCGTCGGCCGGAATGTGCGGGTACTGGTTCTGGAAGCCGTACAGCCACTCCATCAGGTCCAGCGAGTCGACGTCCGCGATGTGCTGGAGCGGGGCGTCGGGGCTGACCTCCGCGGCACCCGAGACGGCCTCGAGCTGGCTCGCCAGTTCTTCGATGGTGGGCAGCGACATGGGGTCGGTCCTCTCTCGGCAATGCAACTCGGCAGTGCGTGTCTGGTTTTCGAGAGTGATGAAAGCCCCGCCCCCGCAAGGAACGCGCAACACGGCGCCGGATCACGAATCGGGGCCGTCTTGCGCACGCCTTGCGGGGCATCCGGTTTTCTCGACGCGAATTCGGAAATCACGGCCCGCCGGACACGCAGGAAAGAGGATCAGGATGACAACGGTCGCCCCCAAGTCGGTGGACCCCGAGGTCGATGCGATCAGGCACCACTATGAGGTCAGCAACGATTTCTACCGGCTCCTGCTGGGCCCCACGATGATGTACTCCGGCGGCTACTGGGAAGACGGCGAGGACCTGGTCGCCACCCTCGACGAGGCGCAGGAGCGCAAGCTCGACAAGTTCGCCGAGCTCGCGGGCGTCCGGGCCGGCACCACCAAGCGCGTCCTGGACATCGGCTGCGGCTGGGGCACCATGCTCAACCGCCTCACCACCGTGCACGGCGCGGAGCAGGCCGTCGGCCTGACCCTGTCCCGCACCCAGGAAGCCTTCATCGACGGGCTGAACAACCCGAAGATCACCACGCTGGTCCAGAGCTGGGCCGACTACAAGGTCGCGGACGACAGCGAGAAGTACGACGCCGCGTTCTGCATCAACGCGCTGGAGCACTTCGTCTCCTCCAACCTGCCGCCGAAGGAGCGCACCAAGCGCTACCGCTACTTCTTCCAGCAGGTCGCGAACGCCCTGAACCCGGGCGCGAAGTTCGTGCTGCACACCATGACCGCCGAGGCGCTGCCGATGAACCGCGCGCTCCTCGACGACCTGAAGTTCCTGCAGCGCTCCGAGTTCGAGGGCTGCCACATCCCGCACCTGCACGAGCTGAGCTCCGCCGCCGAGGGTCTCTTCGAGATCGACGAGGTCGTCAACGAGCGCGAGTCCTTCGCGATGGCCTGCCGCGCCTGGCTGGTCCTGCTGGCCGAGCGCCGGGACGAGGCCGTGGCCATGGAGGGCGAAGAGGTCGTCTCCCGCTTCGAGCGCTACCTCGACATCTTCGCGTACACGCTCGAGGACAAGTTCTTCAACAACTTCCGCGTCACCATCACGCGCCGTTAAGGAGGCCGACGTGACGAGCATTCTCGAACCGGCCAAGGACGGCGGGGCCCGTACGGGCACCGAGGCGCACCCCGGCGGCCGCGGCCCGACCCGGCACCTGCGGGTCGCGGTCATCGGCACCGGCTTCTCGGGCCTGGGCACCGCCATCCGACTGCTGCAGTCGGGCATCGACGACTTCCTGGTGTTCGAGCGGGCCGACGAGGTCGGCGGCACCTGGCGCGACAACAGCTATCCGGGTTGTGCGTGCGACGTCATGTCCCACCTCTACTCGTTCTCCTTCGCCCAGAACCCGAACTGGAAGTCCACCTTCGGCAAGCGCGACGAGCTGTACGCGTACCTCCGCGACACGGCCGACCGCTTCGGGGTGCGCCCGCACATCCGGTTCGGGCACGAGCTGGTCGCCGCCCGCTGGGACGACGGCGAGCGGCACTGGAAGATCGAGACCTCGCAGGGCGACTACACCGCGCAGGTCCTGGTCACCGGCACCGGCTACCTCAGCGAGGCGGCCGTGCCGGACATCAAGGGCCTCGGCGACTTCGAGGGCAAGGTCTTCCACTCCTCGAACTGGGACCACGACCACGACCTGGCCGGACGCCGCGTCGCCGTCATCGGTACGGGCGCCTCCGCCATCCAGTTCGTCCCGCAGATCCAGCCCGAGGTCGGGCAGCTGGACCTCTACCAGCGCACGCCCCCGTGGATCGGCCCGAAGAACGACAAGCCCACCAGCCCGCTCCAGGCCAAGCTGCTGCGCTCGCTGCCCGGCTACCAGAACTTCCGGCGGAACTTCAACATGTGGGGCCGGGAGATCCTGGCCTTCGTGATGGCCCGCCCGAAGGTCGCCGGGAAGATGCAGAAGATGGCCAGCGACCACCTGAAGAAGTCGGTCCCGGACGAGGCGCTGCGCGCCAGGCTCACGCCCGACTACGTGATGGCCTGCAAGCGGCTGCTCTTCTCCAACACCTGGTACCCGGCGATCCAGCAGCCCAACGTGGACCTGGTCACCGACGGGATCGCCGAGGTCCGCGCCAAGTCGATCGTCGGCAAGGACGGCGTCGAGCGCGAGGTCGACACCATCATCCTGGGCACCGGCTTCCAGGCCACCGACCGCCCGGTCGCGAAGCGGATCTGGGGCCGGGGCGGGGTGCAGCTGCGCGAGGCGTGGAAGGACGGCATGTCCGCCCACCGCGGCACCACCATCGCCGGCTTCCCCAACCTGTTCATGCTGCTCGGCCCGAACACGACGCTGGGGCACTCCTCCCAGGTCGTGATGATCGAGGCGCAGATCGCCTACGTCCTCGACGCGCTGAAGCAGATCGACAAGCGCGGCCTGTCCAGCGTCGAGGTCCGCCAGGAGGCGCAGGACGCCTACAACAAGGCGCTCGACGCCAGGCTCGACGGCTCGGTGTGGAACGCGGGCAACTGCCAGAGCTGGTACCTGGACGCAAGCGGCCGCAACCCGTCGATCTGGCCGACCTACACCTGGCGCTTCCGCGGCGCCACCAAGCGCTTCGACCTGAGCGAGTACCAGCTCGCCTCGCAGGTGCGCACCGGCACGCCGGTACCTCAGCAGTAGTACGTACGCCACGCCATGGGAATCGGGAGACGTACCCAGATGAGCACTACCCCAAGAACCGCCGCCGGCACTCCCTCGGGCGACGCCGCGCAGCCGTCGCGCCGCAAGGTCCTCGGCTCCATCGCCGCCACCGCCGTCGCCGTCGTCGGCTGGAACGCCGTCGACCAGACCTGGGCGACCGCCGCCGAGGCCGCGGGCAACTCGAACGTCGTCCCGGTTCCGGGACTGGTCGGCACCCTGACGACGGACCCGGCCACGGTCGACTCCTTCGGCCACGACTTCGGCCACCTGTGGGACAGCGCGAAGCCGTGGGCGGTCCTGCGGCCGGGCAACATCGACGACATCGTCAAGATCGTCAACTACGCCCGGGTCAACGGCATCAAGGTCGCGGTCAACGGGCAGGGCGGCACCGGCGCCGACATCGAGTCGCACTCGGTGTACGGCCAGGCCCGCGTCCCGGGCGGCATCTCCATCGACGCCAAGGGCATGTCGAAGATCCTGTCCATCGGCAGCGACTACGCCGTGGTCGAGGCCGGTGTGACGTGGGGTCAGCTGACCGACGCGACGCTCGCCCTGGGCAAGACCCCGCCGGCGCTGCCGGACTACCTGTACATCTCCGTCGGCGGCACCATCAGCATCGGCGGCATCGGCGGCACCGTGCAGAAGTACGGCCTGCTGTGCGACACCGTGCAGGCCATCGACATCATCACGGGCGACGGCAAGCTGGTCACGGCCACCCCGTGGCTGCGCGCGGACCTGTTCAACGCGGCCCTGTCGGGCGGCGGCCAGGTCGGCATCATCGTCCGGGTCAACGTCAAGCTGATCCCCGCGCCGACCCGCTCGGTCATCTTCAGCCTCTTCTACAACGACCTGAACTCCTACCTCACGGACTCCGAGAAGGTCATGGCCGAGGGCCGGTTCCAGGTCCACGCGGGCGAGATGCTGCAGAAGCCCGACGGGTCGGGCTGGCGCTACAAGATGGAGGTCGGCGCCACCTACACCACGACCCCGCCGGACCGCGCCAAGCTGCTGGCGGGCCTGAGCGACGTACGGGCCGAGGCGGTCATCGAGGACGTGTCGTACCGGGACTACATGTTCCGGCTCGACGCCTACGAGGCGTACCTCAAGGAGTCCGGCCACTGGTACCAGCCCAAGCCGTGGCTGAGCATGTTCCTGCCGGCGTCGAAGACGAAGACCTTCATGCAGCAGGTCGAGCGCGAGATGAACGCCGAGTCGCTGGGCGGCGGGTTCCTGCTCTTCTACCCGTACTTCACCTCGAAGATCAAGCGGCCGCTGGCGGTCCAGCCGAACGAGTCGGTCGGCTACCTCTTCGACCTGCTGCGCTTCCCGAACCCGGGCGCGGACATCCAGGGCATGCTCGACCAGAACCGCCGCCTGTACGAGATCGCGCGCGCCATGGGCGCCAAGCGCTACCTGGTGGGCTCGATCCCGAACATGACGCAGGCCGACTGGAAGGCGCACTTCGGCAACCGCTGGACGGCGTTCTGCAGCGCCAAGCGCAAGTACGACCCCAACAACCTCTTCACGCCCGGCCAGGGCTTCTTCGCCTGACGGCGGCCCTGACGTTCGTGACGAGTCCCGGCGGGGGCGGGGAGAGGGACCCCGCCCCCGCCGCACCTTTTCCCGTTTCCAGCTGGAGGCTTCGACATGACGACGTACGACCTGATCGACGAGGCGGTGATAGACGCCCCGGCGGACGCCGTCTGGGACGCGCTCGTCGCCGAGTTCCGCGGCGCCGAGAAGTGGTGGGTCCCGGCCAACACGTTCACCACGGTCTCCGGCGCCCCCGACGAGGTGGGCGGCGAGGTCGGCGTGACGGTGCACACCAAGGGCTCCGACAAGGGCGGGCTGAAGCTGCGCTTCACCTCGCGCACGGTGGCGGTGGAGCCGGGCCGCCGCCTGGACATCGAGTACGTGTCCGGGGTCTTCCGGGGTCCCAGCACCTTCCGCCTCGAACCCCTGGCGGACGGCCGCACCCGGATCTCCATGCACTTCGTCGGCACCCCCCACGGCTGGCTCAAGCTGCTCTCCAAGGTCGCCGACCTGGGCGCCGAGCACTCCAAGGGCACCCTCGCCGCCTTCGAGTCCCTGGGCCGGCAGCTGTCGGCGGTGCCGCGGTGACCACGGCCCCGTCCTCCCCGAACACCACCCACGAGCTGACGGTCCGTACGGACGACGGCGCCGACCTCGCGGTCACCGTCCTCGCCCCGCTGGCGGGCACGCCCTCGGCCGCCGACGTGGTCCTGGTGCACGGCTGGGCGCACACCCGCCGCGTCTGGGGCACCGTCGCGGACCGGCTGATCCGGGCCGGGCACCGGGTGGTGCTGTACGACCAGCGCGGCCACGGTGCCTCCACGCTCGGCCGCACTCCGGTCTCGGTGGAGCGGCTGGCCGCGGACCTGGCGGCGGTGCTCGGCGAGACGGACGCCCGTGAGTCGGTCGTCGTCGGCCACTCGGGCGGCGGGTTCGCGGCCCTCTCGTACGCGGCCACCTCGCCGTCGGCGTCACGGCTGCGCGGGCTGGTGCTGCTGGGCACGGCGGCGCACGGCCAGGACACCCCGGACAGCGAGGTGAAGATGATGGGCAGCGCCGTCTTCTCCAAGGCGCTGCGCCGCCCGTGGCTCGGCCGCAAGCTGCTCGGCTCGACGATGGGCAAGGACGTGGACCCGGTGGTCCGCGACGTCAACCGGCAGCTGTTCGCCGCGGCGGTCCCCCGGGTCCGGGCGGAGTTCTTCCGCTGCACCCGCGGCTGGGACGTCCGCGAGGCGCTGAAGTCCGTCACGGTCCCGGCGGTGGTCCTGCACGGCGAGCTCGACAAGGTCATCGACATCGCCCTCGCGCAGACCCTCGCGGAGGTCGTCCCCGGCGCCCGCTTCGAAGCCGTCCCGGACGCGGGCCACATGCTCCCGCTGGAGCGCCCGCTCCTCGCGGTGTCGGCGGTGTCGGAGCTCGCCTCGCGATGATCGAGGAACTCCTCCCCCCGGGCGTCACGTCATCGGAAGCCTTCGACGACGCGGCGCCCGCTCCTCTCTTCCCCGCCGAGGCGGCGCTGATGGAGGGCCGCAGGGAGCGGCGGCGCCGCCAGTTCGCGACCGCCCGCGCCTGCGCCCGCCGCTGCCTCACCGAGCTCGGCCGCCCGCCCGTCGCGCTGCTCCCGGGCCCGGGCGGAGCCCCCCGGTGGCCGTCGGGCGTGGTCGGCAGCATCACCCACTGCGAGGGATACCGCGCGGCGGTGGCCGCCCCGGCCTCGGCGGTGGCGGCCCTGGGCATCGACGCCGAACCGGCGGGCCCGCTCCCGGAGGGCGTCCTCGCCCTGATCACCTCCGCCCCGGAACGCGCCCACCTGGCCGCCCTGGCCACGGCCTACCCCTCCCTCCCCTGGGACCGCATCTTCTTCTCCGCGAAGGAGGCGGCGTACAAGGCCTGGTACCCGGCCACCGGCATCTGGCTGGGCTTCCGCGAGGCCACCCTCGCCCTCTCCCCCGAGGGCACCTTCACGACGACCCTCCACCCCTCGGTCCCCCCGCCCGTGGACCCGGTCTACGAGGGCCGGTGGCTGGCCGGCCGGGACCTGGTCCTGACGGCGGTGGCCCGCACGGTCCGCGCCCCGGCACCCGCGATGATCTCCACGCCCGGGCCCTCGTAGGGTGCGTCCATGAGCACCACACCCCTGCGTCTGGTCCCGGTCACCGCCGACAACCTCGACGCGGCCTGCGCCATATCCGTCCGGCCCGACCAGCAGCACCTGGTCTCGCCGGTGGTCAAGTCCCTGGCCGAGGCGTACGTCCACCCCGATGTCGCCTGGCCCCGGCTCATCGTCGACGGCGACGAGCCGGTCGGCTTCGTCATGGCCTTCCTCGACATCGCCTGGAACCCGGCCGTGGACCCGGCCGACATCCGCTCGGGCATCTGGCGCCTGAACATCTCCGCCGCCCACCAGGCCAAGGGCTACGGCCGCTTCGCCGTCCGCGCCGTCACCGACGAGCTGCGCCGCCGCGGCACCGAGCACGCCTACGTCACGTACGACACGGGCCCGGGCAGCCCGGAGCCCTTCTACGCCGGCCTCGGCTTCCGCCCGACGGGCGAACTCAGCGGCGACCAGGTCGTCGCATCCGCCCCGCTGACGTAGACCCCTTGAGGCGAGTCGAACGGGTGGGGACCGCGAGGCCGCTCAGGCTCCCGGCGCCGGCCAGGCCATCGTGGTCTCCGCGGGCCGCGCGTAGTCGACGCCCTCGACACCCCACCCGTACAGCTCGCGGATCTGTCCCATGAACCAGTCCGCTCCGCCCCGCGCGCGCTCCAGTCCGGCCTCCGGGTCGGCCCACAGCTCGCGCACCCGGTCCTGGACCTCGTCGTCCAGCTCCCAGCCGTCCAGCCGGATGCGGCCCGGCACGTCGAGGACGAGCGGGGCCGCCCCCGTCAGCTGCTCCCACAGTGCGCCGGCCTGCTCGGCCGTCGTACGGAACCCGTCTCCGAGGACGGTCCGCAGGAACGCCGTGTACAGGGCGATCGAGGGGATCGCGCTCGACGCCTGGGTGACGGCCGCGCCCGCGACCGCGGTGAACGCCCGGCCCTTGTCTCCCAGTTCGGCGTCCAGCTGCCCGGCGGTCCGCTCCAGGTGCTCCTTCGCCGCGCCGATCGTGCCCTGCCGGTAGATCGGCGCCGTCAGCTCCGAGCCGATGTAGGTGAGTGCCGCGGTCGTGAACCCGTCGGCCAGCAGGCCGCGCCCGGCCAGGGCCTGGACCCACAGCCGCCAGTCCGCGCCGCCCATCACCTGCTCCGTCGCGTGGCGTTCCTCGTCGGTGGCCGCCTCCAGAGTCACCTGTCCGACCTTCGGGTCGTCACCGGAGAAGTCCAGCGCCGGAGCCTCGTACGGCCCGCCGAGCGGTTTGATCACCGAGTGGTGGACCGTGCCGGTCGCCGGGTCGGTGCGGCGCGGAGCCGCCAGGCTGTAGATCAGGTAGTCGACCTTGCCGTACCGCTCCTCCACCAGGTTCAGCACCTGCTCCTTGCCCGCCTCCGCGAACGCGTCGGTGTTGACGAAGGCGAAGTCGCGGCCGGCGGCCCGGGCCAGGGCGTCGGCGGCCGCGGTGCGGTACCAGCCCGCCGTGGCCGTGCGCCGTTCGGTCTCCGCGCCCTCGAAGGCGACACCCACGCCCCGTATGCCGTGCCGGCGCAGCCCCGTCAGCAGCGTGGCCAGCCCGTACCCGGCGCTGTGGCCGAGGAGCAGTACCACCGGAGCGCTGCCGTCGGCGCGTGGCGGGATCTGCTCCCACATCCGGTGGACGGTCTGGGCGGCCCCGTCCGGGTGGGAGTTGACGACGAGGAAACCGCGCTGCTTCGGGTCGATGTGGCGAAGGGTCACAGTGCGTCCATTCCGTATCGGTACGAGCCGGGCGAGGAGGGTAGGTACGCCGGCTCACATGTCCCTGTACGGGGAGCGTATCGACGCCCTTGCCGGCGACCCGTGCCTGCTCGGCACGGAGATCACGCCCGGGCGTTGTCACCTTCGGCATTGACGATGCCCCTTCCCCGTGGGCGTCGGCCGTCTCGTGTGAAGCGCATGGCCCCGGCTCCTCGGCGCGTTCTCTCCGCCGTGGAGCCGGGGCCATGCGGTGCGGCGGATGCCTAGCAGCTACGCCACTCCGCGCTGGTGCTTCCGTTGAACTGCTTGCCCGGATCGGCCCAGACGTCGATGGGCCTGGTCGCGCCGGCCGGGCCCACCTGCGGGCTCTGCTTGGAGCCGCCGCCTATGTAGTAGAACTTGATGAAGGGACACCGGCCGTCGGCCTTGGCGTCGTAGATCGTCCCCGTGGCGTGGTTCCCGCCGCACATCTCGCCGCTTCCGCCGCCCTCGCCGCGGTGGGAGTTCCAGGGCGAGCACGCCTTGACCGACGTCGCGACGCCGTCGGCCGACTCCGCCGCCGACGCGCTCGCGGTGGGCACCGCCAGTGTCGAAACCGCGAACAGGCCGCCCGCAAGGGCTCCGAAGATCCTCTTCCTGGTCACTGGTGCGTCCTCTCCATCTGGGGTCCCGCGACCCCTCGATGGACTTGTATCGGGTGCCTGTGTCCACTTGCGCGCAAATGGTGTCAGTACGGCCGAACTTCGACACGAAACAGCCCGATAGACCTTCTTGACGCGCACAGGACAGAAGCCGGAACGGTGGTTCGCAGCGGTGCGGGCTCAGCGCACCGGCAGCACCACCGTGCGCGGCGGCCGCGCCGCCTCCGGCGGGGCGGCCGGGACGGCGCCCGTGCGGAACTCCTGGGGGCTGACGCCCCGCACCCGCTTGAAGGCCGTCGACAGGGCGAAGGCCGAGCCGTAGCCCACGCGCCGGGCCACCGTCGCCACCGTGGCGTCCGGTTCGCGCAGCAGGTCGGCGGCGAGCGCGAGGCGCCAGCCCGTCAGGTAGGCCACCGGCGGCTCGCCCACGACGTCGGTGAACCGGCGCGCCAGGGAGGCCCGCGAGACGCCGACCTTCAGGGCGAGCTCCTCGACGGTCCAGCCGTGGGACGGGTTCTCGTGGAGCAGCCGCAGGGCGGGGCCGACCACCGGGTCGCTCTGCGCGCGGTACCAGGCGGGGGCGCCGCTGCCGGGCGCCGCCAGCCAGGTGCGCAGGACCCCGATCAGCAGCAGGTCGAGGAGCCGGTCCAGGACGATCTCCTGGCCCGGTTCGTCCTTGGAGATCTCCGAAGTCAGCAGGGTGACCAGGGTGTTGTCGGCGGCCTCGGCCGGACGGACCAGGATGGTCGGCAGCGCGCTCAGCAGCCGGCGGCCGATCTCGCTCGGCGCCTGGTAGGTGCCGCTCAGCATCACCGCGGAGCCGGCGTCCTGGAAGGCGTCGCCCCAGGTGCGCACGCCGAGCGCCATCGTGTCGGTGACGTCCTCCCCCTCCTCGGTGCTGCACCGCTGCTCCGGGCCGACGGTGATCTGGACCGGGGTGTCGGGGGCGTCCGCGACCGTGTACGGATCGGGGCCCCGTACGACGGCCACGTCTCCCGGCCGGATCAGGACCGGGGCGGCCTGGTGGGGGATCAGCCAGGCGTCGCCGTGCACCATCGTGACGACGGAGATCGGGGCCCGGTCCTCGACGCGCAGCGACCAGGGCGGGTTGAAGACGGACTTGAGGAGGAAGGCCCCACGGGCTTTGGGACCCTCCAGCAGACCGGTCAGCGTGTCCATGCCCTCATCCTCTCCGACAGCGCTGCGAAGCGCCCGCTCTCCCGCGGGGGACGGAAAGAGAGCGGGCGCCGATCGCGGGGAAGAACCGGTCTGGACGGCCTAGGCCGCCGAACCGCGGCCGTGCAGCGTCAGCGCCCGGCCCAGGGCGGCCAGGGCCGCCGTACAGGCCACCGTGCGGACGACGTTGCCGGAGGTCCAGCGGCCGCCGAAGCGGGAGCGGGCCGCGGCGGCGTCGGCGCCGGCCCGGGCGAGCTGGTTGTTGAGGGGGATGTTCACGACCGCGGTCACGGCCAGCGACAGGCCGTACAGCGCGAAGGCCAGCCAGCCCCAGCGCGCCGCGTCCGGGCGGCCGCCGCGCTGCTGCTGCGCGGCCGCGACCCCGGTCGCCAGGAAGGCGCCCAGGAAGAGCAGGCCGAACAGGCCGTTGTCGATCGCCTCGTTGATGTTGCGCATGGCGGTCACGTAAGTCTGGTCGTCGCCGCGGCCGAGGCCCGGCATCACCGAGATGTCGAAGGCGAAGTAGAGCCCGGCCATCAGGCCGGTGCCCACCGTCGCGGCCACCAGGGTCACGGACTGGGTCGTCGTGCCGGTCACTTGAGGATTCCCTTCAGCGTGCGTGCGTAGCGCCTCTGCAACAGCGTCGCACCGATCAGCCGGACGGGCGGCGGAATGGTCGCGGAGACGTGTGCGACCGACTGGCGGGAGGCGCCGTCGAACATCCACGGCTGGAGGTACGTCATCACGCGCATCGGCGCGCTGGAGACGACCTTGCGCTCCTCGGCCAGGTAGGCGCGCTCGCCGAGCCGGTCGAAGACGGGGAAGACGATCCGCTCCTCGTCGCGGAGGTGGTCGCGCAGCACGCCTTCGAAGGTCTGCGCCGCACGGACGAGGTCGTCGCCGCGGCGGTCGATCGCCGTGGACACGGCGGCCATCGCGGCGTCCAGCTCCTCGTGGTCCTCGTGCAGTTCACGTGCCTGTGCGTCGAAGTCGGCGTCCCGGCGGCGCAGTCCGGGCCACAGGACGTCGTCCTCGCTGATGTGGTGCCATTCGATGACCTCGCGCAGCCGCTGCCACCACTCGGCTCCCGCGCCGTTCCATACCGGGGCCGCGGCGCGCAGCCGGGCCGCGTCGCGTCGCATCGCTATGTGCATCAGGGCGAATCCGTGGAAGTACGGGGGCAGCGATTCCAGTCCGTGTTCGCTGGAGTACGTCCGGGGCGTGGGCATGGGAACCTCCTGTGCCCCGAGTACCGGGCGGCGGCCGTACCAGAGTCGCCGCCCGGTCAAGGAGCGAAAGGGATGGAGCGGGTGGTGAGGCGGGTCGTGTGGTCAGACGTTCCAGACTCCGGCGGCCGCGGCGTCGCGGGCGAAGTCCGCGAAGTCCCTGGGCTTGCGGCCCAGGGCCTCCTCGACACCGTGCACCAGGTGCGCGTTGCGGCCGTCGAGGATCATGGTGAAGAGGTCGGCGAACTCCTCGGGGAGGTCGTTCTCGCGCAGGACCGCGCGGTACTCCTCGTTGGTGACGGGAATGAACTTGATCTCGCGCCCGGTGGCCTTCGACAGCTCGGTGGCGACATCGCTGTAGCTGAGCAGGCGCGGGCCGGACAGCTCGTAGGTCTTGCCGATGTGCTTGTCGTCGGTCAGCGCGGCGACCACGACGTCGGCGATGTCGTCGGCGTCGACGAAGGCCTCCACGGCGTCCCCCGTCGGCAGGGCGATCTCGCCGGCCAGTACGGGCTCCAGGAAGAAGCTCTCGGAGAAGTTCTGGTTGAACCAGCTGGAGCGGACGATCGTCCAGTCCGCGCCGGAGGCCTTCAGGTTCTCCTCGCTGACCTCCGCGGCCTCCTCGCCGCGGCCGGACAGCAGCACCAGGCGGCGCGCACCGTTGTCCACGGCCACCTTGGAGAATGCGCCGACCTGCTCGGCGGCGCCCGGGAAGGCGAGGTCGGGGTAGTAGGTCACGTACACCCGGTCGACGCCCTCCAGCGCCGGAACCCAGGTGGCGGGCTCGTTCCAGTCGAAGGCGGGCTCGCCGGAGCGGGAGCCGATCCGGACCTGGCGGCCGAGAGCGGTGAGCCTCTCCGCGACGCGCCGGCCGGTCTTGCCGTGACCGCCGATGACGAGGGTGATCTGCGTGTTCTGCGCGTTCTGAGTCATGAGTACAGTCAAGTCCAGTCTCGCGAGACGGGCCATAGCCACAAAGCTCAGTTCCATATGCGTGCGTCTACGAGTGGTCGCTCGGAGCGGACGAGGAGCGTGTGGCTTCGGCATGAGCCCGAGAATCGTAGGCATGCCTCCAGAGGGCGGGCCAGGGCGTCCCGAGCGGTCTTCGACCCCTCGTGGACCGGCTTTCGAGCAGGTCTTGAGCGGCCCCTGACCCGCCCCTGACCCACCCCCGACCGGTCCTCTACGGCAGGACTTGAGCGGTTCTCATGTCTCCCCCGGCACCATCGGGCCCTGGAGCATCGACCCGCCGCTGGGAGGCCGCATGAACGCCACTCCGGACCATCCGGAGCTCGACCGGTTGTCCGCCGACCTGGCAGGTCTGCTCGGACGGATCGGGCTCGACCCGTCCGGCGAGTGGCCCGCGCGCCGGGACCGCATCGACATCCGCTTCGCGGCCTCGGCCGCACGCCATCCGGGCCGGGTCGCCGCCCGCGACGCGGAGGGAGAGGCGACCTATCTCGAACTGGAGTGGATGGCGGACGACATCGCGCGGCGCCTGTCGGGGCGGACCGGCCCCGGCTCCGCCGTCGCCGTCCGCGCCCAGCGCTCCCGCATGGCGGCCGGCGCCGTGGTCGGCGCGCTGCGCGCCGGGGCGGCGGTGCTGCCGCTGGAGCCCGGGCACAACGCGGGCCTCCAGGAGTTCCTGATGCGCGACGCCGGCGCCGAGATGGTCGTCTCGGACGGCGGACTGCTGCGCGACGAGATCCCGGTGGCCAAGGCGGGCCGGTTCGTCATCGCGGTACGGCCGGAGATGGCGATGCGCCGCGAGATCCCGCCGAAGACGGCCTTCCTGGCGCTCCCTTCGGGCGGCGACCCGGGGCGGGCCCTGGCCGTGCGGCCCGTGACCCACATGGACGTGCTGTCCTGGGTGGACGCCTGCCTCCCGATGCTGGAGTCGGGTCCGGACGACGTGTGGACGTACTTCCACTCCATGACCCTGGACCTGGGCATGCGCGAGATGTGGGGTCCGCTGCTGTCGGGCGGACGCACCGTCGTCGTGGACCGGGACACCGCCTCCGACGCGCCCGCCTTCGTCCGGCTGCTCGCGGAGCAGGAGGTGACGGTGGTGACGCAACTGCCGTCCGCGTTCGCACGGCTGAACGCGGCGGCGCGCGGCACCGCCCTGCCGGCGCTGCGGCACGTCCTGCTGTCGGACGAGCCGGTGGACGGCGCGGTGCTGGCCGACTGGCGGTCCGCCGGGATCGCCCCGCGGGCCCTCGCCTGGGACGTGTCGGGGTCGCCGTCGGTCCTGTGAGGAGCCGGGCGCGAACGGCCGAGAGGGCCCCGGACGGTGAACCGTCCGGGGCCCTCTCCCCTGCCCGTCCCCGCGGGGAACCGCGGGCGCGGCATCAGTAGTTCCCCAGCCCGCCGCACACGTTGAGCGCCTGGGCGGTGATGGACGCGGCCAGGTCGGTGGTCAGGTAGCCCACCAGGCCGGCCACCTCCTCGGGGGTGGAGTAGCGGCCGAGCGGAATCTTGGATTCGAGCTGCTCCTGCACGTAGTCCTCGGTGGTGTCCCACACCTGCGCGTAGCCGCTGCGCACGGCCGCCGCCATGGGCGTCTCCACGTAGCCGGGGCAGACCGCGTTGACGGTGGTGCCGGTCGGCGCGAGCTCCTTGCCGAGGGCCTTGGTGAAGCCGACGACGGCGTGCTTGGAGGCCGAGTAGGGGGCGCCGAGCAGCACCCCCTGCTTGCCCGCGGTGGAGGCGATGTTGATGATGCGGCCCCAGGGCTCGGCGCCGAGGCCGCCGCTGCCCAGCACCTCGCGGGTCAGCAGGAAGACGCTGTTGAGGTTGGTGTCGATGACGTCGTACCACAGCTCGTCGGTGATGCCGGCGGTGGCGCCGCCGCCGCTGCGGCCCGCGTTGTTGACCAGGATGCTGACGGGCGCCCCGTACGCCGCCACGGCCGCGGCGACCAGGCCCTCGACGGCGGCCCGGTCGCGTACGTCGGCGGCCGCGCCCTCCACGTCCAGCCCCTCGGCCTGGAGGTCCGCGACGGTCTGCTTGACCTTGGCCTCGGTGCGGGCGCAGACGAACACCCGGTGCCCGCGGGCCCCCAGGTCCCGGGCGACGGCCAGCCCGATGCCGCTGGTGGCCCCGGTGACCAGGGCCACGGGCCGCTCGGGGGCCTTGTCCATCGCCTTCACCGTCATCCTCATCCCTCCGTCGCTCGCCTCTGCTTGTGGAGCGTGTCGCAGGGAACTCGTGGCGCGGCTGAAGTGGGATGGAGGCGGCCCCCGCGGCCCGATGCACGTCCGGCCCGCTGGACGTCCGGCTAGTGCTGTGGCCTGGAAGGTTTGCCGGGTCGCGGTGTCCGGTGCGGTGCATCGCAAGGCGGAGGACCGCGGCTCGTACTGGACGTACTTGCGTGGTCCGACAACGCGGCGAGGTGCCGTGCCTGGGGGTACCTCCCAGCGGTAGCTGGGGGAGCGTCGCGACCCGGTGAACCTTCCCGGCCACAGCACTAGCGCTGCCGCCAGCTGCCCGCGCCGCGGAACCCGCCCGCGGGGGCGCGGTCCCAGCCGGCGGCCGCCGTGCGCGGCGGCTCCGGCGGCTCGGGAGCCCCGGATCCGTTCAGCAGCAGGGCCGTCAGGACCGCCAGGACGGCGGCCGTCTCGTCCTCGTCGGGGTCCCCGCCGAGGATCCGCCACGTCTGCGGCGCGTCCGCCGCCTCCCCGGCCGTCATACCGGCGGGTTGCCGTGCTTGCGCGACGGCAGGTCGGCGTACTTGGTGCGGAGCATGGCCAGGGCCCCGACGAGCACCGAGCGGGTCTCCCCCGGATCGACGACGTCGTCGACTAGCCCGCGTTCGGCGGCGTAGTAGGGGTGCATGAGCTCGGTCGTGTACTCCTTGATCTTCTGTGCGCGCATCGCGTCGGGGTCGGCGGCGGCGGCGATCTCACGGCGGAAGATGACGTTCGCCGCGCCCTCCGCTCCCATCACCGCGATCTCGTTGGTCGGCCAGGCCAGCGCCAGGTCCGCGCCGATGGAGCGCGAGTCCATGACGATGTACGCGCCTCCGTACGCCTTGCGCAGGACGAGCGAGATCCGCGGCACGGTCGCGTTGCAGTAGGCGTACAGCAGCTTCGCGCCGTGCCGGATGATGCCGCCGTGCTCCTGGTCCACGCCCGGCAGGAAGCCGGGCACGTCGACGAGGGTGACCAGCGGGATGTTGAAGGCGTCGCAGAACTGCACGAAGCGGGCCGCCTTCTCGCTCGCGTGGATGTCGAGCACCCCGGCGAGGCTGGCGGGCTGGTTGGCGACGAAGCCGGTCACGTGCCCGTCCATCCGGGCGAGCGCGCACACCACGTTGGTCGCCCAGGCCGGCTGGACCTCGAAGTACTCGCCGTCGTCGACGATCTCCTCGATGACCTTGCGGATGTCGTACGCCTGCTGCGGGTTGGCCGGGACGAGGGCGGACAGCGCGTCGGTGCGCCGCTCGGCCGGGTCGTCGGTGTGCTCGCGCGGCGGTGTCTCGCGGTTGTTGGCGGGCAGCAGCGAGAGCAGGTGCCGTACGTCCTCCAGGCAGCTCGGCTCGTCCTCGTAGGCGAAGGCGGCCACTCCGGAGATCGCGGCGTGCACGTCCGCGCCGCCGAGGCCGTTCTGGGTGATCTCCTCACCGGTCACCGCACGGACCACGTCCGGACCGGTGATGAACATCTGCGAGGTGTCCCGCACCATGAACACGAAGTCCGTCAACGCGGGCGAGTACGCGGCGCCACCGGCACACGGGCCCAGCATCACGCTGATCTGCGGGATGACGCCGGACGCCTTGGTGTTGCGCTGGAAGATGCCGCCGTAGCCGGCGAGCGCGGAGACGCCCTCCTGGATACGGGCGCCCGCGCCGTCGTTGAGCGAGACCAGGGGCGCGCCGGCCGCGAGGGCCAGGTCCATCACCTTGTGGATCTTCTCGGCGTGCGCCTCGCCGAGCGCGCCGCCGAAGATGCGGAAGTCGTGCGCGAACACGAAGACGGTGCGGCCGTCCACGGTGCCCCAGCCGGTGACGACGCCGTCGGTGTAGGGCTTCTTGCCCTCCAGCCCGAATCCGACGGCGCGGTGCCGCCGCAGGGCCTCGATCTCGTGGAACGAGCCCTCGTCGAGCAGCAGGCCGATCCGCTCGCGTGCGGTGAGCTTGCCCTTGGCGTGCTGCCGTTCGGTGGCCCGCTCGTCCGGGCCGGCCACCGCCTGGGCCTTGATGGCGGCCAGTTCCGCGGCACGGTCGAGGGCCGGCAGGGGTGGCGCGTCGCTGATGGTCATGGGGCTCCTCCAGGTCTGAAGTTGGCGGGTCTCAGGTCGCCCGGTGCAGCGTGAGGTGGCCGCGCCGCCTGACCGGTCGCGCGCGGTACGGGGACGGCGGGCCGAAATCGGCTGCTTCGACGGCTCCGACGGCTTCTGCGATTCCGGCGGGGGCTGCGGCCCGCCGCTCCTCCAGCAGGACCTCCCCGAGCGCCTGCCGGAAGCGGTCGATGTCCTCGGCCGTGTTGTCGCGGTGGACGGACGCGCGGAGCGCGGTGGCTCCGTCCTGCCCGGCCGGGTGCAGCGGGTTCTCGTGCGCGACGGTCTTCCACAGGACGACCCCGCGCCGGGCCAGGCCCCGGCGGATGGCCGCGGCGGGGATCTCGCCGTGCCGGAAGGCGAGGATGCCGGCCTGCTCCGGTCCCGATGCGAGCAGTTCCATCCCGGGTGTCCCCTCGACGGCGGCGCGCAGCCGGGGCAGGAGGTCCTCGTACGGGTGGTCCCCGTACGGGAGAGAATCCGCGTCGGTGTGCCGGGCGAGGGCGGTGTTCAGCGCGGCGACGGCGGCCGGCGCGGGCGCCTGCGCGAGGCCGTCCCACAGGCCGGGGACGACGTACGCGAACCCGACGCCCTGCGGGCCGCGCAGGAACCTCCAGCCGTCCGCGGTGAGCAGGTGGCAGCCGGTGCGCGCGGCGTCGACGGGGAGCTGGCCGACGGAGTGGGAGGCGTCGACGGCGTAGCGGGCCCGGTGGCCGGCGAGGAGCCGGCCGACGGCCTCGACCGGGTTGACGGTTCCGCAGGCCGAGGAGACGTGGACGACGGAGACGAGGGCGACGTCCTCGTCGAGGTGGGCCCGCATCCAGTCCAGGTCGAGGCCGCCGTCCGCGCGCAGCGGGACGACCTCCAGCGCGCACCGGGTGCGGTCGCGCAGGGCGTGGAGGGCGGTCAGGTTGGCGACGCCCTCGTGGGGCGTCGTCCAGATCCGGTCGCTCGGGCCGAGGGCGATCCCGGAGACGACGGCCTCGAAGGCCTCGGCCGCGCCGGCGGCGAGCACCGTGTCGCCGGCGGGAACGCCCAGCAGGCCGCCGATGCGCTCGTGGACCTGCGTGTGCAGGACGTCGCCGAGGCTCTCCTCCAGCGCGGCCTGCCCGAAGCGGTCGTCGAGGGCGGTGCAGTCGGCGAGGACGGCGAGGACGTCGTCCGGCATGCGGCCCGTGCCCGCGGTGTTCAGGTGGGCCGTTCGTTCCCCGTGGTACGTCGGCGCGTTCATGTGAGGGGCCTCCCCCCGCTGTCGGGGCCGCCGCACGTTCACGGCCCTCATGTACCAAGCATTGCCAACAGGCTTGGCAATACATTGCCCAGCGGTTGGCAGCTTTGGCAATATCGGGCAACGGCCGCTCCGGCGAGACTCTAGTTCCAGGCCCCTTGGCAACTCTTGGCAATGCCCTTTCCGACCCCTTTCCCGTCAACTTCCCTGCAGGTCAGAGCACTTTCAGCGGGCTCCTCCACTCCACCTCAAGCGATTGCCGAGCGAATTCCAAGCAGGCGTTGCCAAGCTTCTTGGCAGAGGACTTGCCAAGAAGAATCAAACAGTTGCCACGGAGGAGTCACCATGAAGAACATCGCCCGCCTCGTCGCCACCGCCGCCCTCGCCTGCGCCGCCGTTCTCACCGCGGGCGGCGCCGCCCAGGCCGACGGCGGGGACATCGACTGGCCCGTAGCGCCGACCTCGACCACCGCCCCGGCTGCCGGCGGCCCGGCCACCGGACAGATCGACTGGCCGTAACCGAAGGTGGCTCGAAATCCACTAAAGGAAAGGGATGGAAAACGTCTACCCCGGCTAGCGTGCGCGGCACGGGGGCAGTTCCTTCGCCACCGGTGGCAGAAATGCCGGGTGACTCGACGAGTGCGGAGGGAAGACCGTGAGGATTCAGGTTCTGGGTCCGTTGAGTGCCGAGGTCAACGGGGGATCCATCGTTCCGACCGCGGGAAAGCCGAGACAGGTGCTGTCGCTCCTCTCGCTGTATCCCGGACGCGTCATACCCGTTCCCACGCTCATGGAGGAAATCTGGGGAACCCAGCCGCCGCAGAGCGCGCTGACCACCCTCCAGACGTACATCCTCCAATTACGCAGGAAACTGGGCACCGCGATGGGCCCCGACGCCCCGGGCGGCGCCAAGGACGTGCTGGCCACCCGGCACGGCGGCTATCTGCTGCAGATCCCCGAGGAAAGCGTCGACGTACACGACTACGACCGCCTCGTCCGCGAGGGCCAGTCCGCCTTCGAATCGGGCGACGACCAGGTCTCCGCCGCCCGCCTGCGGGCCGCGCTGGACCTGTGGCGGGGCCCGGCACTGGTCGACGTACGGGTCGGGCCGATCCTCGACATCGAGGTCATGCGCCTGGAGGAGAGCCGCCTCGTCACGGTGGAGCGGCGGATCGACGCCGACCTGAGGCTCGGCCGGCACTCCGAACTCATCGCCGAACTCACCGAGCTGACCGCCCGCCACCCCCAGCACGAGGGACTCCACTCGCAGGTCATGGTCGCGCTGTACCGGTCGGGGCGGCAGGCGACGGCCCTGGACGTGTACCGCAGGCTGCGGGCCCGGCTGATCGAGGACCTCGGCGTGGAGCCGTCACCCCAGCTGCAGCGCCTGCACCAGGCCATGCTGGCCGTCGACCCGCAGCTCGACGTGCTCGCCGGACCGCGGCACACCTCGACCTTCGACCTCTTCGCGGCCTAAACCGCCGAGCCGACCCACCCGCCACCGGGGCCGGTCAGGGGCGCGCCCGGTGCGCCTCGCTCACCAGGTAGCGGTCCTGGACGAGATGGGTGGCGAAGCTCCACTCCCCGGCCACGGGCCGCGCGTCCTGCGCGTCCGCCGCCTCCGTCAGGACCACGCGGCCCCGGCCGTCGAGGCCGAAGCCGAAGGTGGAGAAGCGGCGGCGCCCCCCGTGCCCGAGCGCCTTGGTGTAGGCCTCCTTCAGGGTCCACAGCCACAGCAGCCGCGCCCGGCGCTCGCCCTCGGGCAGCGCGTCGAGCACGGCCGCCTCCTGCGCCGTGCACACGTGGCCGCGCAGCAGCCCTACGGAAACGGCCCGGTCGGCGGGCTCCACGTCCACGCCGATCGGCCCGGTGCGGCTGACACCGACCACGATCAGCTCGCCGGCATGCGCCAGGCTGACCTCCACCCCGGCGCTCTGCCCCCGCAGGACGGGCCGCCCGCCCAGCCCGTAGTCCAGGTCCAGGGTCTGCGCGGGCACTTCCAGGGCGGTGGCGGCGGTGTACTTCATGACGAAGCGCGATACGGCGAACCGCATCCGCCCGGCCGCGGCCGGCGTCTGCCGGAAGCGCGGCCAGTCGTCCCCGAGCAGCGGGCGCAGCGCCGGGTCGAGCAGCACGGCGGTCAGCCACTGGCCCCAGGTGGTGCAGACGACTGCCCGGCCCACGTCGTCGAGCCGGTCGCCCACCTCCTCCCAGGGGCCCTCGGGGCCGGGGACGTACAGGGGCGCGTCGAGAGCCTCCGCGGCCGGCCGGGCGGATGCCATCCAGGGCCTCCCTCTCGTACTCATCGCAGCCGGCGCACGGTGGTGGTGGTCTGTGCCCGCCACTTGGCCAGGCGCAGCGTCTCGGTGCTCGCCCGCCCCAGCCACGTCCGCACGTACCGGCGCGCCTCCACGAGGCCGGTCGCGGTCCCCGGGACCTGCCGGGCGGCCTCGTCCCGCAGCATCACCTGCCGGGCGCAGACGACCCGTACGCCGTCCCCCTCCGGGATCAGGGACCATTCGCCGGTGTGCGCGGCGATCGGCTCGGGCGTCACCAGCTCCTTGAAGACGATCCGGGCGGCCGAGGGGAAGCACAGCCGCACCGCCCGGGTGGCGGCCGTCCGCCCGTCGGGGGTGGCGCAGGTGTCCACGGCGGCCACCTGCACGCCGGGCACGTCCTCGACCACGCTCACCGACTCCACGTGCGGGATCCGCTCCGGCCAGTCCTCGATGTGGTGGAGGAAGTCGTAGACCAGCTCGGCGGGGCCGTCGACGTGCACGCTGTCCTCGAAGGACAGCAGCAGTTCGTCCAGGCGCTCCCAGCGCTCGGCGGCCGCCTTGAGGTGGGCGAGCTGCGCGGCCTGTTCCGCCTCCCACTCCTGGCGGCTGCGCGCGGTGGCGGCGGCGGGCAGGGCCTCCACGGTGTGCTCCTGGCGCAGCGTCACGAGGGATTCGGCATCCCCGCGCGCCTCGACCGTCCAGGTGCCGGTCGTCGGCGCGCCCGGGCGGACGGTGTCCTCCTGCTCGAACTCGACGGTCCTCGACCCCGGGTGCAGCATCCGGCGCAGGTGGAAGGACCGGACCCGCTCGCCCGCCACGTCCCACAGCCGCAGCCGTTCGCGGACGCCGTCGAAGTCGATCCGCTCGACGTGGACGGGCGAGGGCAGCAGGAGGGGCCAGCGCACGGCGTCGGCCAGCAGCCCGTAGACCACACCGGCCGGGGCGGCGATCCACGCCGTCCGCTCGCTCGCGTGCACGCGCTGCGACGACATGAGAGGCACCTCCCCTGATCGTTTGTGCGGGTGCGCCCAAGCCTGCACCAGGGGACTCGAGCCTTCCTCAACCCCCGAAGGCCGGGACCGGACCGGTCCGGCCCGCCTGCCCCGCCTGCCCCGCCTGCCCCGCCTCGGTCAGCGCATCGGCCAGCACCCGCCAGATCTCGGCCGCGAGGTCGATGTTGGCGTCCTCCTGGGCCTGCTGGGCCAGGGCGCGCAGCCCCTGGATGCCGGAGGGGTCGCCGCCGAGGATCAGCAGCTGATGGCGCAGGATCTCCAGCCGCACCTGCCCGCGGTACGTCATCCTCGGCTGGTCGGCGGCCAGTTCGCCGAGCAGGGCGCGCGCATCGTCGTAGCGGCCGGTGGCGAAGGCGAGATCGGCCTTGAGGGCGGTCAGGTCCTGCCGCAGGGCCGGTGTGCCCACGAAGGCGAGGGCGGCCTCGGCCTCCTCGGCGCGGCGCCGCGCCTGTACGGGGTCGACGGGCATCTTCTGGAGGTGCAGCCGGCCGGTGGCCAGGCGCAGCCGGATCCACAGGATCAGGTCCTCCTGGCTGCCGAACCGGTCGAGGGCGTCGTCCAGGCAGGCCTGCGCGCCGGGATAGTCGCCCTGGCGCATGCGGACGGCGGCGGCGGTCCACATGGCCTCGGCCCACAGCGCGTCGGAGCGGCCCTCGACGAGGGCGGTCAGCTCGTCCGCGTGCACCCGGGCCTCCCCCATCCGGCCCGCCTCGGCCTGTACGGAGACGAGCGCCAGCAGGGCGGCGGCCCGGTCCTCCACGCCCAGCTCCTCGCGCAGCGCGATCCGGTGCGCCTCGACGGCCGCGTCCACGGCCGGGTTGATCTCGCCGATGGAGCGCAGGCAGCGGGCGAGCCGGGTCAGGCCGCGGACCCGCAGCTCGCTGACGCCCACTTCCTCGCCGAGCGCGACCAGTTGGGAGAGCCGCTCCCGCTCGACCGCGTGGTCGCCCTGGACCCGGGCGGCCCGGGCGAGCAGCCACAGCGCCTGCCAGCGCAGTACGGGGCTCTCGTGCCCCTCGGCGGCCAGGGCCTGGCGCAGCGCCTCGATGGCGTCGGGTGACCCGGTCGACGCCGCGAGGGTCAGGGCGTGGGCCAGGGAGCCGGTCGCCGGCTCCTCGAAGTCGGAGGCGTCCAGGCCCAGTCGGCCGGCCAGGTAGCCCACGGCCCGGTCGGTGGGCTGACGCGCCCCGGACTCCAGGCGGGAGAGGTAGCCGGTGGACATCCCCTCGCCGGCCAGCGCGGTCTGCGACAGGCCCTGGGCCAGCCGGAGCTTCCTCAGGCGGTGTCCGAACGCGGGCTGTCGCAGCATGAGCATCCCTGAGGTCGCGGGCAAGGAATCTGTCGGGAACCGGCACCGAGCGTAGGGTCCCCGGCAACAGCCGGGCAAACCTTTGCCACGGATTCCCGACCGGTCTCGTCCCGACCTCGTGCGGACCTCATGCACTCGTCGAGCGGTCCTCGAGTCCGTCGAGGCAGACTCTCCAGAATCCGGCCGTCCGACCGGCCGGCGCCCTGTTCTTCTCGTGTATTCAGCGCCTTGGAGTCGACGATGAGGCCATCGGTGTGCGCATCCCGCGCGTCCTGGACGCCCGCAGCACACACCCCGGCCCCGGCAGCCACCGGCCGCTCCTCCTGTACGCCGCAGGACGAGCAGCCGGACGACGACATCGGCTGGCCGAAGACGTGACCCGCGACACGGCCCGGGACGTGGCCCGAGCTACGCCGGGTCCTCGACCACCACCTGCGTGTTCTGGCACGCCGTCAGCAGCCAGCGGCCGTCCTGCGCCCGAGTCAGCACGTACAGCGGAGCGCCCTCGCCGCTGTCCCCGTCCGCCCCGTGGTAGACCTGGCGCACCTTCACCGCGGCCACGTCCGGGCGCAGGAACTGCGTGTGGACGATCTCGTAGGTGACCTTCCCGTCCCAGCTCGCCGCCGGCAGCACCGCCCGCGTGAACTCGGCTATCGCGTCGTATCCGATGAGGACCTTCCCGTGCGCGGTGGTCCACAGCGCGTCCGGGTGGAAGAGGGCGAGGAAGCCCTCGGCGTCCTTGGCCTGCTGCGTGCGCTCGACGGTGGCGACGACCTCCGCGATCGCCCGGACTGCCGCTGCCTCTGCCTCTGTGGTGAGTTCGTTTTCGCTCATGGATCCGATCATGCTTCCTCAAGCATGGTTGAGGTCAAGCAATATGATCATATGACCGTATGACCACGAGGATTCTGTACCTGTTCTGCTCCGCCGCCCCGCCCGTCTTCGACGTGGCCCACGTGATCGAGGACGCCCAGGCCCGCGGCTGGGACGTGTGCCTCGGTCTCACCCCCACCGCGGCGCACTGGCTGGCCGGAAGCCTCGACGGACTCGCCGCCCTGACCGGCCACCCGGTGCGCTGGCAGTACAAGCTGCCCGGGGAGGACGACGTATGGCCGCCGGCCGATGCCCTGGTCTTCGCCCCCGCCACCTTCAACACGGTCAACGCCTGGGCCCTCGGCCTCACGGACCGCTTCACCGTCGGTGTCGCCGCCGAGGCGATCGGCAAGGGCACCCCCGCCGTCGCCATGCCCTGCACCAACACGGCCCTCGCCGCGCACCCCCAGTTCGACCAGTCCCTGGCCGTCCTGCGCGCCGCCGGGGTCGAGGTCCTGTTCGGCGACGGCGGCTTCATCCCCGGCCCGGCCGGCCAGGACGCCCCGCCCCACTTCCCGTGGCCCGCCGCCCTGGACGCCATCTCCCGCGCGGGCACGGCCCAGGCCTGACCCGGAAAAACACCGGGGGTCAGCGCGGCAGCGGACGGAAGAAGGCCCGCACGTCCTCGACGAGCAGCTCCGGCACCTCCATCGCGGGGAAGTGCCCGCCCCGGTCGTACGAGGTCCAGCGCACGATGCGGTCCGTCCGGGCGGCAACGTGCCGCAGCGGAATGAAGTTGTCCCGGGGGAAGTCGGCGAGGGCGGTCGGCGTCCGCGACACCTCGGGCGGCTGCCCGGCATAGTCGGCGTGCGCCCGCTCGTAATAGATCCGGGCGGCGGAACCGGCAGTCCCGGTCACCCAGTACAGCATCACGTTGGTCAGCATCTGGTCCCGGTCGATCGGGCACCGCGGATCGCTCCACTCGGCGAACTTCTCCCCGATCCAGGCCAGCAGCCCGACCGGCGAGTCGTTCAGCCCGTACGCGAGGGTCTGCGGCCGGGTCGCCTGGATGTCGGCGTACCCCTGCCGCTCGCGCGCCCAGCTCCGGTACCGCTCCCAGCTGGCGACCGTCCGCTCCCGCTCATCGGGACTCAGCGCGGCCAGCTCCTCGGGCCGCGGCTCCTCGGTGGCCCCGCCCCCCGGCAGCAGGTTCAGGTGCACCCCCACCACCCGCTCGGGCCGGATCCGCCCCAACTCCCTGGAAACGGCGGCCCCCCAGTCACCGCCCTGAACCCCATATCTCTCGTACCGGAGCCGCTCCATCAGCACCCCGAAGGCCCGCGCGACCCTCTTGAACTCCCAGCCCGCCTCGGCCGTAGGCCCGGACGGCCCGAAGCCGGGAATGTGCGGCATCACCAGGTGGAAGGCATCGGCGGGATCCCCGCCGTGCGCCCGCGGATCGGTCAGCGGACCGGCGACCCGCTGGAACTCGACGAACGACCCCGGCCACCCGTGCGTCATCAACAGCGGCCTGGCACCCGGCTCGGGCGACCTCACGTGCGCGAAGTGCACGCGCGCTCCGTCGATGACGGTGGTGAACTGCGGCCAGGCGTTCAACCGCGCCTCGGCCGCCCGCCAGTCGTACTCCGAGCGCCAATAGCCAACGAGCTCTTTCATCTCCCCGAGCGGAATCCCGTACGCCCATCCCGCCCCGGGCAGCTCGTCGGGCCACCGCACCCGCGCCAGCCGCTCCCGCAGGTCGTCCAGTTCCGACTGCGCCACGTCGAGCCGAAACTCCCGCAGCCCCTCACCAAGATCGCTCACACACCATGCTAAGCCGCCAAGCCGCACGCTCAGACGGCATACAGATCAAAGGTCGACCCCCGCTTGGGCCCCGCCTGCACGTCCAGCGCCGGATCCACCGTCAGCATCGCCTGGTGCAGCCGCTGCAGCTGCGGCGACGGCTCCACGCCCAGGTCCTCGATCAGCCGCCCCCGCAGCCTGCGGTACACGTCGAGGGCCGTCGCCTGCCGCCCCGACCGGTACAGCGCGACCATCGCCTGCGAGTGCAGCCCCTCATGCTGCGGATGCCGAGCGATCAGCTCCGTCAACTCGGCCAACAACTCCGTATGCCGCCCCAGCCGCAGATCGACATCGATCCGCCGCTCGACGGTGACGAGCCTGCTCTCCTCCAGCCGCATGACCTCGATCTCCAGGATCGGCCCGGCCCGTACGTCGACCAGCGCGGGCCCCTGCCACAGCGCGAGCGCCGCCCGGAGCATGGCCGCCGCGCTCTCGTCGTCCCCCTGCTCAAAAACACTATGACCCTGCGCCACAAGCCTCTCGTACTCATGCACGTCCACGGACTCGGCCGGTATCTGCAACAGATACCCGCCGTGCCGCGTGACGAGCACGTCCTTCACACCACCGGGCCCACCGGGCCCCATGGCGGTACCGAGCCGCCGGCGCAGCTGGAGTATGTACGTCTGCAGCGTCGTCAGCGCACTCTGCGGCAGGGCAGTCCCCCAGATCTCCTCCATGAGGGTGGGAACGGGCATCACGCGCCCCGGATACAGGGCAAGAAGGGCCAGAATCTGCCTGGGCTTGCGGGCGGTCGGAACAATGGATCCCCCGTTGACCTCGGCACTCAACGGACCCAGAACCTGAATCTTCACGTTCTCCTCCCCCAAGTCGTCGTCGAGTACGGGGGGCACGCTAACCCCACCCCACCCCCACCACCGGTTTCCTCAAGCCCCCTTCAAGCCCCTATCCAGCCCCGCCGCCACCCAAGGCGCCGGGCCCAAGGCGGAGCCCCGATCTTTGAGCCGCACGGGCCACCCAGCCGCACCACAATCCAGCCCCGCCGGCGCTTGAGGCGACCTTCAGCCCCGCCGGCGTTTGAGGCGCGGGGCCCGGGGCGGAGCCCCGATCTTTCAGCCGCACACGGCCCCCCCCCCCCCCCCCCCCAACCACCCCCCCCCCCCCCAGCCGCCCCCCCCGCCGGTGGCGCGACCGTGGGCCCC